>SIAQ01000165.1 GCA_009697105.1 Gemmataceae bacterium | reverse complement strand
GCAAACACCTGGCGGCGGGAGGCAGCATGAGGCCCTCCCTCTTGGAACATACGCCGGTCGTCATTCTCGCCGGCGGCCTGGGGACGCGATTGCAGGCGGTCGTTTCGGATAGGCCGAAGGCGTTGGCCCCGATCGGTACGCGTTCCTTCCTCGAAATCCAACTCGAAATTTTGCGGGATCAAGGCGCGAGGCGATTCGTGCTCTGCGTCGGCCATCGCGCGGATCAGGTGCAGACAGAATTTGGCGACGGCTCGCATCTGGGTATTCACATCGATTATTCGATCGAGAAAGAACTTCTCGGGACGGGTGGCGCGTTGCGCTTGGCGGAGCGATTTTTTCAACCGCGAGCATTGGTGCTTAACGGGGACACGTATTTAGACGCCGACTATGATCGGCTTCTCCGCCATCACCAGGCGCAGTTCGGCGCCCTGGCTACGCTCACGTTGGCTCGCCTTGAGGACGCGCGCCGGTTCGGCACCGTCCTGGTGGACTCGAATGAGCAAAACGTAATCGACTTTCTCGAGAAGATCGAAAATGGACCAACACAGGGTTGGTTGAACGCCGGCGCTTATGTAATCGAGCGCGACCTATTGAATCGGATTCCAGTAGATCGGCCGGTGTCACTGGAGCGTGAAATATTCCCGGCAGCCATCGCCGAGGGCCTTCGCATCGCGGCGCTTCCGTGCGATCAGCCGTTTTACGATATTGGGACGCCCGAGGATTTTCGCCGTTTCAACGCCTGGTATGGAGAGAGATGTCATGAACGACACAGCACGCATTCAGGCCGCCTTGCAGGATAGTATCGACGTGAAACGCCGGTTTGTGGAAACACAACTGTCGATCGTTCTAAAGATATGTGATCGACTGACGCAGGTGCTTCAAAGCGGCGGCACAATCTACCTATGTGGCAACGGCGGCAGCGCTGCGGACGCTCAGCATATCGCCGCCGAGTTCGTCGGCCGGTTTCTGCGCGAACGCCGGGCGCTTCCCGCGGTTGCCTTGACTACCAATACGTCGATTCTCACGGCGATCGGTAACGACTACGATTTCCGCGTGATCTTTTCGCGTCAGGTTCAGGCCCAGGCCAGGCCGGGCGACGCTGTTGTGGGCATCAGCACCAGCGGCAAATCGCCGAACGTGCTCGCCGCCATGGCCGCCGCCCGCGAAATCGGTGCCACGGCCATCGGCTTCACCGGCGAACCCGGCGAGCCGCTCGGACAAGCGTGCGACCTATGCTTGAAGGTTCCGACGTCCTCCACGCCGCGCATTCAGGAGGTCCATATCATGGCCTGGCATATGATTTGTGACATCGTCGAACAAAGAATCGTGGATCAGAAATAAGGTATATACCTTTGACAGGTGAATTTGACGCTTTTCCGAGCCGCGACCGTCAGGGAGTGGCCGACAGGATGCCGTGCGGATTATGTCGGCCGCTCCCTGACGGTCGCGGCTCGGAATTATTTTGATCGGTTTGGAAAAGCGACTATTTCTGCCGTGCAAGGGATATGTGAAATACTCACTGCAGGGTTCGTGGTGAACACCGAGATATGCAATAGGGATAAAGCGGATCCCTTTGGTTAGATTTCTTCTCAATGAGGTTAATGATGAAGACGCAAGTATTAATTACAGGTGGCGCCGGTTACATAGGTTCCGTCCTGGTTCCGTCGTTGCTACAAGAAGGCTACGGCGTTCATGTGCTGGAGAGCTTCACGTTTGGCCAATCGAGCCTGGCGGAGTGCTGTGCCGATCCGAATTTTCAGATCACCCGTGGCGACTGTCGTGATAAGAGCACGATGACGCGGTTGCTGCGCGAGGCGGATTACATTATCCCGCTGGCGGCGATCGTCGGGGCGCCGGCTTGCAATGCCGACGCCACCGCGGCGACTTCCATCAACCTGGACGCCATCAAACTGATTCTCAGCCTGCGCTCGCCGAATCAGCGAATTCTCTTGCCGAACACCAATAGCGGTTACGGTATCGGAGACAAAGGTACGTTCTGCACCGAGGAAAGCCCGCTGCGCCCCATCAGCCTATACGGATGCACCAAGGTCCAGGCCGAGGTTGCTGTGCTCGACGCCGGCAACGCCATTACCTTCCGCCTGGCCACGGTATTCGGCATGTCGCCGCGCATGCGTCTTGATCTGCTCGTGAATGACTTTGTGTATCGGGCCATCATCGATCGCGCCGTCGTGATTTTTGAGGGCCATGCCAAGCGGAACTTCATTCATGTCCGTGACGTGGCCCGGGCCTTCGTTCACGGCTTGAGTCAGTTTGACGGCATGAAGAATCAGGCTTACAACGTCGGCCTGAGTGACGCCAATCTCTCCAAGATCGAACTATGTACCGAAATTCGCAAGCAGTTGCCGTATTTTGTTTTTCTCGAAGCCGCGATTGGTGAAGACCCGGATAAGCGCGATTACATCGTTTCCAACGCCAAGATCGAAGGCACGGGGTTCCGCCCCAACCATGGTATTGCCGCCGGCATCCGCGAACTCATCAAGGGATATACGATTCTTCGCAACAGCCGCTATGGAAATGTGTAGCCCTATGAGTATTGCAGAAAACGCAAGGCAACCAGGGATATCACGGATGACACGGATAGGAAATACCATGCAGACATTTTCCTCAATCGATGTAATTCGTGTTACCTACCTCCAAAATCTTTGCGAGCTGCGCAGAATTAATTTTGCGCAAATTCAGAATGCGAATCACGAATGCCCGAAAGTACGAAAACACGAAATAGAACCCCAACCCAAGCGATTTGCTCAACCGTACACCGTACTACCGGAAAATGCAGGGACGATAAGGAAGGCAGGAAAGCAAGAATTGAATCAGCCGTTTTTTTCTTGCCTTCCTGCTTTTCTTATCGAGAATTGCTTTGGCGTGTGACGTGTCGTAAAATGGTTATGCCTTCGTTTCGTGTTTTCGTTCTTTCGTGCTTTCGTGCTTTCGTGATTCTGTATTTGTTGCGGCATGGCCATTCTCGAAGAAGTCCTTGAGCCAGCCGTAGAGTTGGTTGGGGTACAGGTCGAGTTCATCGCAAAGGTCGGAGACAGGGACCTTGTCGATGAGGTGCCGTTTAAGGATGGCGACCTTCTCAGTGCCCAGGAAATGACGACGCGGCTTGTACATGTGAAACTTCCGTACAGGTTATGCTAACCCGAACGAGGCGTTTTTCCAGATCCGGCTGAGGCAATACACTGTAATATCCGTGGTTAAATTATTATCAACCGTACTCAGTTTCCGCGTTTCGCTGTATGAGCCATGCTAATGGGCAATAAGTTCTACATAATTAATAATGGCCTCAAGGATCTCTACGGCCATTATTTTGAAACCGCTGTTTCGGTGGCGGAAGCGGCGCGCGATTTGGGTTGGACGCCGCTGCTGGCTACGCATTACACGTGCCCAAAAGATTTAGTCCCGAGTTGGCTTGCCTTTCATCCGGTCCTACACACCGATCACTGGATGCCAGGCCGGCTTCGATCGTTTAAGCGGATCGTACGAAACCTACTTCCTGAATCGCTACACGAAGTCGCTCGTGCTGGGGCTCGCTTGTCGAAGAATTGGTTAGGGAAACTCTCACGCAACGTCGGTGTCCTGAGCAAAACGTTTGGCCACGATGGTGAGGTAAATTCTCGGCTAGCCCTCGATCTCGAGCAAATCGGATCGGGCGAGGAGACGGCGTACCTTTCGCTCTTTCAGAAGGAACTTACGTCGCTGCTGAAAACGACGCAATGTGGACCGTCGGATCATGTCTTTGTACCCACGGCTCATGGGCGAGAACTGATTGCCATTCAGCGGATGGTCGCCGATTGGGAGCCCGAGCGGCTGCCCACGTTCCATCTCGAATTTCGGCACGATCTGGATGTGTATGGATCAACGTACCGTGAGCAACATCGCGTTTACTTTCAACATGCGCGCGAATTTTCAAAGTCGGATCGCCTTCGTCTTTACTCCGATACATCCGAGTTGTCCGCAAGTTTTGAACGGTTCTCAGGTTTGCGATTCGACACGTTACCGATTCCGTTTCGTAGCCAATTAATACAGCCCGCGCCGCCTTCGGATCAAATTCGTATTAGCTATTTTGGCGACGCACGCGATGAAAAAGGTTTTTATTGGCTGCCGGATCTGGTTGACTCGTTGCTTGATAATTATCTGCGATCGGGTCGCGTTTCATTTATTATTCAAGCGACGCGCAGTCCCACTTCGCATTCGCGCCGCAGCCGGCGGGCTCTCGAACAATTGTGGAGATACGATTCGAAATATTTTCGCTTTGTCGGTGAGGAGAGTCCGTTGCAAACGGAGGAATATTATCGTCTGGTTTCGGAGACGGATATTCTTCTTTGTCCCTATGATGCGGCAAGGTATCGCATGCGAAGTTCGGGAACGTTCACGGAAGGAATCTCCGCGGGGGTGCCGGTCGTATGCCCCGCGGATACCTGGATGTCCACGCAACTCCCACCCGGTGGTGGTGAGAAGTTCGCGGATAAGCAATCTTTCATAAACGCCGTCAAGCGTATCTGCGACCAATATCCGGCCTATCGCGAACGAGCCCAAAAGTACAAAATCGCGTGGAACGAATGCCATTCGCCTACGAAACTGGTTCGCACGATCATCGGCCAGGCTAAATAATTCGCCATTTCTCGCTGATCCCCACCATAAATCTCACCACAGAGATACCGAGAAAAGCATCGGCAAAATGCGGGACTGCTCCCTTTGAATGGATAGGTGTGTCAACAAAAATCCGTAGTGCCCAACTCCCGGTTCTTCGCATCCTCTCTGTGTTTCTGTGCCTCTGTGGATAATGCTGGAGTGGAGATAAAGGTTGGCCTCGCCGCCTGCTTCGCCCGTTTGAACCGTTGGGATACTGACGGTGACGAGAAACATCATTGCCAGAATTCGGATCATGACATGCTCCAGGGTTTGATAGTCACGTGGTGATTCGAGACTTCGTCGTTTGCGGATTGTGCCATCTTAAACAATAGGTCCGATCGCCACGGATAGTCTAAGTGCGCTTACAACTCCGCGGCACGATGCATGATTTTTGGTGAGAAGGGCGGGAAAACGACGGCCCCGCAGCCGATGGTACGAAGAGGTTCTCCCTTCGCCGGTATGGTTCCATGGAAGGAATGCACCATGCTCGTATCAGTTCGCGTTCAATTTGTTCTAGCGATCACGGTGTTAGCGACCTGGCTGATGCCGACGGAATGTTTTGGCCAATACGATTACCGGGCGATGTTTCCGAGGCCGGATTCGCCGTCAAGTTATCCGCTGCCTCGAGTGCATCCGCCGATGAAGGCGGAATTAATGGACGTGCGGTATCCTCAGCCGGTGCATCGTGATCGGTCGGCATACCCAGCCCTGAACGTTCCGCCGTGGGCCGTGGCCCCGCCGCCACCGATCAATCTTGATCGATACCCGCCGGTGACGCGGTCACCCGAATTGGTGCGCCAGCCACGCTTCCCGCTGATTCACTGGCTGCTCCATGACGATGGGGCAGGGAAGCATTCGGCCTCGCGCATTTCGCGTCAACCGTGACAGTATGGTCAGCGTTTGCCAAGCGCCTGTACGATCGCATCGACATCGTAGACGCAACCGCCCCACGTGCCACCGCCCGCGTGTTGGAGGGCGGCCCACAAGCGAGTGTCGTCAGGCAGATTCACGTCGGCTGCGAGATCGTTGCGCAGCGAACGCTCGGCCAGAATGCGCGTGCCTTTCTCGATGCTGCCATCGACCACCAGATCGATCGTGCCTTCGAGTTTGTTGCGGTCGATGACAATCTGGATGCGATCGCCGTCGCGCACCTTGCCGATTGGCCCGCCCGCCAATGCCTCCGGTCCGATGTGCCCGATGCATGCTCCCGTCGAAACGCCCGAGAACCTCGCATCCGTCAACACTGCGATCTGCTTGCCAAAGCTCAGGTGCTTCAATGCCGACGTGATCTGATAAATCTCCTCCATGCCCGCCCCCATCGGCCCACGGCAGATCAGCACGATGATGTCGCCCGGCTTGACGCGATCGTCGCCGTGGCTCTTGATCGTCTGGATCACCGCCCGTTCGGTCAGGAACACCCGCGCCGGCCCGACCTTACGATACACGCCGTCGGCATCGACGACGCTCGGGTCGATTGCCGTGCTCTTGATGACCGACCCCTCCGGTGCGAGGTTGCCACGCGGGAAGGTCACCGTTGACGTTAGTCCGCGTTCCTTCGCTTTCGCCGGGTTCATGATCACGTCATCCGGATTGACGCGATCAAGCTTGTACAACATTTCACGTAATCGGCTGCGGCGCTCGCAGGTCGCCCACCAATCGAGCACGCGGCCAAGCGGTGCGCCGGTCGCCGTCAGGGCAGACTCGTCGATCATGCCGAGTTGGCGCAGATGCAGCATCACTTCCGGCACGCCGCCGGCGAGGAACAACCGCACCGTCGGATGGCCGACCGGTCCGTTCGGTAGCACGTCCACAATCCTCGGCACCTTGAGATTGACCGCGTGCCAATCCTCCACGGTTGGACGACGCAATCCGGCACAATAGGCAATCGCTGGCGTGTGCAGCAGCAGGTTGGTCGATCCGCCGCAAGCCGCGTGGACCGCCATCGCGTTACGAATCGCCGCATCGGTGAGGATATGTTTGGTCGAGATGTTTCGCTTGTACAACTCGACGAGCGCCCGTGCCGACCGCGTCGCCATGTCGAGCCAGATCGGCTGGCCCGATGGCGCCAGCGCGGAGTGGGGCAACGTCATCCCCAACGCCTCGGCCACGACCTGCGATGTCGCCGCCGTGCCGAGGAACTGACACCCGCCGCCGGGACTGCCGCACGCTTTGCAGCCCAACTCGGCCGCCTGTTCGAGCGTCAACTCGCCGTGCGCGAAGCGAGCGCCGATCGATTGCACCTTGCCCGCGTCTTCGCCTTCGGTCGGCGGCAGCGTCACGCCGCCGGGGACGAGCACGCTCGGCAGGTCGTGCATCGCCGCCAGCGCCATCATCATCGCCGGCAAACCCTTGTCGCACGTCGCCACGCCGAGGACGCCCTTGCGCGTCGGCAGCGAGCGAATGAGCCGACGTAGCACCATCGCCGCGTCGTTGCGGTACGGTAAGCTGTCCATCATGCCGACTGTGCCCTGGGTTCGGCCATCGCACGGATCGGTGACATACCCCGCGAATGGCACCGCCCTAAGCCGGCGCAACTCGTCCGCAGCCGCCTTCATGAGCAGCCCGACTTCCCAGTGTCCGGTGTGATAACCCAGCGCGATCGGCGATCCATCCGGCGCCCGAATGCCGCCCTGCGTGCTGAGAATGAGAAACTCCTGCCCATTCAAATCAGCTGGGTTCCAGCCCATGCCGACATCCTGCGTCAGCCCGAAAATATCGCCCGACGGCGCCTCACGCAGCATCTCCGCTGTCAACGGCAAACTGCCCGCAGGCCCCGCCGCGTGCGTGTGCAACTCGTAAATGGCCGGATCATCGCTCTGAACCAACGACGAAAAATCGCTCGGCATGTTCGACTCCTGTGGTAAGACCTCCCGTTGTTGTATGGCCAAGCCTCCGGATGAGCGCGAAGGATGAAGGATGAGAAAAATAATTCAAATAATTCGCCAATTTGACTTTCGCCCATACAGGCGTTTAGAATCCAACCATCAGGTTGACACCGCCTCCTTTCTCTGTCCGATTGAGGTCCACATGATTCGCTTCAACTGGATTCGCACTCTCCTCGGCAAATTAGGTATTTTCGGGGGGGGGTAAGCGTCGCTCTCCGCCATACAAACCGCTCTACGTACGCTTGAATCCTGAACGGCTCGAGGATCGCACCGTGCCGACCGTGAATGTAGCGCCGATCATCACGACAGGCGGCGTGATTACGCTGTTGGAGGACGGCGAACATCAGTTTCTGCAAGGCGACTTTAATTTCGCCGATACGAACGACAGTTCGCCCGATAACTTCATGAACGTGATACTATACGGGGCGGGCAACGGCACGCTGAGGCTTCTCCCCTCGGATGTCGTGCTGTTGCCGGGTGCCGTCATTCCGGTCACCGCGATTAATTTGAATCAGTTGCGGTACGTTCCGAACGCGAATTACAGGAGTGCACGACACCACTTGCAAGCTATGCGGGCATGCAGTTGTAGGCTTGCCCAGTCGTTCTTCCCGGGCTTTCCAAAACTTCGCCATCGGGTCATCGGCGCTCAGGTGGTCGGCTCGTAGTTGCAGCATCGCTTCGGCGCCGAATTCGGTCCAGAACTTTTCCGCGCCTTTCACTTGCTTGTTGAACTGCTTCACCGCCGACTCCACGTA
>SIAQ01000037.1 GCA_009697105.1 Gemmataceae bacterium | reverse complement strand
AGCTTGATGTAGATTACCGAACGCGGAATGATCTTGAAGAGTTGTTGGCGAGCGCCATAGACATTGGTCGCGCGGACGGTGAGGAGCGGGAAGCCGAACTGCTTTTGATAGACCGACAGCAACATATCCGCCGCCGCCTTCGATGCGGCATAGGGCGTACTCGGATTATCCGGCGTCTCTTCCGTCACGTTGCCCACGCAAGTGCCATAGGCTTCTGGCGACGAGACATGCAGATAGCGTTTGACATAGTTCTGTCGTCGCAAGTGATTGACCAGCTTGGCCAGGGCGACCGTGTTGGTTTCAAACCAGTGCTCCGGATGCTCCCAACTTGGCGCGACCTCGCTCTGGGCGGCGAAGTTCGCGATATATTCGGGCCGTTCGGCGTCCATGAGTTGGAGGATGCGCTCGTTGTCTCGATTCATATCAAGCTGGTGATATCGATACGCGGAGAGGTCCTTGCGAAGCTTGTAGCGCAAAAACGCGCGGGAGCGTTCCGCGGATCGGCTCACGCCAAGAACGTCGAATTCCGGGCGATCGAGCAGAAGATCGACGAAATCCTGACCGGAAAACGAATTGGCGCCGAACACGACGACCTTGATTTTTGCAGTCACAAGGAAATCTCCGCGAGGTTCATGCCGCTTGGTTTACAAATCGAGCGGCGTCATACTGCTGCAAGGCTTGGCGAGCCTTGTCGAGTTGCCGGGCTTTGCGATGCGATTCGTCGCTGTCCTGAATCGCGAATTGGCGTCGGCCGGCACCGGCGGGCAGAAAGTCGTTGAGCATGATGCAACACCATTTCAAGCGATACGTCGGCAGTAGCAAGGCGAATCGGTGCATGGACAGAGCCGGATTGGACGTTGTTTGCGCGACTTCTCCAGCGAATGCGTTCCAGAAATCGAGTGGAACCGGACAGGCCGGCTGGCAGAAGAAATCGCACACCGTCTTGGCGGGATCGTCCCAGCCGGCGTACTCAAAGTCGAGGAAATTGAGGGACCCATCGGCAGTCTGGAGCGCATTGTGAAAGCCGAAATCCGACGGCGATAGGCAGCGGTCCGAATCACCAAGGAGCACGCTAATATCCAGGCCGATCGCGCGCGCGCGAAAGCGTGCCGATTGAAGGTGCGCCGCCGCCGTCGGGGCCAAGCGTTCGATCACGAACGCCAACGCTTCCTGGTCGAGATCGTTGCCCGGTTGAATCGTTTCGAGTCGCCGCACTCGTCGATGCAAGCACTCCCAGTGATCCTCCAGCATGAAGCACGCCTCCGAAGCGATCGGCAACGCGGCAGCCTGCGGTGTCGCTTTATGGGCGTTGAGCGAACGGAGAAAACCGACACACTGGCGGATCGAATCCACGGTGATCTGATTGGACGTCAGCTTGTGCCCGTCGATGTACGCGTAGAGCGCACAGCCGTGCTCGCGATCCATCGCATAGGGCCGAGCGAGCGTTCGCAATCCCTGAGCATATGCGAACGACGCGAAGGCATACTCCGTGCCTAGCCGATCGCGCGAGTCGTGCGGGTGGCGGAAGTATTCCTTGAAGAAAAGCCGTTGGCCGTTGCCTTCCAAATCGACGCGAAATGTTTTGCTGTTCGCGCCGCCTTGTACGGGAACGAGCGCAAAGGGGCCGTCGAATCCAGCGTGCGACAAAAGGCAGGCAGCTCGATCGTGACTGTTCAACGGTATAGCGATTTCAGCGCTCATGCAGCCACAAGCCCGGAAGGAATGTTGCACCACGACGTGAACCGCTCGCAATTCCGTTCGGCCGGATGCTGCTGGTTGGGATCGAACAAGAGCCGAAGTACGCTATCGGGAAATTCGGGATCGCCGAGTAGCTCGGGCAGGTCATCGATGAAATGCGTGCACTTCAGATCGGCAATGCGTTGCAGCTTGGCTTGCTTGGTCAACTCGAAGAACGCGTACTCGCGCGGCAAGCCAACGCCAGCGGGATCGAAGACACGCTGCTCGATCAACCAGGACAGGGCCGCTTCGTGCATGTCGTACTTCGGACCCAGGTAGGGATAGCGCGTCTTGTGGCTGACGATGAAAACCGGAATTTGCAGGCGGACCAGGCGTGCCATGCATTCGAGCACACCGGGGAAAGCGTGCGCCTCGCTCATCCGTTTGCCATAAACTTCGCCCTGCATCGCAGTCCAGAGGTCTTCCTTGCCAACGGCCCGCAGATGATCGCGGACGGCGCCTTTACAATTCGGCAGATCGGCGGGAATCAAACCTTGCTCGAGCGCGACTTTGCGAAACAGCGTGTCGTAGCACACGATGGTATTGTCGAAGTCGATACCGATGCGAACGGCCATCGCGGCTTCTCCCCACTTGCATTTTCCGCTTGCGGCTTAGCGCTCGGAAGCATCCACTTGATCGCTAAGCTGCAAGCGGAGTTCAGCTCAGATCATGCCGATGATCGGTCGGCCCACAGTTCCGTGTTCGAGCGATGCGAGTGCTTCGTTGACTTTTTCCAGCGGGAACGGCGTCGAGACGATCGGCTTGACGTTGAGCTTGCCGGCCTTTAGGAGTTCGCAGTAGCGCGGAAAGTCGCGGTCGGGCACGTTGTCGCCGCCCCAGGTGCCGCGGATTTGCTTGCCTTGATTGAGTTGCTTGGGATCGAGCGCGATCATCTCGCCTTCGGGCGAATTGCCGATAATGACGGCCACGCCGCCTTGACTGCGCACGCAAGCGACGGCCTGCTTCATGACAGCGGGTCGGCCTGTTGCTTCGAGGGCAATGTCCACGCCGCCCGGACAAAGTTTGAAAATCTGCTGAACGGCATCGCCCGCTTTCGGATTGACGGTGTGCGTCGCGCCAAGTTGACGCGCGAGTTCAAGGCGATCGTCATTAAGATCGACGGCAATGACCGGACAGCAGCCCGCCAACACCGCACCAGCAACAGCCGACAACCCGACGCCGCCGACGCCGAAGATCACGAAGCTGTGTCCCGGCCTCGCTCCTGCCGTGTTCCACACCGAGCCGACGCCTGTCGGAATCGCACAGCCCAACAAGGCCGCCTGCGCCATGTCGATGCCATCGGGCAGTGGCGTCAAGCGATTTTCACTGATGACCGCATATCGGCTGAATGTCGTAATCGAGCCTGCGTTCACCTTGCGCCCGCGCCATTCGTATTGCGTGCCGAGCACGTTAATGCCCGAACCTTTGATCCACGAGAGAATGACTTTCTGCTCAGGCTTGACCTTGGTGACGCCCGCGCCGATCTCCTTGACCACGCCGCTGCCTTCATGTCCGAGGCAGTGCGGTAGGAATTTATCCTCGCCGCGCAGGCCCTTGGCTTCGAGAAGTTGCGTATGGCATACGCCGCTGCAATGGATTTCGACGAGCGCCTGGCCCGGTTGTAGCTTTGGAATTTCGAGATCGTCGATCTCAAGCGGCTGGCCGGTTTCGACGAGAATCGCTGCGATGGTTTTCATGGGATGCGTCCTCAAGCAGACAAGCGAATGGGACCAAAAACGCGTCGCTCAATAGCCTCGGCCATTTGCGGCGCCGTCAGCCCGAAATGATGGCGGGCATGCTCCTGCTCGCCGGACTCGTGGAGGAACTCATCCGACGTACCGAATCGCATCAGGCTGGCGCGTTGCGGCGGTTGGTCGGACAACCACTCGGCAACGGCGGCGCCGAAACCGCCGAGCCGACTGTGCTCCTCGATCGTGACAATCGTCGAAAATTTCTTGAACACGTCCGCAAGATAATCGACGTCAAGCGGCTTGACGGTATGGAAGCTCACAAGCTGCGGCGACAGCCCAGACTTCGTGAGCAAATCCGCCGTCTCGACGGCCACCGGCAGCATGTTGCCGGTGCTCAGGAGACAAATCTCGCGGCCCGAACGTAAGGTGATCGCCTTGCCGATGGTAAAAGCCGGCGGCGTCTTGTGGATAACCGCTTCGCCCTTTTTGCCGAGCCGAATGTACGTGCCGCTGGTCCGCTTTGCACCTTCGCGCAGGGCGAGACGAACCTCGACGGCATCGCCCGGACACACGACAGCCATATTCGGCAGGGCACGCAGAAAGGCGATGTCTTCGCACGAGTGATGTGTCGGGCCAAGCGAGGCGTACGACAAGCCTGCGCCGACGGCGACAATCATGACGGGCACGTCGTGATAGCAAACATCGACGCGAATCTGCTCCAGGCAGCGCGTTGTGATGAACGGTGTGATCGTGTACGCGATCGGGCGGAAGCCATTCATGGCCAAGCCCGCCGCGACGCCGATCATGTTCGCCTCGGCGATGCCACAGTTAATGAAGCGCTCCGGAAAGCGCTCGCGAAACGTATCGAAGAGGCGGTTGCCGATGTCGCCTGAAAGCAGCACGATGCGATCATCGGCCAGCGCCAGTTCCGTAATCTCGGCAGCGAATGCATTCCTCATGCGATTTGCAGCTCCTTGGCGGCCTGGCGCACCTCATCCGCGGACGGAATGCGGTAGTGCCAGTTGTTGTCATCTTCCATGAACGACACGCCTCGCCCCTTGATCGTATGCGCGATGACCGCGAGTGGTTTGCCCGAATTCGTGGGAACCTGCTTGAGAATGCGCGTAATCTCGCCGACGTCATGGCCATCGACTTCGTGCGTTTCCCAGCCGAATGCCTGCCACTTGGCGGCGAGCGGCGCCAGCGACAACGTTTCATTGCTGCGAGCGGTCGCTTGCCATTTGTTGTAGTCGACGATGATCGCCAAATGGCTCAGATTCTGCGCCGGCGCCATCATGGCAGCCTCCCACACCGAGCCTTCGTTGCATTCGCCATCGCCAAGTAAGACGAAGACTCGCGTCGGAGATTTCTTGAGCCGAGCCGCCATTGCCATACCGATGCCAAGGGGTAGGCCGTGACCAAGCGAACCGGTCGCCGCCTCGATTCCAGACACACATCCTGGCCCCGGGTGTTCCGCCAATCGGCCGCCGTCGGTGTTATAGGTTTGCAGCACTTCCTTCGAGAAAAAGCCTCGCTCGGCTAATGTCACATAAAGTGCAAGAGCCGCGTGCCCTTTGCTCAGGATGAAGCGATCCCGCTCGGGTTGGTTGGGTTGCTGCGGATCGATGCTCATGACGGACCAATAGAGCGATGTCAAGATATCGATGCACGACAACGAAGAACCCAGGTGCGGCGTGCCGGCACTATGCGACAACTCAATGACGCCTTGCCGAATGGCACTCGCAGTCCTTCGCATGTGCTCGACGTCCATCGCTTGGATCCCTGTTGATTAACACCCACGACGCGGTTTGTTAGGAATATCGCCACGGATCACACAGGCTCCATGGATAAGAAAAACCATCTAAGTTATATTTCTTATCCGTGGAGCCCGTGTTTGCATTCGGTGTTTTGCAACCAATGTCGTACGCCGTTGTATCGTCACGCTGCAATCTTGATCTTGCTTACCACATTCTCCGTACCCGCATTGTGCAACTTGAGCAAACACTCGATATGTCGGAAAAGCGGAACCCTTTCAATGGAACGCTGGTTGCCCATGATAGCGACCGCCTCCGCGCCGACGACATTGCCGATGAACCCCACGATCTCCGGCGGCGCGCCGAGCGCGACGCACAGCGAAGTCAGGCACAGCACGGCATCCCCAGCGCCGACGCGATCAATAATCTTCGTGGCAAACGCCGGCACGCGAGCAAAACCTAGCCCCTCGTTGTAGGTCAAACTTCCGTCACGCCCCAACGTCGACATCAGATTCCGGCATTGCAGCTTGCGCGCAACCGCCAAGACCTGATCCTCGGACGACATGTTGCGATCCCGCGTCTCCAGCGCGAATTCGCGAGTCGCCAAGCAGACATAGTCGGCACGCGGATACTTCGAGATCGTGCTCAGGCCACTATTGCCCGCATTCGCCTGCGTGTTGACCGCCAAGAATCGGCTCTTGTCACACAAAACCCGAATGGCTTCATTGGTGAGTATGCCATGTCCGTAATCTGCAACAATAACGACATCATAATCCGGCACGATCTTCGCAAGATGCTCGCAAAAACGATCATTCTCCTCGCCCGCCAGCGGGTCGTCGTTCATGTGATAAACTTCAAAGAGTTTCTGCGAAAGATACGGCTCCACAAAGCGCAGCTTGACGATCGTCGGCGACTTCGGTTTGTTGAAGAATGTCGGCTGCACGTTGGCCTTCAGGTTCGCCCGCACAAACTCTTCTTGATCGCCGCCCTCTCCGAGGTACGTGACAAGATCAACACGATCACAGAAACCAGCAAGGTGATTAGCACACGCCAGAACCCCACCGCCAAAGCGATCGGTGTGAACATACTTCGTCGCGAGTACTGGTTCCTTGCCTGATTTGCCCATCACATCGCAGAACTGGTATTCGTCGATGATCGTCTCGCCGATAACCAACACCTTGAGACCCGAGGCTTTCTTCAAGTAGCTAAGGATTTCGTCCGGCGCAAATTGGCGCGAAAAATCCGCCACGAACTCCTTAACCTCATTTGGATATGCGGACAGATATTGATTAATCAAGGCAGACGAGCTGAAGGTAATGTCTTTCGTGAAGGCGATCTGCCCGCCAATCATGCGGACGGCTTCTTCCTCCAGATTGACGTGATTGATCGTGTCCTTCAGATCCTTGAATTCGTCACCCTTGACAAAGAAATTCGGACGCAGCAATCGAATCGTCTCGCACGCGCTCGGCCAGCGATTGATGGCAACGTAGTCGACGCTATCCAAGGAAGCAACCACTTCGGCTCGCAGGCCCTCCGGAAACGCCGGCCGGCCGTTGCCCTTGTTGACGTAACAATCGGGAGTAAGCGTGACGACAAGAATATCTCCGAGCCGCTTCGCTTGTTCAAAATGACGAACATGACCGACATGAAGCAGATCAAAAACGCCGTGGCATTGAACGATGCGCGCGTTTTTCAGCCGCAGGCCATTCAACTCCTTCGCCAGATCGTCTAGGTCCAGAACCTTGGCTTTCTTGGCCATGTTTCGCTCCATTCCATGAATTCGGCAATTCGCAGACTCGTTCTGCGAAAATCGATCAGCCGTTTACCGCGCCTCACGCTTGTTGAGTTTTTTCGGTTCGCCGTAGGCCCGATCTTTAACCAGGCCGCGTGTCACGCAGCTACATGCCCGGTTGGGTGCGCCAGATTGACGAATCCGGGAATCACTTAGATGAGAAAACTACCCTTCTCGCCAAAAATAAACGCTTACCACAAAATAGATCCGAAAGTAAAGATCAATATTTCGGCGACTCATTTGCGAGCTACGCCCACGGTCGGACTCGGCTTGACAGGGCAATAGAGATCGGTTATTAACTTTTTCTTACACACGACCGACTTTGTCCAAACACAGGTATATCAAGGTCCAACCAAAGAGCGGGCGGTCGAACTGCCTTGATAGAATTAACGTTTGGTACGTAAAGACACTTGACATAACCTGCTGGAGATACATCGTGAAAGCGATCCTAAAACGAATTGTTCGACCGTTCTTTCGGTTGGCGGGTCTTCAAGCTCGTTTGGATCCGGACACGCGAACTATTTTTCCAATTACTTATTGGTATGAGCCCAATCTCTGCGAACCCTCAGTTCAGCTTGCACTTAGAGACCTCATCAGCCCCGGCGAAACCGTCTTCGACATTGGAGCGAATTGCGGGTCGTTATCGCTGCTGATGTCAAGACTCGTTGGCCCCAAGGGTGTCGTTTGTTCCTTTGAAGCGAGCCGACGAATTGTCGACAAAACCCAATACAACTTGATGAGTAATGGGTGCGGAAACGCCACCGTGTATCACCGCGCGGTCTTTCATACCTCACGTATGACCTTGCCAATTTATTATGGATCGCATCTGAACGACTCCGTCCTCGCTGCGAATAATCACGGCCACGGCTTCGATAATGTGGAAACCGTCGCGCTTGACGACTTCACAAAAACAAGGAAGCTAACTCCCAGTTTGATGAAGCTCGACATCGAGGGCGCTGAATATGACGCCCTACAAGGCGGCAAGGACGTCATCGCACGCGAACACCCTCATCTGATTCTCGAACAGCAAACCGACGACTCGCGATGCTACGAGATGCTTCGATCTCAGGGCTACATCGCGATTGATCTGTCCACCTACCAAATACTAAAAACCTACGCCGGATTTCCCGCCGGCACGACACTCACAAATATCGCCTATATCCACCGTGACCGGATCGCCGCCACACCTTTCCGTGGCTCTATGCAATTAACAAAAAATATCGATCTGAAAATAATTGCCTTCAATCGTGATCCGTGTGGAACGCTCAACCTCGCAACACCCATCGAATTACCTGCCGGACGATATGTATTTCACTTTGATCATCATGCAGAAGGAACCAAGAACGAGGTAATGCTCGGCGTCGAGGCAGACGGCAAGCCGATCGCGAGGTTCCGCGCTTACTCCAAGTTGCTCGCGGAAAACTATCAGTGGATGCCGTTGCATCTCTCCAGAAAGACAAATATCAACGTATTCTATCGATTCCTGAATAGGACCAGCGACTCAAGCTTCGCTCTTAGGAAGATCGGTATTCATCGCGTAGAGGGATTTGCCGACACGTGGAACGACTTTGCTTAAAGTTATCGATGACGGAATGCTAAGATTTGGAACGGAGCCACCGTAAATGCGCGTATTGATCCTTGATTCCGACCTGTTTGCCACCGTCGGAGGTGGACAGACTTTCTATCGAAACGTCATCGTAAAAAATCCCGACATCGATTTCTATTACCTGCGCAACAATGAACCGGCCGGTGCCACAAAGCCTTTTAATGCCCATCCGATCGACTATCGCGAGCCATACTCTCCGACAGCACTACTACACTATTGCGATATTAATGTCCCGCATTGGGCCCAATCGCACTACCTGAAAGCGCACAATATCGCATCCACGGTGGCTGGACAGAGTTTCGACATCGTTGACTATCCTGATTATAGTTTGGTCGGATTGTTTCTGCGTGATGCCTTTAAGGCCCGCGCTGTAAATGTTGGCCGAATTGCCATTTCAATGCACGGTCTTATCTCAACTACCAACGCCATGAACTGGGACGGCAACGGGGATTATTGTCGCGTCGCCCGATGCATAGAGGAACTCCAATACGAAGTAGCTGACACTCGCTATTTTATTAGCGAAAGGTACCAGCAGGAATGGAACACTCTTCGTGACGTACCGTCCTACTACATAGATCCTCTTCATCTATTCGCAGCGCCGAACTCGCTCCCGTATGTGCGTTGCTCGTCGGAAGCGCCGTCACTCAACTTTATTGGCCGAACGGAGAAACGAAAGGGGCCCCACGTTTTCCTGCAACTTCTGTGGTGGCTTAGACCCAATTCCTACAGCGCTGCCAACATTATCGGTCCATCCTGCGCTGGAGCGACCGGCGAAACGTCGACACAAACGATCACAAAAATGAGCCACAATCGCGGCCTCAATATTCAATTTTTGGGTTCGATGTCGGCTCCAGAATTGCAACGCGTTTTCGCATCCCGATCAGTCACCTGTGTACCGTCTTTGTACGATACTTTCAATCTGGTCGCTCTCGAATCACTTTTCTCAGGATGCCCGACATTAATCGGAAGCGGCGCTGGTATAGTCGATTATCTGCGAGACCGTTTCCCAGCGATCCCCTTCGAAATAGTTGACATGAACGCCTTCTTTGAAAGCACGCCAGCAATCGAGGCGATGTTAGATCGATATGACGAATATAGGCATGAGCTTTCCGTGGCCCTGACAAAGAGCGATTACACGCCGCACGGACCTAAAATACACGCCATATACGACTCCTCATCGACCCGAGACGAAGCGACTTGCTCGCAAATTAGCGAATGGTATTTCCGCCTGGAACGCGAAGCATCCAAGATTAACTTCTAGTGAGCGGTGTTCGCTCAAATTCCACGGCAACAAGGTGCATCGATATCTCAGGAATTTAAGATATATGTCGCCAATGCTATTGGTAACGAACGTGTCATCGTCACTACTTGGCAACTAATGATGTGCGTCATTCAAATATTCCATCGTCCGAATACGGGTCATATCGATCGATAGGATTTCTATAGCAATCGTATGCTGCAAGTCGGAAAGCTCGGAAAGCCTAGAAAGCGAAAACTGGATATGAATAGAAAGTCAATTACTCTGATTATAATTTCGATGTGGACCAAGATCCCAAAAGTCCTCGCAATAATTCGCGGGCGTATTTATTTCTATCTGGTTCCTCGCGCATTGAAGGATCTAGTAAAATACTGTGTGCCGTCGATTTTTGGAAAATCCGTGAGAGCCCAAGCCGTCAAGGAGGGAAAGGGGATATTGCGATTTATCCGGGCACGCATCTACGGAAAAATACCTCTGATCTCAAAGGTGCTTCAACTAATCGGTCCAGTAAGAATCTTGCGCCACCTGGAAAAGTATTTACGTTTCCGCGTGAGAAGCCAGGAAGACTATCCAGTCGCCTATTGGATGCCAGAGCGGAATACAGAGGAGATCGCCTCCAAAATCGAGGCTTTTTCTCAGATTGCAAGCGCCACGCGACTTGACCGCGTGCGCGTATTTCGGGAACTCGGACGATTGGAACTTCTGTTAGGCAATGACCTCACCGCCTGTGTCTATGCAATTCGGGCTATGCGACTCGCCGGCAACGATCTGTTCCAAGATCTTCAATGGGTTTGCCGAACTCTTCAGCGGGCAGGATTTCCGTTGGAAGCTGAGGCGGCGACTGCCATGTATGGCAATCCCCAGGATCGCCACCTCCGTTGCAAGCAATTGCTAGATACCGCAACAGAGCGTGGAATGAATCCGCCACACCCATGTGAATTCGAGATCTACGATGACCGGCGCGGTATCGGAGACGTCAAGGTTACCGTCATTACCTCGTTGTATAACGCGGCTGGTAAACTGACCTGTTTCCTTCAGGCGCTGCAGAGCCAAACTCTAAATCGAACTGGTGAACTTGAACTAATATTAGTCGACAGCGGATCGCCGACCGATGAATATGATGTGATCTGTAATCTCGAACTAAATATCCCAATACGTTGGCTCTATGTTCGAACGCCCACTCGCGAAACAATTCAAACAGCCTGGAATCGAGCGATCGCGTTGGCTCGCTCTCCCTACCTTACATTTCTGGGTGTTGACGAGACCGTAATACCTTCCGCGCTCACGGAATTGGCTGCCGAACTGGATGCGGATGAATCCCTCGACTGGGTACAAGCCGATAGCCTCATTACCGAGGTCGACGGCAATGGACTCCTTATGCAAGATGTCATGAAATATGACCGAACGGGATATACTCCATCTCATGTTTATCTTGAAACCTGCTACCTTTCCTGGGTCGGCGCCCTCTACCGCCGGTCGATTCACGAGCGGTTCGGCTACTATGACGGCACCTTCTCGGCAGCCGGCGATACCGAATTCAAGGGCCGAGTGCTGCCCTACATAAAGACCAAGCACCTACCAAAAATGCTGGGGGTATTTCTTAACTATCAGGAAGAACGAACCACAGCATCTCCCAAGGCCGAAATAGAAGACATTCGAGCCTGGTATTTGCACCGTACGCCAGCGGGAATCGATCGGGCCTTTCGTGACAAAAACGCGAGTGATCTCGAATCGATGCTGTCACTTTCTCTCCATTATCGAAAATCCTACTGCGATCATTTCAGTTCCGACGTGGAGTTCGCAGCGAATACAATTGAGATCCTGAAAAAACATGCACCCCAATCCACACTGCTTTCGTTAGACCCGGGAATCGCGCGGCTGCTCCATCTTTATCGTGCCCTGGATTACCTACCTGATTTTGATCAGACGCGTGTTAACAATATTGTGAAGCAGGCACACGCCATGATTGCTGAGATTCAAGCCCAGCACCGCCAGAACGTATGCTTACCGTCTGTGAAGTATGACGTTCTCAATGACAATCGCCACGAACAGCATCATTTTGTCTGGGCGAAAACGACACGGAGCAAACCTACAGACCATTTGGCGAGTGCGGCTCCGGGGACTCGCCGGAAGACCCGGCGCCGTGCTGCGTGATTAACCCAATACATAGAGACAGATCCCTTTGCCGTCTATTTTTACGGATAGCACGATCGCTTGGAGATTCATGACATGCAATGTCGAGTATGCGACGCGACGGAACTGGAGCCTGTTCTTGACCTTGGTAACCAGCCGTGGTGCAATCATTTTCTCAGGCCCGAGGAAGTCGGATCCGAACCATTCTATCCGTTGAGAGTAGTGTACTGCCATCGTTGTGCAACAGCGCAATTGGATCATACTGTCAAGAAGGAAGTAATGTTTGGCGACCATACTTATCTTTCCGGGGTGACACGCTCTTTGAGCGATCATTTCCGCACGGTCGCCGACGAAGTAAATCAACGCATCGGCAACAGATTATCCAGCAAATCAGTCTTGGATATCGGCTCGAACGACGGCACACAATTGAAGCACTTTCAATCGCTGGGATACGACGTCCTTGGCGTCGAGTCGTCCAAGACAACGGCGAACATTGCCAACGAGGCCGGTGTACCGACGGTTAATGAGTTTTTTAATCTGGAGACATCAAAAACGATCAGCCGCAAGTTCGATGTGATTAATGCCGCCGGCGTATTCTTTCATCTTGAAGAACTTCATTCGGTTACCGAAGGAATTCGTGAATCTCTCAGCCACGAAGGTATCTTTGTAGTTCAGTTCCTTTACATGAAACGTATTATCGAGAACCTCGCATTTGATCAGATATACCATGAGCACTTGCTCTATTATAATCTGAAGAACATTGAGGCCTTACTCAACCGTCACGGCCTGGCCATGTTCGATGCATATCTCTCGCCGATTCATGGCGGGTCCATGATCGGTTTTGTCACCCATCAGGACGTGAGACCTTCGACCGATCGCCTGAATGACCTGCTGAAGCAAGAAGATTCGTCACGATGCAACGATATCATAACGTATCGCAACTTTTCCCGCCGCGTTGACCAAATGAAGCAGCGCGATCTGGCGTATCTGGATTCCGCGAAGACGGCAGGAAAGAAGATTTTTGGCATGGGAGCTCCCGTAAAAGGAAACACTCTCCTCAACTATTTTGGAATTGGCAAAAACTATTTGGAATGCTTGGTAGAAAAAAACCGCCTCCGGAAGGGGTTAGTTTCGCCCGGCATGCACCTTCCCGTAGTAATGGAAGATGAATTGAGCACCCCGCCTGATGTGTATTATGTTTTGGCGTGGAATTTCAAAAAGGAAATTCTAGCCAATAACAAACCCTTGCTGGACCGCGGAACGGAATTCTACTTCCCCGTTGACGCAGGAGCGGCCTAACATGGATATTCTCGTCACCGGTGGCACCGGGTTTCTTGGAACCGCGCTCTCGCAGCGGTTGGAGAGCGAAGGCCATACCGTGGTGCGCCTCGGATCGCGCGATTATGATCTGACCCATCCGGATGCACTCGAAGCGTTCGTAGGGCGCCGATACGATCAAATCTATCATTTGGCGGCCTGGACTCAGGCCGGCGATTTTTGTTTGCATCATCCCGGCGAACAATGGATCAAGAATCAGCAAATCAACACCAATGTTCTGGCGTGGTGGCAGCGACGCCAGCCGCAGGCGAAGCTAATCGCCATGGGTACAAGTTGCGCGTACTCCTGCGATCACGAATTGAGCGAAGAGAACTATCTAGTTGGCTTGCCGGTTGACAGCCTTTTTACCTACGCAATGACAAAGCGCATGCTCTATGTCGGCCTGCAGTCCATGCACAAACAATTTGGTTTGCGTTACCTGTGCTTGGTGCCCTCAACCCTTTACGGGCCTGGCTACCATACCGATGGCCGACAGATGCATTTCATTTTCGACCTTATTCGCAAGATACTGAGTGCGCAACTACATGGATCGCCCGTCGTGCTCTGGGGTGATGGCCATCAGAAGCGCGAATTGGTATTTATCGACGATTTCGTCGGCATTTCGCTTAACCTGGCTGAATCATGTGATAATTTGCTTATTAACATCGGAGCCGGCGTAGAGCATTCGATCCGCGAATTCGCCAAGGCCATCTGCGATCTGACAGGTTACGATTATCAACTTATTCAATATGACCGTACCAAATATGTTGGTGCGCTGTCTAAGTGTTTGTCGATCGGGAGACTTCAGCAGGCGCTTCCTAACCAGAAAATGACGCTGCTGCGCGACGGATTGGCACGCACGATCGCATGGTTTCAGGAAAGGCCGACCATACTTCAGGCGGCTTAACCAGACCATCTGGTATAGTGCGATTCCACAATGGGTCTCGACTGTGTTCCAGGTTGATCCATCGCGATCGCTTCAGACAGCAAGAAAAATACTTAGTACTTTTTTCGCTATTGAATAGACGGAGTATTATGATGATGGCATTTGTCAAGAATATCGTCAAGCCATTTATTCCGAGGAGTTATCGGAAAAAACTTGCGACCTGGTTTGCTAAAGTTCCAATAAAATCATTAGAGGTGTTACCGGCAAACCCTTACGCTGCCTATGCAATTCCAGTGGAGTACCTACCATCGCGAGATTTTCGCCCACGTTGGGGGTATTCCCAGAAAAGACTTCACATTCTGGAAAATTGGTTCGCTCAGCACAAGGAGCCTTACCGAGATTTCGTGCGATTCATGCGATCGCTGGACCTTTCGACGATTGGAATCTCGACGGAAACGACGCCGTCACCTAAGCCTGCATGGGTTGGCGGGGCGATCGCCGCATTCGATTCCCTTGCCCTTTATGCGATGGTTCTAAAGCATAAGCCAAAGCTCTATCTTGAAATCGGCTCAGGCATGACGACCTGTTTTGCTCGACAGGCGGTCGTCGATGGCAAGCTTGGTACTCGGATCATGTCGATTGATCCGGAGCCTCGTGCTGCGATTGATGCCATTTGCGACGAAGTGATTCGTCAGCCCTTAGAATGTTGCGATGTTTCCATTTTTGAGCAACTGAACGCTGGGGATATCCTTTTTTTCGATGGCTCGCACCGAGCCTTCATGAACTCGGATGTGACCGTTTTCTTTCTGGATATTCTTCCACAACTGAAACCCGGTGTGCTGGTTCACATTCACGACATCACCCTGCCCTGGGATTATCACGAGTATTTCAAGAATTGGTATTGGAATGAACAATACATGCTTGCAGTCTACATGATGGCTGCCATGGAGCGTTTGGACCCTGTACTGCCCACAGCATATATATGCGGTTCAGGCGAATTTGAATCATTAGCGGCGAATCCTCCCGTTGACTTGGGTGAAGTAAATAGCTCCTGGGCAGGCGGCGGTTCCATGTGGTTTACCCATAGATCGCAACCTCATCGATGAGCGCGCGCCCCCCTTCCCACCTCTCGGCTCATGGTGTAACGGGAAAAGCCTTACGCAGAGACGCAGAGAATCAAATATTCTGTTCACGAGTAAGAATAACGCATAGGCGAGGCCAGGCGTGTAAGCGGCAGGGTGGCGGGGACGTCAACCTTCCGCTAACGCCGCTGGCCCCACCTATGTCTTATTTCAGGCAACCCTGCCGCTTCGCACGGAGTCTGGCTCGCCCGCCATCGCAAACACTTCGCGTTATTCATATTCTGCCGAGAACGCCACCATCCGCCTTGAAAATCGCCTCTGATTTGTGAGGTACGAATATGGATCGCAACTGGGCATTTCGTCGCCTCGCGCTGTCGAGCGTTTGCGTGCTCGCGCCATTGTTTCTTACGTTATCGGCGCAAGCGCAGCCTCTGGCGAAGTCCGATATCGTCAAGCGTGGCCGAGCGGCGACGGCGCTGGTGCAACGCCATCCGTCGGTGGTGACGGGGACCGCGTTCTGCGTGCATCCAGCGGGATACTTCGTCACCTTCGAGCGTGTCTATTTCGGCCTTAATGACGACGCTGAGGTCACGCTGATTCTCGATCCCGGACTCAAGTCGCAGAGAACGCTCATGGCTCGCATGGTACGGCGTGACAAGAACCTCGGCTTGGGCCTGTTGCATGCGGATGGCGCCAAGGACCTGCCGACGCTGCCATTTGGCTCAGCGGAGTCGCTGGCAGAGTTAGCGGAGCTTTATGCGTTCAGTTACCCCGCAGGGGATGTGCAAGGTTGGCCGAAAAGCCCAGAGTATCCGGGAGTCAATGTGCTCGTTGGACCGGTGACAGCCTTGAACCGCAAGGCTGGCGAGTTGATGTCGATCGAGTTGAAGGCGGGCCTGAAATTCGGCGCGTTCGGCTGCCCGGTGCTCGATGACAAAGGCACGCTCGTCGGCATGATTAATCTCGGCGGGCCGACATCACGCGCCGTACCGATCAATCGCATCGTGAACTTCCTGGCTGCACCCGACTTGCAATTTGCGCCGCCGACGATCACACGTGGCAATCAACATCAGGCGTTGGATTTTCAAGTCCGTGTCACATCTATCATTCCACCCGCGAAGCCGTTGATCACCGAGTTGATTTTGCGTGCCGGCCTGGAGCCGGAGCAACAGCTGACGATGGAACGCAAAGGCGACAAATTCCACCGTTCCGCAATACCGTTGCCGACACCGATAGCCCGACGACTGGAATTGAATGCACAGTTTACAATGGGATCGCTAGCTGGAATCGTCACAAATAGCGAGGTGACCGTCGGCACGGAGAAGGTCAAGCTCAGCGAAATTCGTCGCGTGCAATTGGGTCCGAAATCGAGCGTCACTCTCAACAATGGCAAATCGCTGGAGGGCATGCCGACGGGCCTTGACAAGATCGAGATGCAGATCGGCGGGCAAACGTTCTCCGTCAACCTTGGCCAGGCGCTCGCAATCCGCGTGCAGACGCCAGCGCCAGCGGCGGTCGTCGAGAGCACGGTGATTACGCGGTCCGACGACGGCAAGGAAGTCGCACGGCTACAATCGCGTTTGCCGATCCGTGGTGTGAATCTGTTTGAACCCGCGGATCCAAGCACCATCGAGATTCGGCCACCGGTCCTTGCCGCGGAGAAAGTCATCGTCAACCTTCCCGATATCGCATCCGATGTTCGTGTCGGCGGTGGCGGGCGCTACCTCGTTCTGCATCTCCCGAAGCTGAAGAAGCTGGCGATCTTCGACGTCAACGCCGCAGCAATCAAGCAATATATTCCGCTGCCGGACGAAAAGATCGTCTACGCCGCAAGCCTTGACAAGCTCATCCTCGGCCTGGTAGAAAAGGGCATCGTCGAGCGCTGGAACCTGACAACCGGCGAGAAGGAATTCGCGCAGACGTTTCCCGATCCCATCCAGTTTGTGCTCATCGGCTCGGCGTCGAATGGGCCGCTTGTCGTCAATGGCGCGTTCTACGATCTCGCAACGCTGCAGCGATTACCGATCAGCACGCCGCGCGGCGGACCGAACGCCTACAGTCCGGTGTCGGCCGAGGGGACGGTGTTCGGGGCCTGGGTCACGCATATCTACCCCAATTCGAGCCTGTCGCACGTGCTCCAGGCCGACGAGTTGAAGCGATTCGACGCCGGCGACCACGGCCACATTGTGCCCGGCCCGGATGGCCGCGTCATCTACACCAGGACGGGCCCGATCAGCTCGCAGATGACGGGATTGGCCAACCATCCCTTCAAAACGGGCTTTTCGATACCGGCGGTCCATGGCGATTTCTTCCTCTCGCTCACTCCGCAAGGAAAGCCCGGCACCGGCGGCTTGTCGGTTCACTTGCTCGGGCAGGAGAAGCCGATCCACACCGACGTGAAATTCGATCACAGCATCCGCTTCGACGGTTGGGGCCCCGATCGGTTCGGCCCGTGGAAGCGAGTGTTCTTGATTCCGCAAGCGAAGGTCGTCGTGATCTTCCCGCAGACGAACGATCGTCTCGAACTGCGCCGGCTCGATGTGCAAGCGATACTGGAGAAGTCGGGACTCGACTATCTGCTGGTGACGTCGCGTCCGCCAACGGTTGCGAAACGTGGCACGGCGTACTCGTATCAAGTCGCGGCTGCGACGCAGAAAGGGAAGGTGACGTACCGCCTGAATGCCGGTCCGAAGGGGATGGAGGTCTCGCCAACGGGCAAGCTGACGTGGACGGTGCCGATGGAATACCCGGATTCGGCCAGTGATGTGATTCTGACAGTTCGCAGCGCCAGCGGGCAGGAGGCATTTCACACGTTTGTGGTGCGAGTGCGGGAGGAGTAGGCGGTGGGATTATGTTCGCAATCTTTGGGGATTCAGCGATGATCTCGATGACATCAGCGAGTTGTTTCTTGTGTTGAGACTAGGATGGAAGCCTGTCAAACATACCGATTGCGCACGTTCCGATCAATCAGGCGACGTAGCAAAGTTGGGTGACCATGATATTCTCCCCTGCTAGACAACAGATCACCCGCCGTGATGCTCCGCCATCACCGCGAGTTCCGTCAGTTTCGCGGCGGTGACGCCGATGCGCTCGAAGCACTCGGCGACAATGCTGCCCGGCGCGGTCAGCTGGCAGATGAGCAGGTCAATCGGCGTAATCATTCGCCGGCGGTTCTCCTTGGCCCGGGCGAAGGAATCCCGCAGCAGGCGAAGCACATTGTTCGACAGAAATTCACGGTTTAGCATCAGCACGGGTTCGCTGATGCCCTCGCTCTGGTGAAACAGCTCCTGGAACTGGCTGAGCAATTGGCCCAGATCGGCGCCCAACCGCTCGCCCCACTTCGTGATGCAAGCGTCCGGTTTGGCCAGGAGGCCCATGAAAACGTGTGGGCTGCGAACGGTGTCCCAGCGAGTTTCGCGTGCCAGAGTGAGCGCCTCAAGCAGAACTTTATGGGCCGGTTCGGTCAAGCAATCCGTGCAGACTTGCCCGCCGGGAAGGAAAATGTCTTCCCGGACTGGCTCCATAGGTGGCATGGTCGAGTCCTTGAGTGTCATAACTACGCGACGCACAATCGGCGACCGTTATGCAGCTATCTTAGCCGTTACGGGGAATAGAGGCAACTTTCTAAATCGACCGTGGTCCGTGGTCCGTGGTCCTTGGTCCTTAGCAATGAACACGGCCAGCGGACGCCGTGCTCATTGCTAAGGACCAAGAACTACGGACTACGGACGTTTTTTTCATCTTCCCGGTTGCACTCGCCTAACCTCGTCGCTAGATTAAACCGGTTATCCGAACTCTCTCACTCCCTGGCGAACCCGTATGAATCCGACTGCTGAGAAACCGACGAACGTGCGCTATGGCGTCCTCGGCTTTGCCTGCGTTTTGTCGATGATTACGTATTTAGATCGCGTCTGCTTCGGCACGATCATGCCGTACCTGCAAGCGGAGTTTCAGCTTTCCGAGAGCGAAAAAGGCTGGCTGTTCACAGCGTTCGCGTTCGCCTATGCCGCGTTTGAAGTGCCCACGGGCTGGCTGGGTGATCGCTTCGGCGCTCGTATGACGTTGATTCGCATCGTCTTATGGTGGTCATTCTTCACGGCCTTGACGGCGATGATCTATCCCTCAGAAGGATCGGTGATCCCGTACTTCCTGCTGATAACCGTTCGCTTCCTTTTCGGTCTCGGCGAGGCAGGGGCCTATCCGAATATCGCACGGGCGTTCCACAACTGGTTCCCGTACAATGAGCGCGGCTTTGCCAAAGGCGCGGTCTGGATGGCGGGACGATTCGCCGGCGGCATGACGGCGTTCGTCGTCTATGCGCTGATGTACGAAACCACGGTCGACGGCGTCAGAATGGATCATTGGCGGCATTGCTTCTTTATCTTCGGCGCGCTTGGCGTCGTCTGGTGCGTTTTCTGGTGGTTCTGGTATCAGGACAACCCAGCTGAAAAGTCTGGTGTAAATGCGGCTGAAATTGCGCTAATCCACGGCGGCATTCCACAACACACCGACAAGCTGGTTGTACCCTGGGGTAAGTTGCTCAAGAGCACGAACCTTTGGCTGTTGTGCGGGATGTACTTTTGTGCCGCCTATGGGTGGTATTTGAACATCACGTTTCTGCCGGGCTACTTGAAAGACCTGGGAATCGAGAAGGGCGATGAGAAATGGACGTACCAGTTCTGGATCGCCGGGCTGATGGCGGGGCTGCCGTTGCTGGTTGGCTCGGTGTCGTGCCTGCTTGGCGGTTACCTCACCGATTGGTTCATCAAACGGACCGGCGATGTCAAATGGGGCCGTCGGCTTTTCGGCGTCATCGGGCATGCGCTATGCGCGGTCTGCTTTTTCGTAGCGATCTTTTTCATGAAGAACCCGTGGATGTTCATCTTCCTGATCGCCTTTGCCGCCTTCTGGAACGATCTGACGATGGGGGCGGCCTGGGCGAGCTGCCTCGATATCGGCAAACGCTATTCAGGCATCGTCGCGGGTTGTATGAACACTGTCGGCAATCTCGGTGGCGCCCTGGCCGGCATCCTCACGGGCAAGATTCTCGATTGGCACACCGGCGATCTCGTGGCCCGCAGCGCGGATTTTGACGCCGCCAAGGAACAGGGTTGGATATTCAATATCGTTCTGTGGGGATCGGCCTATGTAATCGCTGTGATTTGTTGGTTTTGGTTTGACGCAAGCAAGCCGATTGAGGATGAAGGGCATAAAATAACAGGGTAACCCCAAGCCCGCGGGCGAAGCGCGCCTGCGAGGGTTGAACCGCGCAGGCTCCTGCGTCGCCTGCGGGCTTGGCACCCTGCTCTTATCAAGGAATATCCAATCATGGCCAAGGGCGCTGGAAAAGTTCGCAAGAAACTGCCGAAGGCGTTGGCCGTCGTCAACGCGGATAACTGCACCGGCTGCGAGGCCTGCATCGAGGTTTGTCCGGTCGATTGCATTTACAAGGTGCAAGGTGCCGATCTGCCGACGCTGCAAAGCTTCGTTGACATCGATCTCGACCGCTGCATCGGCTGCGATTTATGCGAACGTTGGTGCCCGTGGGACGCAATCGAGATGGTGAAGCCGACGATGATCGCCGATGCGGTGGCGTGCAAAGGCGGCCCGGCGGATTATGTTGCCGCCAAACAAGACCAACTTAACGCTGCCGCCCGAGCAATTCAGGACTTGGCCATCGAAGCTGCAGCGGCGGCACCGGCGAAAAAGTGACCTATATATGGGTCACTTGTGCAAAAACACCCGACTCGAAATCACTTCATGAACCAAAGAGCGGAAACCATAGTCGCGCTTGCGCACATTCGCGACGATCTGCTCGACCACCTCGCGATCGGCGAACTGGACCTCGGCACCCGTCGCATAGATCAATAGATTTTGCGCCAGGTTTCGCGTAATCTGGTCCTTGTCAGCCAGCAGTATCTTTTTGTAATCGTCGATATTCTTGAAGCTCTTGCCGTCGGCCGTCACGCCGCCGACTTCGACATCGGGGCCGCGGAAATAACGTGTGCCTTTGACGTTGCCTTTCTTGGTCTGCTTGGTCGCACGATAGAAATCACGCCAGCCGCCGATCGCGTCGAAGTTCTCCAGCGCGAAGCCCGGTGAATCGATGTACACATGGCACGTCGCACACGCCGGCGTGTTGCGGTGCTTGTCCAGCTGTTCACGGATCGTCGTCGCGCCGCGAATGTCCGGCTCGAAGAACGGGATGTCCGGTGGCGGTGGCGCCGGCGGCGTGCCGAGAATGCGTTCGAGCACCCATTTGCCGCGCAACACGGGCGAGGTCCGTGTGCCGTCCGCCGTCACCTTGAGCACGCTCGCATGGGCAATGACGCCGCCACGATGACTGTCCACCGGCAGCGTCACCTTGCGAAACGCGTGGCCCAGCACGCCGGCGATGCCATAGTGCTTGGCGAGTCGCTCGTTTAACATCGTCCAGTCGGAGTCGACAAAATCGAGCAACGAGCGGTCGTGCTTCAGAACCTCAGCAAAGAACGATTCCGTCTCCCGCGGCATCGACCAGAGGAGGTACGTGTCGAACTCGTTGAACAGCTGCGGGTCGGGCGTCGTGTTGTTAATCTTGCGCAGGTCGAGCCATTGACCGGTGAAGTTCTCGGTGAAGCGTTGGGCCTTCGAATGCTTCAACATCCGTTCAACCTGTGCTCGTAATTTTTCTGGTTTGGAAAGTTCGCGTGAATCGGCGGCGGCGAGCAATTCGCGATCGGGGATCGACGACCACAGGAAATACGACAACCGATTGGCGAGGGCATGGTCGTCGAGCCGAGTCGTGGCGAAATCCTTCGCATCAGTCAGCTTCGCGGTTCCCGGTTCCTGGAAGTAGAGAAAGTGCGTCGACGACAGGATCGCCTTGTAGCCAAACAACATCGCATCAAAGAAAGAATACTTGCGATCCAGGCGTTCATGAACGAGCTTGACGTAGTGTGTTGTCATCTCCTCCGTGACCGGCCTTCGCAGAGCACGCGGAAGAAAATCGCGGATGAGCCGATCGGCGTCCTCGCTCGGCTTGGCCGACCCGGGCAGAAGCGGATCATAATTGGCAGCGAAACTTTCGGGCCGATTCAGCGCCACCTTGGGGATCGGGCGCTTCTCCATCTCCGCCTTGATGACCGAGCGGGGTTTCAACGGCACGTCGCCGAACAAACGACGATAGCTCTCGGGCGGGAATTCACCGAGCGGGCCTTCGATCTGCATCCATTCCACGACCAAGCCGGGGCCGTCGTATTTCTCGATCGGCGGTGCGACCTTTTTCAAGGAGAAGGCGTAACGGTCCGGTAGCGCCCAGCCACCAAGGCGGACATTCGTCTCGCGGTTCATCTCGAACTCGGCGTCGATGATTGCCGGCTTGTCAGCCGGGACGGAGCAAGTAACGCGAACCTCGCCGGCACCACGCTCACGGATCGGGCGACAGAGAAACGCCGCCGTCATCGGTTGACCGTTCGTGCCAATGGCATACGCGGAAATCGACACCTTGAACTTGCCCGTCGCCATCACGAGCGGCGTGGCACACGGAATGTAGTCGGGCAACGGCGTATGCATGACGAGAGCGTCACCCTTGAGCCAAATCGTCTTCCCCAGGACCTCCTTGAAGGCGGGTGATTTCTCCGTCATCTGCCTGCCTGTAAGTCTGACCACGCTCGGATTCGGCTGCGTCGGCGGAACTGCCGCGATGATCGCCCGCTCCGCCGCCTGCTGATAGGCGAGCAGGTGCGCGGGTGAAATCTCGAGTGCCGCGCTGACGTTGTCGAACCCGGCGGCGACGTTGTCTTCGGGCAGCAGCGTTTTAAGTTGGATGTTCGGGATAAGAGCGAGCAGGTCACGCAGGCTGTTTTCGTATTCCGTGCCGTTGAGCCGACGCAAAACGACGCGGCCTTCTTTCTGCTGCTTCTCAAGCGAAGCCGTGTGTAAATTCGAGCGTAGCCATTTGACCGCAACATCAATCTCGGCCTGCGGCGGGCGCTGGCGCTTCTTCGGCGGCATCTCGCCGGCGAGGACGCGATCGTGTGCTTTGGCCCATGTTGCCATTGTGCGTGCGTCCGATCCATCGAACTTGAGGTTGTCGAGTCGCAAGCCCGCTTTGCTCACGTCAGGCCCGTGGCAATCGATGCAGTGGGCGTCGATGAATGGTTTGAGCTTGGCCTTAAAGGAATCGGTGACTGGCTGGGCGGGCAGATTTGCAATCGTCAGCAAGAGAATGCCGAGTGATAGAATGAAGCGGCGCATCGCTGGAATCCTCGCAGGCATTTTTCTTGACGAGCCGAGACGTGAGCGACAGATTGTGTTTTCAAAATCCGTCGCTCACGCTTCCGGCTCGTTACGATCACGGCCGCTTCGCCAGCGGTACATACACAGCGGATGTCTTGCCCACGTAAACCTGCTCAGGCCTATAGATGCGGTTGTTCTGTAGTTGCTCCAGCCAATGCGACAACCAGCCGGCGACACGCGCGATGGCAAAGATCGGCGTGAACAGATCCATTGGGATGCCGAGCGCCTTGTAAACGATGCCGGAATAGAAATCGACGTTCGGACAGATGCCCTTTGAACCCAATTTCTCGGCCAGCACCTTCTCCATCTCGACGGCGAGGTCGTAGCTGGCCGGTCGGCCGGCGTCGGCGAATACGCATTCAGCAAGGGTTTGCAACACCGTCGCCCGCGGATCCTTCACCTTATAAACACGATGGCCGAAGCCCATGATCTTTTTCTTGTTGGTGATCGCGTCATCGCACCAAGCTCGGACGTTGCCAATCGTCTGGATTTCGCCAAGCATGTCGAGCACTTCTTCGTTCGCGCCACCATGCAACGGCCCAGTCAGGGTGCCGATCGCCGCGCTGATGACGGTGTACGGGTTCGCCAGCGTCGATCCGGTGACTCGACCCGAAAACGTCGAAGCGTTCATCGTGTGCTCGGCATGCAGAATCAGGCAAGCGTCGATGACTTTGCGAACGGCCGGCGATGGCTCTTTCTCGAACAGCATCCAGAAGAAGTTGCCGGCGTGATCGAGGTCATCGCGTGGCTTGATCGGTTCGTCGCCGTGCCGAATGCGATGAAACGCCGCGACGACGGTCGGCAGCTTGGCGATGAGCCGAATAACCGATTCCCAGTTGCTCTGAGCGTTGGTGACGTCGCGTGCTGGATAGAACATTCCCATCGCAGCGACGGCGGCCTGCAATGCATACATCGGATGTCCGGTTTCCGGCAGCGATTTCAGGAGATCGACGAGCCGAAACTTGATGCGGCGATGATGCCGAAGCTGATCGTCGAAATCGGCGAGCTGCTTCTGCGTCGGCAGGTCGCCCTTGAGAAGCAAATAGGAGGTTTCCTCGAAGCAGCTCTCCGTCGCCAACGTTTCCACGGCGATGCCGCGATACTCAAGCCGAGCATTCTTGCCGTCGATATAGCTAACCGCCGATTCCGCGACGGGAACATCGGCAAGACCGGGACGTAACTCGATCTGGCTCATGAGACTCCTAGACAAGGCAGAAGAGCAAGTGTGTGGGGATGAAATGAGATTATGGGAGAAGGGTACATTCGGCTAGGCAGAAGTTGTAGTTTGGAGGCAGCAGGCTCGCAGCTGGCCGTTAGGCCGACGACCTGTAACTTGCCACCCGCCATCCTTCACGGAGCGTTCGTTGCCTCCCGCTTGCGTTCGACTATACTTTCATCACCTCTTCATGCGTTTTGCCTCCTTCGGGATCATCACAATGAACGCCGCCGTGAAACATCCGCTCGAACCGTTGACCGGTTCCGAGGTCCAGCTTGCGGTCACGATTCTCAAAGACGCTGGCAAAGTCACGCTGACGACGCGGTTTGTGTCGGTCAGCCTTAAAGAACCCGACAAGACCTTCGTTCACGGATTCCAAGGCACGAGTGCCTTCCCGCGCGAAGCATTCGCTGTCCTGTTCGATAACGCGACCAACTCCTGCTACGAAACGGCGCTATCCCTGACCGATCGCAAGCTGCTTTCGTGGACGCACATCCCTGGCGTACAGCCGACGATGACTGCGGACGAGCAGGTCGAATGCGAACAAGCCGTGCTGGCCAGTCCGGAATTTAAGGCTGCTCTCAGGAAGCAGTATGGCATTGACGACACCGCCCTCGTCATGGTCGATATCTGGAGCGCGGGCAACTACGGCTCGGAAGAGGATCGCACCCGCCGCCTAGCCAGGCCGCTCTGCTTTCTCCGCTCGGACCCGACCGACAATGGTTACGCCAAGCCGATCGAGGGCTTACGGCCTGTCGTTGATTTGAACCTGATGAAGGTGATCCGCGTTGAGGAGTACGGACATTGGCCCCTGCCGCCGCAACAAGCCAACTACGCCGCCGATCGTGTGCCGAATCAGCGTGCCGACATCAAGCCGCTGGAGATTGTCCAACCCGATGGCCCAAGCTTTGAGGTGAATGGTTACCAGGTTCGCTGGCAGAAGTGGAGCTTCGTCATCGGCTTCAATGCCCGCGAGGGCTTGACGCTCAACCACCTCTGCTACAACGACAACGGCAAGCAGCGCTCGGTGCTGTACCGCGCCTCGCTCTCCGAGATGGTCGTCCCCTACGGCGACCCGGCCCCGCAGCAGGCGCGCAAGAACGCCTTTGACGCCGGCGAATATGGCCTCGGCTATTGCGCGAACAGTCTCGAACTCGGTTGCGACTGTCTCGGCCTGATCAAATATTTCGACGGCCATCTGGTCACCAGTCGCGGCCAGCCGTTGACGATCAAGAACGCCGTTTGCATGCACGAGGAAGACTTCGGCATTCTCTGGAAGCACACCGATCGCCGACTCGCCGATAAGCCGGAGGTCCGGCGTTCGCGCCGGCTGGTGATCTCGTCGATCGCAACCGTCGAAAATTACGAATACGGGTTTTTCTGGTATCTCTACCAGGATGGCAACATTCAATTTGAAATCAAACTGACCGGCATCTTGTCACTCGCCGCGCTGCCGCCGGGCGAGAAATCGCCTTACGGCACGCTCATCGCACCGCAGCTTTACGCGCCGTACCATCAGCATTTCTTCAACGTCCGGCTTGACCTGGACATCGATGGCGCCGCGAACTCGGTCTATCAAGTCGATGTCGTAGCCGATGCCCTTGGGCCGAAGAACCCATTCGAGAACGCGTTTTCCGCTCAAGCACGCTTACTCGAAACCGAGAAAAACGCCCGCGCCAATCTCAACCTCGAAACCGCTCGTACCTGGAAGATCGTCAATCCCAACGTGCTCAATGCCGTCGGCGAACCGGTGGGTTACAAATTCTTCCCGGGCGACAACTGCTTCCCGTACGCTTCGAAAAACGCCTGGTGGCGTAAGCGGGCCGGCTTCGTCGATCACCACGTCTGGATAACGCCGTTCCTCGCAGAGGAACGCCACGCCGCGGGCGACTACCCGAATCAAAGCCAGGGTGGCGACGGCTTGCCAAAATGGACCGCGCAAGATCGACCGATTGCCGATACCGACGTCGTGCTCTGGTACACCTTCGGCCACACGCACTTGCCGCGACCCGAAGACTACCCAGTGATGCCGACGGCGTACATCGGCTTTATGCTGAAACCGAACGGCTTTTTCAATCAGAACCCGGCGAACGACGTGCCGCCGGCGGCGAAGAAATCGGGGGAGAAGAAGGGGTGCTGTGGCGGGTGAAACGGGAAGGCCTATTTCATACGTGACGCGGTGGGAAATGTCGCATATTCCGACGGATCAAAGCAATTCCGAGCCTGAGCGCCAGCGAAGGGCAGCGATTGGCCCTTCGCTGGCGCTCAGGCTCCGACAATACTTGTCACATCAACCGCTTCGCTTTGCCCTTTACGGCAGCTTTGATGTCGCCGGTCAAAAGCGGCGGCAGGCGGAACGTCAAACCTGGAAACAGCCCGGGCGAGAACCAATCGGCGCCGACGATTTCACTTCGGCATTCGTAGATGCCGTCGACCAACTCATGCTCGCGCAATTTCGGTTCGTCGCCGTTCGGATCGATCACCCAGAACCATGGAATGCCATAGGCTTCGTAGTCGGCGAATTTACGCTGCTGTAAATAGGGTCTCTCTGACGGCGACAATATTTCCACCGCGAGATCGACCGGGCCAAAGATCGTGTCATCGCGATAACAGCTCAGATTTTCCGTGGCGATAAACAGCAAATCCGGGGCGTAGACCAAGCCGTGGATTTCGTCCAGAACCATGTCGCTGTCGAAGAACGTCATCCCGAGTCGATAATATGCGACCCATCGATCAATCACTTGGCCGAGATAAAATATCGCACGATTGCGTTTTGGTTTCGGCTTGGGCATGACGATCATCTCTCCGTAGACAAGCTCCGTTTGGCAATGGTCGTCCGTCGGCAGCGCGAGGTATTCGCGCACGGTCATCTTCGTTCGGTTCTTCGGTTTGGTTTTGATGAGCGTCGCCATCGGCAAGACCTCCAGGGGGTATTCTACACCGTCGCCCGCCGTGTGTGCCAATCGGTTTCGCGCTCGTGCATGTGGGCGACGCGCAGCATCTTTTCCTCGGCGAACGAGGCGGCGAGAATCTGCAAGCCGATCGGCAGGCCCGCTTTCGTGAAGCCGCAGGGTATGCTGATGCCGGGGATGCCCGCGAGGTTGGCACTGATCGTGTAGATGTCGGACAGATACATCGCCAGCGGATCGGACACCTTTTCGCCGATCTTGAATGCAGCCGTCGGCGAAGTCGGGCCGACGATAACATCGCACTCGGCGAACGCGCGATCGAAATCCTGGCGGATCAGGCGGCGCACTTTCAACGCCTTGAGGTAGTAGGCGTCGATGTACCCGCTGGAGAGCGCATAGGTCCCGAGCATGATACGACGTTTGACTTCGGCGCCGAAGCCTTCGCCACGGGATTTTTTCATCATGTCAATCAAGCCGGCGAACGTTTCGGCGCGATGGCCGAAATGCACGCCATCGTAGCGGGCGAGATTGCCTGACGCCTCAGCTGTCGCAACCAAATAATATGTGGCGATCGAGTAGGGGCTGTGAGGCAGCGCGATCGGTTTGATCGTCGCGCCCAGGCGTTCATACACCTTGAGGGCGTCGCGGACGGATTGCTCGATCTCCGGATCGAGGCCTTCGCCGAAATATTCCTTGGCGACACCGATCGTCAGCGGGGCCAATTTTTGGTCGAGGGTTTTCGTGTACTCGGGCACCGGTTGGTTGACACAGGTGCTGTCGCGCGGATCATGGCCGGCGATGACTTCGAGCAGCAAGGCAGTGTCGCGGGTGTCGTGAGCGAACGGCCCGATCTGGTCGAGCGAGCTACCATAGGCGACGAGGCCGAACCGAGAAACGCGGCCATAGGTTGGCTTGAGGCCGACGATGCCGCAGAAACTGGCGGGTTGACGGATCGACCCGCCGGTGTCTGTGCCCAACGAGAGCGGCGCCTGTCCCGCTGCGACTGCCGCCGCTGACCCGCCGCTGGACCCGCCGGGCGTGCGTTCGTGGTCCCACGGATTGCGCGTGATTTGATAGGCGCTGTTTTCGGTTGACGAACCCATGGCGAACTCGTCGCAGTTCGTTTTGCCAATTAGCACCGCGTCGGCTGCGCGAAGTTGTGTCACGACATGCGCGTCATACGGCGGCACAAAGTTGCGAAGAATCTTGCTGCCACAGGTCGTGCGTCGGCCTTTGACACAGAGCACGTCCTTCAACGCGACGGGAACGCCGGCAAGTCGGCCCAATGGCTCCCCACGTTGTCTACGAGCGTCGATCGTTTTCGCCTGGGCCAGCACATCAGCGTCATCGACGGCGAGAAATGCCTGAACACGCAACTCAGTTTCGCGCAGGCGCTGGAGATAGGCAAGCGCGATTGCCTCGGCGGTGAGGTCGCCCGCGGCTTGTTTCTGCAGAAGTTCGGTGGCGGTGAGGTTGAGCATGGAGATACTTCAAACTACCTTGTGGCAATGTCAGTACCGCGCACGAAGTATGCGGTCCGAATGTGCAAATCGCATCGGGGTCTAACCGCTCACTTCGTGCGCGGCTCTGATCGGATTGCTTACTCGCCAAAAACAGGAGGCACGCGGTAGTAGTCGCCCTTGCGTGCCGGCGCATTGGCCAGAGCTTCAGCAGGCGGCAACGATGGGATCGGCACATCCTCGCGAAAAACGTCGTGGACATCCGAGGCGTGCGCCAACGGTTCGACACCGTCGGTGTTGATCGATTGCAATTGGTTGATGTAGTCAACGATGGCACTGAGCTGCGTCGCCATGAGCGCGACATCCGCATCGGACAATTCGAGCCGTGCGAGATCGGCGACTCTTCGAACTTCGTCGGCGCTGAGAGACATGAGAGCACCCACGCCCCGTGTTGCGCTCGCAATCGGCGAGCGCAACACGGGATGTTGAATCGGGGATTACAGGGTTGGCATCTGGAACGGTTTGCGTTTGATGGGCCGTTTCGCTAGGCCGCTGCGGATCGCCTTGACGGTGACGCGAACGGTCTGAACCGTGCCGTCGATCTCGATCTTGACTCGCTGCAGGTTCGGCAGGAAGCGGCGTTTGGTCTTACCGGTGACCTTTTTACCGACACCGCCCAAGTATTTGGCTTTACCGCGGCGAGCGTATTTGATGCCTCGACTGGGTTTTGCACCAGTGAGAGCGCATTGCATTGTCATGGTAGCACTCACATTTCAACGAGATAGAGTCGCCATTTCCGAACCATCAATATACCGCATGGGAACGAAATGACAAGCGGGCCATGCCACGTTTTTCCACGGGTTTCGTTCAACCAATCGGTTTCGACGAACGCCGCTTCACAAGATGATCGCATCGGATTATTAGAATGCTAAGCAGCAAGCGGAAAACAGGTGGCATTATTTCACTCGACCTAACTGATTTCAAGTTCACAACATCCGACCCAACTCGAGTTTTTTTTCCGCAAATGGTTGAAATCCGACTTGCGCCAGGTATAGTTGTGGGGAGAAGTGGGAAGAAGTGGGTCAAAGTGGTGATACAGTCGCCGTCAAGGACCGACGGATGGAGTGAAACCATCGGCCATGTTGCTCACCGGAACCCACCCACGAACTCTGGATGCAAAGAACCGATTGGTTCTACCCAAGCGAATTCGTGAGCAGTTCGGTGAAGTCGTTCAGCTCTACGTTGTGCCGGGTGCCGATAAATCGCTCTGGATTTACACCAGGGCGGATTTGGAACGGCTATCGGCGAAATTGGACGAAAGCTCAGCGACCGACAGCGAGGCTCGCGTTTTTCGCCGGCTGTTTTTCGCTCAGATGGAAGAAGTCGATCTCGACCGCACCGGACGAATGCTGATCCCGGATCGCCTGGTCGCTTTTGCCGGCCTGGGACACGATGTGATGCTCTTGGGCGTCCGCGATCACCTGGAGTTGTGGGACGAGAAATTGTGGCAAAATTATCAAGCACAGCACGGCAGTGAGTTCGATAAATTCGCGGAAGCGGCGTTTCGGAATAAATAAAACGAATTCCCAAATAGCCCGCCACCAATGGCGGGCTAAATAGAAAATTCGAGGCAACGAAGACACAGAGTAGAAATAGAAAGCGAGCGAATACGGAAGATCGGAATCTTCCCGATTCGATCACAAGGTTGTGGCCAACTCGCTCACCTTATTTATCCATCGTAACTCTGTGTTTTCCGCGCCTCGAACGAATCACTCCTCCGATTTGCGACGATCGAGCGGAGAACTGTATTGCAAGAAGTCGCTGACACCGACAGGAGGCTGCCACGGTGGTGCGCTCATGTTGAGTTCACCTCCGTTCCTCCGACGATTCCCCAATCCGTCAAGGTTTGCCGGCAGCCTCTTGAATGATACCCGCGACGCCCAACGCGGATTGCCTTTATGACCCGCGAGAGTAAGGATACACTCCTTGCTCTCGCGTTTTTTTTCGTAGCTGTCAGCTCGCAGCTATTAGCTTTCAGCCATGCGAGATCGTTTGGCTGAGAGCATAGGCCGTTGAAAGAAATTGACTGGTCCAGTCGTTTGCCGTAGGGCGCGTCAAGCGTACTCGCGCCGACGCACCACGTGTTCGCAAGGGACCGGTGCGTCAGCGCGAGTACGCTTGACGCACCCTACGGCTATCGGCTATCAGCCAGACCGTATTGCATGGCTGAAAGCTGAAAGCTGAAAGCTCAAACAACAGAAATCTGTGACGGTCGAGGGATCTCTCCATGCCCCAACATGTCTCCGTTCTGCCTGCTGAGGTGCTGCACTGGCTCGATCCACAGCCGGGACAGGTGATCGTCGATGCGACAGCCGGCGCCGGAGGGCATTCGGCATTGCTTTGGCAGCGCATCCAACCGGGCGGGATGCTGATCGCGCTGGACCAGGACCCGATGATGCTCGCCATCGCACAGCAGCGTTTGGGCGAGGCTCCAGTGCGCTGGTTCCATCGCAACTTCGACGACTTGCCGAGCGTGCTCGCGGAGGTCGGCGTCACCCATGTTGACGCGATCTTGGCCGACATTGGATTTTGCTCGGATCAACTCGCCGATCTCAGCCGGGGATTGAGCTTTCAAACCGACGGCCCGCTCGATATGCGACTCGATCCAACCTCGGGCGAGCCGGCCAGCGCGATGCTTCGTCGCTGCACCGAGCGCGAGTTGGCGGATATTTTTTGGCAGTACGGCGAAGAACGCCATAGCCGTCGGGTAGCAAAGCGGATTGTGGAAACGAGGAAGAAGACAACGATTGCGACGAGCGGGCAACTTGCCGACCTCGTCCGCTCCTGCGTGCCTCGCTCGAAGGGTCATGGCATCGACCCGGCGACGCGCGTGTTTCAGGGCCTGCGTATCGCCGTGAACGATGAACTGGGCGCTTTGGAACGATTATTACGAGCGGCCCCGGAATGTCTGAAGCCCAATGGCCGGCTTGCGATCATCAGTTTCCATTCTTTGGAGGATAGAATTGTAAAACAGGCCTTTCGCGGAAACCCCGAATCGGTTAAAGAGCTAATGCGAAAACCGGTCCAGGCGAGCGAAGAAGAAATCGCCGCCAACCCACGTGCCCGCAGCGCGAAATTGCGCGTGGGTCAGAAAATAGGTTAATCCGGTGAGTCTGATTTTCTTTCCGAGCCTGAGCGCCAGCGAAGGGCACGTGCCGTGCCCTTCGCTGGCGCTCAGGCTCGGAAAAGCAAATCCAGCCGGGGGCGGTATACCTGTTACGGAGATGAAATCATGACCCGCGAAACAAAAGTCGGCTTGGTGGTTGCTTGCTCATTCCTCTGCTTGGTCGGCGTCGTCGTCGCCTCGAAACTGCGTGGCGCCAACGGAACGACTGCCGATGCCGAGCAACAAGAAATCAAAGTTGCCGCGGCCAAGGCCAATCCGGATACGGAAAAGAATAACGTCTCACCGACGCCTCCAAAGAGCGCGAAAGATTCGGTTGTAATTTCGCCGACGCCAAAACCGGAAGAAAAAAAGCCGAGCGATGCGTTTCCGCCGCTTGGTTCAATCAATGCCGCCGACATCCGATTCGAGATTCCACCCCAGCCAAAACAGCTAGAGCCTAAGAAAGAATCGATCGACGTTGAATTAGAACGCCTGCGTAATCAGGCATTGTTGGCCCAAAATACTCAGCCGTTGACTCCGACGCCTCTCCCCATTCCGCCCACCGAACCAAAGGGCAACGCCCTTTCCTTCCCGTCTATCGAACCGAAGAACCCCACGCCCATCGGCACCCCACCGGTCGAACCGAAGGGCAGCGGCATTACCTTCCCACCCATCGGTGGCAAGGACGGTCCGCCGACAATTCAGCCGCCCAATACGCTCGATCCGAAGATCATCGCGCCAAACCCGATCGCTATTGATGGTGATAAGAACCAGGGAATCGTTGGCCAAATCGGCAGTGTGCAGCTCGTTCCGATCAAGCCGCTTGAGGAAAAGAAGGACGGCCTAGTCTTCCCGCCAATCACCAATAAACCCGATAATACGCCTCCGATCGCCAGCATCACCACGCCGCTCGGCGACCCAGGCAAGAAGCCGTTCGCCATCGAACCGCCGCCGACTGTGCCGCCATTCACGGACAACACCGCGCCGCCAATGGTGACTCCGCTGAAGAATCCGCCACGGGTCATCACCGACACGATCCCCGTCGCGCCGCCGTTCAATCTCACACCGAAAGGCCCGAACCCGACGATCCCGAGCGGCCAGACGAATCTGCTCGATCTGCCGAGCACGCCATCGATCGGGACCGCGCCGATCACTATTGGCAGCAAACCGATATTGAAAGAGACGCAGCCGGATTCCTATTTCGCTCGAACGGGCGAAACAAGCTTTAGTGCCCTCAGCACTCGCATCTACAACGATGAGCGCTACGCCAGCGCCCTGCTCGCATACAATCGCCGCCACCGCGAGATTATCCGCAACGGCGAGAACTTCGCGTTCGACCCACCGATCGTGCGCGAAGGGCAAGAAGTGCTCTACCCGAATCGCGGCATTCTCGAACGCGATTTCGGCAACCTGATCCCCGGTCTCGGTGGTGTCACGCCGACCACCCCAAGTGGCAACAGCGGCATTAACATCGCCAAGCCGGAACCGATCGTCGTACCGAACATCAGCGCCGTCTCCAATCCGCCCGTACCACCTTCGGGCCGAACCTATGTCGTGCAGAACCCCAACGGCGAAAGCATCCTCGACATCGCCGAACGCGCTCTCGGCAGCCGCTCACGCTGGACCGACATCTATAACCTCAACGCCGGCGTCCAACCGCAGTTCCGCATCCCAGCGGGCACGCAGCTGAAACTACCTTGATCCGAGGCGATTTTTTTACAATCGCACCACTGCGTGTAGTATACTTCCCAAAAGGGGAACGGAGGCTGAGCCCTTTCAAGGTATGACGCCATCGAAAAAAACTCTCTCGCTTACGTTCAGCGCTCGCAGGATTTCTCACCATCGAGCCGTCCGACGAACGCTAAGGAAAACGTACTTGCCTGGATTGGCGAACTCTCCTGTATGACTGCGAAACCTTGCCTTCTTGTTGTGGATGATGAACCTGACCTCGTGGATAGCGTCCGGGACCTGCTCCGTACCGATTACAATGTCCTGGTCGCCACCAAGGCGAGCGAAGGCCTGCGCATCATGGAGCACGAGCGTGTGCAGATCGTCATGAGCGATCAACGCATGCCGGAAATGACCGGCGTGGAGATGTTAAGCAAGATTCGGCAGCGTTTCCCCGAGACGGTTCGCCTGCTCTTCACGGCGTTCGCCGACCTCGAAGTCGTCATCAACGCGATCAATCAGGGCAGTGTTTACCGCTACATTTCCAAGCCTTGGGAAACGAGCGAACTCAAGTCGACCCTTCGCCAAGCCTATGAGTTTTACCAACTCCAGGCCGAACGCCGATCACTTTTGGAAGAACTGCAAACCAAGAACGCTCAGCTGGTGGCCGCTAATGTGGAGTTGCAGCGGGGCAATGAGATGAAGAAGGCGTTTATCAAAGTCGCCAGCCACGAATTGCGCACGCCGCTCACGGTTCTATTGGGTTACGCCGACTTGCTTCACGAATCGACGAGCGATCAGCCCAAGGTACAGGCCTGGTCGAAAGGAATCCACCAATCAGCACAGCGTCTCAATGGCCGGGTCGATCAGATCGTCAAATTGATGCTGGCCGAACATTTCGAGCGGCCCTTCGCGCCGACCGACCTGCCCTTGGCCGATATCGTCGAAGCAGCGGTGGCGGACGTGCGCACGTTCGTCAATCGACGCAAACAGCGCATTGCCGTCACGCTTGCGCCGGATATCGGCCTGGTGCCTATTGAAGACGACAAGATTCACGATAGCCTGGTGCAAGTTCTCATCAACGCCGTCAAGTTTACGCCCGATGGGGGCGACATCCGTGTCGCCGCGAATCGCCTGCCAGAAGGCCGGGTTCGTGTCACAATCACCGATACGGGAATCGGCATCGAGCCTGAAGCGCTGTCGCGCATCTTCGAGCCATTCTTCACGCGCTTCGATGTGTCGCGTCATTCATCAGGGACGTTTGAATATAAGAAGCGCGGGCTCGGATTGGGATTGAGCATGGCCAAGGCGTTCATTAACATGCACGACGGCACGTTGACCGCGACCAGCGAGATTGGCAAAGGCACGACGTTTACGATCGAACTACCGGCACGGAAATGATGGCGAAAAGGCACCAGACTAAATAAAACCGGTCAGCGCACGCCACCCATTGGTGCCGGCGCATCGGCTTCTGGAGGTTGCGTCACTTTCGGGCCTTTTTCCTTTTGACCGATATGAAACATGCTGTCGATGCCGCGATCGGTACCAAGGCGAGGAAACGACCCAGCAAGCGTGAAGTATCCGGTGGCCAAAAGCGCGATGCACGCCGCCAATGCGAACCGCCAAGTGTATTGCGACAATTTCGAGGGTGTATGTGGCGCGGCAAGCGTCGCTTTCGGCTGCTGAAATGCAGGCCACGGCGCCGGCATTTCCGAGCGGAAGAAATCGCGCAGAACGGTGTCCATGTCGCGATTTGAAGGTTCAGTGTTCCGATCGATTTCAGTCATGATTCGCATTTACTCCCTGAGCCGTCAAGCGTTCCGCTAATCGTTGCCGTGCTCGGCTCAGTCGCATATGCACGGCTGTGGGGTTTATGTCCAAGAGTTCTGCGATTTGGTTGGTGTCATAGTCCAACGCATATCGCAAGGTAAGTATCTCGCGATCGGGCTGAGCGAGTTTTTCCAACTCGCCGCGGAGTTGGAGAATAGTTTCATTGAGCTCCATGCCATCGAGCGGAAGCTGCTCTCGGCCTTCGACACCGTTCATGGCCTGAGGCTCCTGCGTGCCGAATCGCCTAAATGCACTCTTGGCATGATCTTCCGCCAAGTTGCGTGCGACTCGCAAGAGCCAGGCACGGGGATTGGCGATCTCGGCACCGTCCTGCCATTGTTTCCATAAACGAAGGAACGCCTCCTGCATGATATCGAGCGCGACATCGGCGTTTAGCCAGCGGGCGTAGACTAACGCCCACACTTCGCGGCTATGCCGTTCGTAAATATCCTCAAATGCCGCCTGGTGCGCCGGCTGTTTCGGCCTCGGCTTCATGGGCCCTCATTCCCGGCGGATGGCGTCCAAAATGGACCCAAACCTCGGTGCAAAAGAAGAACGAATCGAACGCAAAATTCTAACTTCCGAAATCTGAAATGCAAAGCGATTCGTTATTCGTATATGGCCCGCCATTCATGGCGGGTGCGGCGAAGACCTGCCTTCCAGCCTATCCAGTCACCACAAGGTTGTCGCGATGCACGATTTCCTCATATAAGACGGTTCCGACGACCTCAACGATTTTTTCAGTGCGCAAACCGATCAGATGTCTGGCCTCGTCCGCGGAATAATTGGTCAGGCCGCGCGCAAATTCCGTGCCCGTGACATCGCAAAGTGATACCACGTCGCCCTTATGGAATGAGCCTTGAATCTCGACGACGCCGACGGGAAGCAAGCTTTTCCCCAGGGCGCGAACGGCATTGGCGGCCCCGTCGTTCAGGAGCAGCTTGCCTTTGGGTTGAGCCGTAAAGCCAAGCCAACGCTTCCAGGCGGGGAGTGAACTTCCGTGCGGCAGGAAGAGCGTGCCGACCGGTTCACCGGCGAAAATCGCATCAAGAATACCGGGCACGGCCCCGTTCGCCATGATCACCGATTCGCCTGCGACCGTGGCGAGACGGGCCGCTCGCAATTTGCTTCGCATCCCTCCCGTGCCCAGGGCGCTTTTGCCTGCGCCGGCCATCTCCATGACGGAAATGTCGATTTGACTCACTGTCGAAACCTTTTTTGCGTTTGGATCGCCGCCCGGATCGCCACTAAATAATCCGTCAACGTTGGTCAGCAGCACAAGGAGTGGGGCTTGCAAGAGATTAGTAACCATCGCGGCGAGATGATCGTTGTCGCCTACCTTAATTTCGGCGATGCTGACGGTATCGTTCTCGTTGATAATCGGCAGCACCTTCCACTCGAACAAAGTGGAAATCGTGTTGCGTGCGTTGAGATAGCGGGTCCGGTTATCGAAATCGCTGGCTGTAAGCAGGATTTGCGCGGTATGCACGTTGTAGCGGTCGAACGATTCCTGATAGGCCCGCATCAGCGAGCTTTGCCCGACGGCGGCACACGCTTGCAGATGCGGCAGATCGACTGGACGTTTGCCCAGGCCGAGTCGACCGACTCCCGCTCCGATCGCTCCGGAGCTGACCAGCGCGACCTGTCGGCCACCCTGCCGAAGGCGATAAATCTGATCGGCCAGCGATTGGATACGCACCGCATCCAGTCGGCCATCATCGGACGTGAGCACGTTCGTCCCAACCTTGACGACAACCGTTCTCGCATTTGCAACGATGTCTTGGCGAACGGGATCGATCATGGATACTTCTAATGCCTCAGCCGTACGATTCAGGGATTTCGAAATAAAATGCCCCACGCAATTGAGCGTTGCGGCCTTCTTAATCATAGTCCAAAGCATCCACGCGGGAAACCGAAGACCTCTCACCTTCGTTTCGGACGATGGAAAATCGCTCAGCGCTTTACATTGAGGCGCCCCTCAAAAGTCGATTTCCGACGCTGAAGCGTAAGCGTGGCGGCCTGAATGCCTCGCTTACGCTTCAGCCTCGGACGGGAATTTGACTTTTGAGGGGCGCGTCACAATCGCCGGCATCCCATCTTCACTATCCCGAACAATCGTAACAAGTGGCGTTTTCGGTAAGAGCGTCGGATGGAGAAGCGACAAAAACCACAGAAGCGTCATCGAGATGGGAAGCTTGGGCCGATAAACAAGAGGAATGGTTGAGGGCGTTCCGCGACTGGGGTCATGGACGCCTGGAGCCGCCATTGGGTCATAATGGAGTCAGCCCGGGAAGCTGCGTCGGCATGCTGCCGACCGTGGGGGAAACCACGGATTCGCAATGTTGCCCCGTTGAGAGCACCCACGCGATCGGGCTGAGTCTAAAACAACGTTCATGAGGAGGCGTAAGATCATGAAGATGCGCAAGGGAGTGCCCCTGCTGTTCGCACTAATCGCTCTGCTAGGAGCGGCACAAGCCGCGTCCGCTTCACACTGCGGTGCCGCGAGATTTTCGATTTTCCGCAACACCGGTTGCGACGCGCAAAACTGCTTCTCATCCTGCCAGCAGCAGAACCGCGTAACCTACAAACTCGTCTATGACACCGTCGAAGAAAAACGGTGGCATACGTCGTACAAGACTGAAACGATTACCGTCAACAAACAGGTATCTCGTGTCTGCTACAAGGACGAATGCAGAACGATGTACAAAGAATGCAAGGTCACCAAATGCCGCGAAGAGATGCAGGAATGCAGCCGGCCGGTGAGACGTACCCTTTACAAGGACGTTCAGCACACGGAATGCAAACCGGTGGTTGAGACGTGCATCAAGGAAGTCGAGTGCGTGATTCGCAAATGCGTGCCGAAGGTCTGCGAAAAGAACTGCCACTACACTGTGTGCAAGCCTGTCTACGAACAGCACTGCCACACGAAGAACTGCCACGTGACGAAGCAAATCTGCGAACAGCGCGTGAAAGAATGCTGCCGCACTGTTTGCCGTGAAGTGTGCGAAACGCACTTCCGCGAGCATTGTGGCCAGGTGACGAAGTGCATCGAGGAATGCCGCGTCAAGCAGATCTGCGTGCCGACGTGCAAGACGGTCACGGAGACCTGCTATCGCACCTGCGTCAAACGCATCTGCGAACCCTGCACGACGATGAAAACCGTCACTCGCCGCACGATTGAATGCGTCGAGGTTCCCGCCGACCCCTGCCGCGTTGGTGGCCTCGGTGGCGTCGGACCGTTCCGCGGTCTGTTCGGCGGTATAGGTCACGGCGGCAAGGGCTGCACCGACAGCACCGCCTGCGCTAACACGACCGGCAAGGCCGACCCGTGCTTCGATCCCTGTGCCTGCAAGACCTTCCACCTCTTCAACCGTGGCGGTCACGGCCTCGGAAATGGTCTGCTCCTCGACAAAGCCTGTGGCCCGACCCGCAGTCCCTGCGCCCCGATGCCAACCACCCGCAAGGTATGGCGCGTCAAGTGCATCACCGAGCAGGCCCCCTGCACGACGATGGTCACCCGTACGGTCACCGAGAAGGTGCCCTACACCGTTTCCCGTAAAATCACGACGAACGAAACCCGCAACGTTTCCTACACCGTTCGTCGTATCGCTCGTGGCGCCTATGTTGACGCCGCCGGCGCCGGCCATGACTGCGACGGCCCAGGTCGCTCCTTCAAGGAAGGCGCAATAGCTCGCAAGTCCGTTCCCTACACCGTTCGTAAACTGGTGCGAACCGTCGAAAAGTCGCAGGTTCCCTACACCGTCTCCCGCAGCGCCACGGGTGCCTATGCCGATGCTAAAGGCGACACCCACGGCTCTGACGGTCCGGGGCGTTCCTTCAAAGAAGGTGCCAGCTTCAAAGTCGTCACCACCCATACGACCAAGAAGATGGTCACCGAGCATCTCGTGAAGAAGGTCCAGTACACGGTCAACGAGATCGTGTGCGAAAAGCAGATCAAACGCATTCCTTACCAAGTGTGCCGTATGGTTCCCCATACCGTCACGAAGAAGGTTGCCTACCAGGTCTGCGAAGTGGAAAAAGTCATGGTTCCGCGTAAGGTCACCTACACCGAATGCGTGAAGGTCTCGTATACGGTTCGCTGCAAAGTGCCTTACACGGTTGTCGAAACCATCCCGTGCACCGAAACCCGCCGGGTCAAGGTGTGCGTGCCCGAAACCGTGTGCATCAAGAAAGCCCGCTTCGTCCCGGTCATCGTCGATCCAGGCCAAGGCCCCGCCTGCCACGGCCCGAACGCCGCCTGTGGCAAGGATGGCTGCGATACGAAGTGCTCGCTCCTGAAAGGCACCCGTCAACGCTGGTTCGCTTCGCTCTTCAGCACCGGCTGCTGCGAAGAAACCTGCAAGACCAGTTCGACCCTCGGTTCCCGCATAGGCGGCGGCCTGCTCAACGGCAACACCGCGAGCAGCACGGATTGCAAAACCACCGGCCACGACTTCTGCCGCGAAAGTCTCCTTCAACGCCTGTTCCGCAATCGCTTCGCTTGCGAACCGACCTGCGACACCGGCGCCTGTGGCACAGTGACACCGGCATCCCCAACGGCACCCGGCACCCCGGCCACGCCCACCACCCTGCCGAAAATCTAACGGCTCCTCGTGAGGTCGGTTGACAGCCAAGCCGATCTTACGAAACCGACCCCGTCGGCCGAGAAACCGCTCAGGTTCTCGGCCGATTTCGTTTTTCTGGTGCGGTTCAAGATCGCGTCACTTCCTTGCACAAACGACCGCACACTCACATCACGCAACGAATCATCCCAAGCAGGCTACCCGATCTTTGCAAGACGTTGGATTTGTTGATCAGCGAACACTCGAGCCCAAGGGTAAGGTACTCCGAACCCTTGGGCTTTCATCAAATTCCACAACTCTGACGCCACTGACAAAAGTCGCTTTACGAGCCGGAAGCGTAAGCGACGGATTTCTCCAGTCCG
>SIAQ01000164.1 GCA_009697105.1 Gemmataceae bacterium | reverse complement strand
GCCATGCAGCACCTTGAGTCGATCACGTTCTTGCTGGCTCATCTCGATCCGGTCTTTCTGTTGCACGCTCATAGCTGTCCTCCTTGCCCAAGGGCAAAAGAGGACATTCCTATTGCGTTATGACCGGACATTTCTATTTTAGTTCAACATGACGAAGTTTTGAATATTCGTTCGTTAGGCGGACGCGCAAGCGCCGGCGAACGACGCAAATCGACTTATGACCGATGCGTCAAAGATGACGCCGCCGACAAAAGTACGAGCCGGAAGCGTAAGCGACGGATTTCTCCAGTCCGTCGCTTACGCTTCCGGCTCGTAAAACGACTTTTGTCGGTGGCGTCAAGGATCGCGTCTGCCGAATCGGTGAAGATTTAATAAATAACTAGAGTGCAATCGATGGCGATTGTGTTAAGAGACATCAAGCAGCGTTGACGACCGTCACGGTCGCGGAGATTCCACGCATGCGATTTAGTTTGATTCCGCGCGAAATGCGCTTCTTTGACATGTTCGACGAGACGGCCGGCAAACTCACCTTGGCGGCGACGAAGTTCGTCGAAATGGTCCTGGTATTCGACAAGCTCGAAATCCGCAGCCATGAGCTTAAGCGTGAAGAGGACGCTTGCGATGCGAGCATTGAGAAAATCATCAAGGCGCTCGACCGCACGTTTATCACGCCGTTCGACCGCGAGGACATCCACACTCTCGCCACCAGCCTTGACGACATCATGGACAACATGGAGGAGACGTCTCATCGGCTCGAGGTTTTCCGCATCGACAAACCGACGCCGGAGGCCCTCGAACTCGCGCGAATTATCAAGGAATGTTGTTTGCGCATCGAATCGGCGTTGAAGTTGCTTCGCGATATGCGCAACTCGGAAAAGATTCACATGTTGTTGCGGGAAATCGGTCAGCTGGAGAATGATGCCGATAAACTTTATCGAAAAGTGGATGCGGCCCTTTTTTCGAATCTCGTTACGTCGGGCGGCGCCGAACATAATGGAATAACGCCCGTCGACATTCTCACGCTCATCAAATGGCGTGAGCTTTACGGTTGGCTTGAAGATACAGTCGATGCGTGTAAAGATGTAGCCAATGTGATTTCGGAAATCGTCATCAAGGGGACGTAAGGATGCATTTCTTTGAGACGATCAACTTTTTACCGGTCGATTATGGGGCTCTCGGCATTGTCGTGTTGCTGTTGATCCTTTTGGCGTTGGCGTTCGACTTCCTCAATGGACTTCACGACGCCGCCAATTCGATCGCCACCGTTGTGTCGACGCGCGTACTGACGCCCCAACAAGCGGTAATCTGGGCGGCGTTCTTCAACTTTATTGCATTTCTGGTCTTCGATCTGAAAGTCGCCGGCACGATCGGCCGGGGCATCATCGAGCCTAATATCGTTACGAATGCGGTCATCGCGGGCACGCTCATTGGCGCCTGCGCCTGGAACATTCTCACCTGGTATTGGGGCCTGCCCACCAGTTCCTCGCATGCCCTCATTGGCGGCTTGGTCGGCGCGGCGCTGGCCCATGCCGGTTGGACCGGACTGGTTTTGGGCGGGATTCTCAAAACATGCATCTTCATCATCCTCGCCCCGATGGTGGGCCTGTTGGTCGGTTTGTCGATTGCGGTCGCGGTATACTGGATATTCCAAAAGGCCAGACCACGCAGCGTCGATTCCTGGTTTCGACGTGGTCAACTGGTGTCCGCAGCGTTGTACAGTTTAGGGCATGGCGGCAACGATGCGCAGAAAACTATGGGCATCATCCTCGTTTTGCTGATCGCCGCCTCGCAGACGAATCGGAGCCTGGAATGGCGGGACCGATTTTTCGTCAACGAAGCGACGCTTCAAACGCTCAGTAAGCAAGATCCGCTGCCTGAACCGGTGCTCGTCAACCTGCGAACGCTTGCTGAGAAAGAAAACGACGAGTACAAGTACAAGTTTTCGCGGGAAGAAGCATTCACGACGAAGCTGGAAAAGACGTTGGCGACCGCGGATTTCCAACGCTATAAGGACCGCATCATCAAAGCCGCGGACCATGCACGGGTGCCGACGGAAGTTGTCCTCGCATGCCATGTGGCGATGGGCATCGGCACGATGATGGGCGGCTGGCGCATCGTCAAGACCATGGGCCAAGGCATCATCCGCTTACGGCCTGTCGATGGCTTTTGTGCCGAATCCGGAGCGGCGTTCACGTTGGTGCTCACGCTTTTCTTCGGCATCCCCGTCAGCACGACGCACACCATCACCGGCTCGATCGTCGGCGTCGGTTCGCTACAGCGCCTTTCCGCCGTCCGCTGGGGCGTCGCCAGCCGCGTCGTCTGGGCGTGGGTATTCACGATACCAGGGGCCGCAATCGTGTCGGCGGGGTGCGTGTTGTTGCTGAAGATGATCTGATACGAAAGAATTGCAGATTTCAAATTGCCGATTTCAGATTGCAAAAAAAGAAAATTCTAAACCAGGCATTTCAATCTGCAATCTTCAATTTGAAATCTGCAATTCTTGGGCTAACACACCACCGAAAATGTCGATATAATGAGCGCCTACACCGGTTTCTCGCTGGGGGGCATCATGCACGCAATATCTCGTCGCAATCTACTCCAACTTGGCGGGGCCGGCCTCGTCGGGCTGACGCTTCCCAAGCTGCTTGCCGCCGACGTGGATAATCGCCGCGCCAATCGCACCGTGCGGGCGAAGAACGTCATCTTTATTTGGCAGCAAGGCGGTCCGCCGCACCAAGACATGTGGGACATGAAGCCGCTCGCGTCGTCCGATACACGCAGTGAGTTCAGCCCGATCTCGACGACCATCCCCGGCTACACCGTTTGCGAACTGATGCCGAAGCTGTCGCAACTCGTGCAGCACATGACGATCCTTCGTGGCGTCAACCACCATATTCCCGATCACAATCCGGGCAGCATGTTTATGCTCGGCAGCGGCAATCCGCCGAACCCGACGATCTTTCATCCGACCTGGTCGGCGGTCGTCAAGCGCGAAAGCGAAACGTTGCCTGGCATCCCGACGTCCGTGGCGATTCCGTCCGAGCCGAGCGAAGGCCCGGGTGCCGGCTTCCTCGGAGCGGCGTATCAATCGTTCGCCACGCAGGCCGATCCAAATGACCGCGATTTTCGTGTCCGCGCCCTGGCGATGCCGCGCGATATCGATCTAAGCCGTATCGAACGCCGCCGGCAGTTACTTGACGATACGAACCGAGCCTTCGATGTGCTTACGGAACGCCCCGATGTCCTCCGCGGCTTCGACCGCTTCCATCAGGAGGCCCACGCGATCATCCAATCGCCGACGACGCGCCGGGCGTTCGATGTCGAACAGGAATCCGCAACGATGCGCGATCGCTATGGCCGCACCAAGCTAGGCCAACGCCTCATGCTCGCGCGGCGACTTGTCGAATCGGGCGTGCGCTTCGTCACGATTAGCGAACCGACAGGTTGGGATACACACGAGGGGAATTTCCGCCGGCTGCGTGAGAACCTGCCGGTGGTCGATCAGGGCGTAAGCGCGTTGATCGAAGATTTGCGCGATCGCGGCATGTTGCAAGACACGCTCGTCATGATGTTCGGCGAATTTGGCCGCACTCCAAAAATCAACGTCCAGGCCGGCCGCGACCATTGGCCCCAGGCGATGTCAATCGTGCTCGCCGGCGGCGGCGCCCCTGCGGGCTTGATCTATGGCACGACCGATCGCAATGGCGCCTACGTCACCGACCGCAGCCACAGTCCCGCTGACTTCGCCTGCACCATCTACAACCTGCTGGGCATCGACCCGCACAAGTATTACCCTGCCGGGAACGGTCAGCCGACACCAATCGTCCGCGACGGCGAACCGATCCGCGCGGTGATTGGGTAGCGGCATCTGACGGAACTGAAGGAGGTAGGAATGGTAGCTCAAGGATTCAAATACGAAACCGACGTGACAACCGACGGGACAGTAACACTAAAATTGCCATTGGCACCGGGCACACGCGTGGAAGTCTTCGTGCAGGTGCCGAAGGTTGGCGAGTTCAGCGACATCGTTCAGGCCTCGGCGAGTAGCACGGCCTTTTGGGACAATCTGTGGGACGACAAGGATTGGAACCGTGCTGTGTCGCGGTAATATTGTGCTCGTTCCGGTTCCGTTTACCGACTTATCGTCGCATCGTCATCGTCATCGTCATCGTCATCGTCATCGTCATCGTCATCGTCATCGTCATCGTCATCGTCATCGTCATCGTCATCGTCATCGTCATCGTCATCGTCATCGTCATCGTCATTGCCAATGCCGAGTATTTGGCAAAAACCGATGACATGATTGTCGTCGCCATGACATCCAATCCCGCTGCTGTGCCATACAGTTTTGTTATCGATTCATCGGATCTGGCGTCCGGGGCATTGAATCGTCCGGGCAAAGTGCGTGTTGACAAAATCTATACGTTGTCGCAGAGCCGCGTTGTTGCGGTTTTCGCCATCGTCAAGAATCATGTCCTCAACCGGATTCAAGATGAATTTCTGGAATTGACGAAGCAATCCTGACCAAGCATCCCTTTTGGCCTGTCGTGTTTGCACGCTCAGCCAACGAATGCATCCGGGCGATTTCATCACGCATTCACATGTCCCGCATCCATGTGTCGGCGTTCCACGAACGGATCGCTCAACAGGAAATTCAGCAGTGTGATGTTCGTGTGTTCGTTGCACAGCGAAGCCTGATCGGCATCCACAGCTCGCTTCGGATGCGACATGCTGTGAATCAAGTGCTGGATGATGCCACGCGTTTGCACCTCGGACCAATCACCGACGATGTCCATGCCGGCCAGTTCATCACTTGATGCTTTCAGGAAGAATTGCAGCACCTCGCGAACCTCTTGCATATCGAGATGCCCCGCATCCCAGTTCGTAATCGATTCGGGCAGCCAGAGCACATTCTTGTCGAGCGACACGTACAAAGGCCAACGGTCGAGGTCGTCCAGGTAGGGCGAGATCACGTCCTCAAGCCGTTCGCTATCGATTATCGCTTCGGGCCGAGCACGCAGCGGTTGGTGAGGCGTGTGTTTCCAGAATCCCGTATTGAACGTGCGGACCGCCGGCAGTGTGACGATCTTGCCGGATCGCAGCGCATCGGTTGGCGCAAGCCAGCGTGTCCTGTTGTCGAAGCCGCGATCGCCACCGACGTGGAATATTCGACGGACGTTGTGCAGCTTGGCGGCATGATTCAGCCAAGAACCGCAATGTAACATCGGCGAACCGCCGACCCAATCGGAGTGATTGTCAAGCACGAGCAGATTGAATGGTTGGTTGATGCGGCGAAGCAACGCGAGTGTAAGATGATGAAAATCACCCGAGCCAAGCAGATGGATCGCTGGGCTGGCATCGTGATCGATCAATCGATCCAATCGTTGTTCAAAACGAAAGAATCGCGACCAGCGGCAAGCGAGGCGCAAACTCGGCCCCGACGGGCGCATGTCGATCACCTCCGGCCGAAACGCTCGTATCAAGCGTTCCTGCGAGGTGACGCTGCCATCCATATCGATCACGCGCACGCGCATAACTTGCTCCGCATGAATTCCGTTCATCCGTCGGCGTGGCATAGTAGCGAGTTCACGCAATAATACAAGCGGAAGTTGCGGCGGTGCGGCGGTGGATTCGCACGGTGAATCCAAAGTATGCGGTCAGTCGAAAAAATCTCACACAAAGGCGCAAAGAGGATAAAGTGAACAAAGCACGAATAACCGTTGCCGAACTTTCCCCCTCTCGCTTTGCGCCTTTGCGTGAGATATTCTGCCCCTTTACGCAGCGTGGCTCATTGCGTTAAAGAGGTTGCGTTCGAGAAAATCCATCACGAGCCGTTGATACGTCTCGCCGCCGCGCGAAAAAACATCATCATGCCCGGCACCGGCGATCACGGCGAATTGGCTGGAGTTGGGGATTTGGGCGGCCAGGCGTTCGGCATCCTCAGGCGTAGCATGGAGGTCCTCGGAACCGGTTAACAATAAGACGGGCGTCGAGGCGAGGTCGGCAATTCGGGCGATCGGGGCAGCATCTCTGATTCGCATCCCAAGCCGTTTTTCGGTGATCCACACGACTGCGTGGCGAAAGTAGCGAACCCAGCCAGGATAGCCGCACCCAATGCGACTGTCGAACGCCATCGCCAGGTCGAGGTAAAGATTTTCCAGCACGATCGCATCATACGACCGTGCCGCTTCGCCAGCATAACACAACGCGGCTGCGCCCATGGAGCGACCCAGCGCCGCCCTCGGTTGTCCTGGCCAACGCTGGACGACGAAGCGTGCGATGGCCAAGGCGTCGTTGCGTTCATGCCAACCGAAACTCGTGAGGTGTCCTTCGCTCTCGCCGTGTGCGCGATGATCGAATATCACACAGCGAAATCCAAGTTGGGCCAACCAAGGGACGCGGTCAACCATATGGAGTCGGCACTCGCGCATGCCGTGATGCAGCACAATGGTCGCCCGCGGATTCAATGGCTCGATGCACCAACCATGCAAACGAACCTTATCGTCCGTCGTCGTTTCGAGCGATTCGAGTTTAAGATCATGAGGCAGCGAAGGCAAAGTGATTGGGATCGCCGTGCGGTGCGTCAACCAGTGCGAAATAGTATACGCAACCGCCACATACCCGACGCCCGTGGCTATCGTCGGGACAGGCCAAATTTCGTGAAACCAATTTGCATAGCGTGAGGGCGCTGCCATGACAGTCGCCTCCGTTGGTGCTGAGCGTTGTGTTTATGTGTATTACCTATCGGCCCAAGTTGTGCAGCAATTGAGCGAAATTCACGCCGACTTCATGGAGTTCACGGAATCGAACATACATTGTTTAGCCGCGACGCGAAGCGGAGCACGCTGGCCGCATTCCGCGCTCCGCATAGCGCGTCGCGGCTAAACATTTCATTTTAGTTGCGGTCACGCGGCTCGGCGTTGGTCTTCGTTGGCTACAGGAACGGCGGCGCTTGATGCGGAGTTCGTGAAAACAATCACAAGCCAGCCTGCCAGGACACCCACGACGGCAACCAGGCCGACGGGAAACATCGCCGATTCGCCCCAGAGATCGCGTGCTTGGCCCATGGCTGCGGCACCGAGTTGGCTGCCGATGCATTCGATCGCGAGGTACCAAGCATAGGCACGCGCGAGACCGGCTTCCGACGTGCGCTCGCCGAGAAGTGCTAGGCCCAACGGATACATCGCGCCGGAACAGGCGCCGAAGCAGAACAGCACGCTCGCCAGCGCGATGGAATCGGTCAGCAGCGGCATCGCCAGTAGGCCGACCGCAACGACGGCATAGCACAGGAGCAGCGTCGGCGTTTTCCCCCAACGATCAGCGAACCACGACACGGGAACCTGGCAGAGGATCACGCCGATCATCGTTGCGCCCATTAGCAATCCGGTCGTTTCCGCCGAGAAGCCGCGAGCGCCGATCAAGAACGACGAGAGAAATGCCAGCATGCCGCCTTCGAGAAAACCTTGGCACCACGCTGTGCCGAAGCTGAGATAGTTGGCGCGCCAATCGAGTACGGACGTGATCTCTGCTTCGTGGCTGTTATCAAACGGAACCTTGAGTCCCGCACCGATCGCGCCTGCCGCCAGGATCGCCGTGCAACCGCCGAGCGGAAATATCCACGCCGCCGTCGCTTCGAGTAACCCCAGGCCGCAGCCGATGCCGAGCGCTCCGCCAAGCGTGAGAGCGACGCAATAACAGGCGAAATTACGCCCTTTGTGCATGGTCGGCGAATATCGGCTGACGATCGTCTCCAACGACACAAGGCTAAGCGCGCCCGCACAGCCATTGGCGAACCGTAGGACATAGCCCGCCCATACCACATCGACACACGGGAAAACCGCCAAGGTCAGACCCGACGCAAACAACCCGCCGACCGAACAGGCCAACAGGCCGAATCGGCGTGCCAACGTCGGCACGGCGAACGACGCCACGGCCAGGCCGAGGTAGTAGAACGAATGGTTCAGCCCGATGACCGACTCCGACTCGCCGTGTGCGCGTAGCCAGTGCGTGACGCTCTGCGACCCCAGCCCAAAGCTGAACGCCCAGAGCGCCGTCGCTGCGCAAATCACCGTCAGTCGTCCGTTGCCGAGCTGCAACACAAATCTCCGACCTGTCAAATTTCGCGCGAAGGTGCGCTATCTTCGTTATCGGATCGGCAGGACCGTTAAATGCAAGAAAATCCGCAAAGTTTTACAGCGATGTGACAGTGAGCGAAGACCACGGTTTCGAGGCCTTGTCAGAGCCGCGCACGCAGTAAGCGGTTTTAGTACGACAGCGCTACTTGCATTGCAGCTGTCAGTTATGGTACACTGTAACTCCTTAAACCACGGACGTTTGCAAGGAGTTACGGATGACCCTCGATCAAATACTTTCGCTTGGTCCTCAACTCGCCGATTATCTCGGCGAAT
>SIAQ01000003.1 GCA_009697105.1 Gemmataceae bacterium | reverse complement strand
CGCCTCGGCGGACATCAAAATCGCAAGTGCGATGGTTTCCCCGGCTGGATCACGCTCTGGCGTGGCTGGCAGAAGCTTCAGGCCATGGTCGACGGTTATCGCGCCGCCCAACGCAAAACGAAAAAAAAGTTGTGGTAAAACTTAAGCCTATACCCTTCCCCCGGCTTCGTGGCCGCCCCCTATATTCGGTTGAGCGATTTCAGGCTACTTTTGGGGCGTTGTTGATTTTCGCTCGCCATCGTTGGGATTATCGATTGCGGGATTATACGCAACAAGGGTTTCGTTACGCTCATTCCGTCCATCACGCCGTTTCAATATTCCGCGCATGTCTTGCATCGCAGTTGAGAGGAAGGTTGTATAAAAACATCAACGATTCGATGGTGTGGCCAAACGGGATTAGCGCGAATCGGATGGGCCACGTTTGTACGAAAAGGTTCCGTCATGCTCATTCGCATTGTCCTCGTTGCCATTTTGCTGATCCTTCCTGCTCGGCTAACCGTTGCCCAGGATGAAAAGCTCAAGGATGTCAAAGGCACGATCCGCGCGATCGATCTCAAGACCGGTTCGCTGCATATGCAGTTGCTCTACGCCGATCGCCAGCAGCCGTTCAACCTCGGCGCTAAGGAACTGCCAGTGTTCGACGCGATCGGCAGGCCGCTGAAATTGGCCGACCTGCGAACCGAGCTTCGCATTGCCGCCAAGGTGCGTGGCGATGATGAGATTGCCGCCATCCACGTCGATGGTCCGCACCGTCATGGCACGGTGAAGAAAGTCGATGTTCCGGGCCGAATTCTAATCGTCAAAGACCCCATCGCGGAAAAGGTCATTTCGGTCCCCGTTGAGGCCAAGGTCGTCGCTCTCGGAGCCGACTATCCGTTTGAGAAACTCAAAGTTGGCGACCTTGTGCAGGTCACGTATTCCGTGGATGGCAAGACCGTGTTGAAAGTACAAACAGGCAAAGGCACGCACATGCGCGATCCGTTCCTGCGGATCACTCGCTACTTCGGCATCATCACCGAGCTCGACAAGTCAAAGAGCGAAGCGAGCATCATGGTGCAATCGATCGACGCGGGCATCATCAAGACCTATCCGATCTCGCCGAGTGCCTACTTGCGCATGATGTACCACACCAAGCCCGTTAAGGAGATTAGCCACGAGCAACTTGGAAAATGGGTGAAAGCGCATTACTTCGTGAATCGCGATACCGGCTCGATCGTGAATATCGACGCCGAGCTGCCGGTCTTGGTTCGCCGCAAGGTTGTCAGCATCGATCGCGAGGCGAAGACGTTGACCGTGGAGGACGAGTTGAAGGAGAAGAAGCTGAATCTCGCGTCGGACGTGCGCATCTGGACGCCGAAGGGCGAAGGCAGGCTTGCCGAGATCGCCGCGGGCCGCATCGTAAACTGCGCGTTGACCCTGGACCGCGGGCAGGTGCAGTTGCTTTACCTGTGGGATCGGTGAGGGGACGATTTGGGATGTCGTGTTGCGGTGCGGCGTGGAACGTGCGATAATAGGATTGGTTTCAATGGCATCAACGAGGTGGTCGCCGATGTCTACTATTTCCGTTTTCCCCACTTCTTCGATTGACGGTGTCCGTTACTCGGCCGTTGCCAACAACAAGTGTGGCGAAGGTGCGAGTGTCGGTAGCGCGATTGACGCGCTGACGCCACAACTGGATCGCGAATCAACGACTGTGGTTCTAATTCAGAATCGCATGCCCGATGATTTTTTCACGGCGGCTCAACAAGTTCGGTTGGAATCGTTGATGTCGCAGTGGCGTTCCTGCCGGGATTCGGGCGTAGCATTTTCCGCTTTCGATCAGGCGGAATTGGAAACGCTGATCGAGGCTGAAATCGAAGCATCTGCAAAAAGGACAGCTTCCGTGGCGGACGAGATGAAGCGATGAACCCTCGTTATCCGCACGTTGCCGAACGCGCGAGACACCGATGCGAGTACTGTCTCGCGCCGGAAGCGGTGTTCAACTTTCCGTTCGAAGTCGAACACGTCATCCCAGCGGGGCGGGGCGGCACTGACGAGGAATTCAACTTTGCACTCGCTTTGTCGTGCTTGCAACGTTCGCAAATCCGATCGAGTTCTGGTCCTTGACCCTGAAACCGGCCAGGATGTTCGGTTATTCGAGCCACGAACGAGCAATTGGGAAGAGCATTTTCAGGTGGACCTTGAAAACGCCTGCATCATCGGCTTGAGCCCTGTCGGAAGAGCGACGGTATTGGTACTAAGAATGAACAGCGACGCTCAAATGAAGGCTCGCTACCAGTGGATTCGCCTGGAAGTATTCCCCTAAAATCCGGTCCCCTTCCTCATGCCAACCCATCGCATCCAGGTCATCGATTCCCATACCGCCGGTGAGCCGACGCGGGTCGTGATCGACGGCGGGCCGGACCTTGGCGTGGGCACACTGGTCGAACGCCGCGAGCTATTTCGCTCGCACTTTGACCGCTATCGCTCGGCCATCGTCAATGAGCCGCGCGGGTCGGACGTGCTCGTCGGCGCGCTGCTGTGTCAGCCCGTCGATCCATCCTGCGTTGCTGGCGTGATCTTTTTCAACAACGTCGGCACGCTCGGCATGTGTGGGCATGGCACGATTGGCGTCGTCGTGACGCTCGCCCACCTGGGCCGCATCGGGGCGGGAAAACATCGCCTCGAAACGCCCGTTGGCGTCATTGAAGCGGAGTACGATGGCAGGCACTCCGTCACCGTCGCCAACGTGCCCAGCCGACGTACTCGCAAAGACGTGGCGATCCACGTCGAGGGCATCGGTCCCATCGTCGGCGATATCGCCTGGGGCGGGAACTGGTTCTTCCTCGTTAACCAACATGGCCAGGATTTGTCGCTTGCTAATGTCGAAACATTGACGCGATTCACCTGGCACATTCGCCAACGATTGCAAACCCTGGGCATCACGGGCGACGACGGCGGGGCGGTCGATCACATTGAGCTTTTTGGGCCACCTCACGATCCCGCCAACCATAGCCGAAACTTTGTCCTCTGTCCTGGTAAAGCCTACGACCGCTCGCCGTGTGGCACGGGCACGAGTGCCAAGATCGCTTGCCTGATCGCCGACGGTAAGCTGAAACCGGGCGAAGTCTATCGCCAGGAAAGCATCGTCGGCAGCGTCTTTGACGCATGGGGCGCGATTCAGGGCGACGCCATTCTGCCGTACGTCCGCGGTTTCGCCTATGTCACCGGCGAGACGACCTTATTGCTCGACAGTGCCGACCCGTTCCAATGGGGGATTGGCACATGAGTGCCGCGACGTGCGATGTCGCTGTGCTCGGCGCGGGCATCGTCGGGGCGGCTTGCGCTCGCGCCTTGGCGATGGCGGGGCTGCGCGTCGCCATCGTCGAACGCGCGACGATCGGCGGCGGGGCCACGGCGGCGGGCATGGGGCATGTCGTTGTCATGGACGATTCCGACGCTCAGTTTGCGCTGACCCGGCGCTCGCAACAACTCTGGGACGAACTTTCGTCGCAGCTGCGTGCATCTGTGGAATATGTGCAAGCCGGCACGCTGTGGATCGCCGTGGACGACGAGGAACTCGACACTGTTCGCGCCAAACACGCCTACTACACTTCGCGCGGCATCGTTGCGGAGATGCTCAACGCCGATGGCGTCGCCCGGGCCGAACCGAATCTGCGACCGGGTCTCGCGGGTGGACTGCGCGTGCCAGGCGAGAGCGTCATCTATCCGCCATGTGCCTCGCTTTGGCTGGTGAATCAGGCGATCGAACGAAACGCCACGCTCCACCGCGCGGAAGCGAAACGATTCGACCGCACGACGATCGAGCTGTCCGATGGATCGACGCTCACCGCCGGCGCGATCGTGCATGCGACGGGAATCGGCGCGACGCGGTTCATGCCGTCGCTGCCGATTCGCCCACGCAAGGGGCATCTCGTCATCACCGACCGGTATCCCGGCTTCGCTCGCCATCAGATCGTTGAGCTTGGCTATATCAAGAGCGCCAACGGCGCGGAGAATGAATCGGTCGCCTTCAACCTACAACCACGCAAAACCGGCCAAATGCTGCTCGGTTCGTCGCGCCAGTACGACGTGACCGATGGTGCGGTGCAGCCTCACATGGTAGAGCGAATGGTCGCGCGGGCCTTCGAGTACATGCCGGCTCTGGCGCGGGTGTCGGTCATCCGCACATGGACCGGCTTCCGGGCGGCGACGCCGGACTCGCTGCCGTTGATCGGCCCGATGCCAGGCTGGCCGGGCCATTTCGTGGCGACCGGCCATGAGGGGCTGGGTATCACGACGTCGCTGGGAACCGCCGAACTAGTCGTCACACATGTGACGGGCCAACGCTCCTCACTTGACCTCAACGCTTATCTGCCGACACGATTTGCGGAGGTGGCCCATGGATAAACGCATTGCACTGACGGTGAATGACGAGCAGGTCAACGCACCCGAACATTGCACCGTCGCGGCGGTGTTGCTTGCCTCGCCCGGTGTGGCGACGCGCGTTTCCGTGACGGGCGAAGCTCGCGGGCCACTGTGCGGCATGGGCGTCTGTTTCGAGTGCCGAGTGACGATCGATGGCGAAGCGCATCAGCGGTCGTGCCAGATTCCCACGAGCGACGGCATGGTGGTCGCAACGCGCGGCACTGACTCGTATCCGCGGGAATACGAACAATATCTGTCAGAACAAATCGTTAATAAGGCCTACGATGTCCTCGTAATCGGCGCAGGCCCAGCGGGTATTGCGACGGCGGTGACGGCGGCACAAGCGGGCCAGCGCGTCGCCGTCCTTTCCGACGATCCGCACATCGGCGGGCAGATTTGGCGCCATGACCACGCGAAACCATTGGGGCGATTCGCAGCCGACTGGCGCGATCGGCTTTCGCGATCGTCCGCCGAATGGATCGCGTCGGCCAGCGTCTTCGCCTCACCAAAGCCCGGTGTGCTGCTCGCGGAAACGCCGACAGGGCCGATGCGGATTCGAGCCGATCAGATCGTGCTCGCCTGTGGTGCGCGGGAGCGGTTCGTGCCGTTTCCCGGTTGGACGCTGCCCGGCGTGTTCGGCGCGGGCGGATTGCAAGCACTGGTGAAGGCCGGCATGCCGATCGCGGGGCAGCGGGTGATCGTCGCCGGCACGGGGCCGCTGCTGCTCGCCGTTGCTGATTACCTGCGAAGCCGCGGCGCGAACATTCGGTTCATTGCGGAGCAAACATCACGAGTCAAGCTCGCGCGATTCGCCGGCGACCTGCTGTTGCGCGAGCCGATGAAGATCGTGGAGGCCGCGGGTTTCGCCTGGCGATTGCGCGGCATTCCGTTTCGGCCAAACTGTTGGCCGACCCGCGCCGACGGCGATAGCCGCCTGCAAAGCGCGACACTCACCGACGGCTCGCGCCGCTGGACCGAACCGTGCGACGCGCTCGCCTGCGGGTTCGGCCTGGTCGCCAACACCGAGTTGCCTCGCTTGCTCGGTTGTGCCATCGAGCACGGCTTCGTGTGCGTCGATGCCGACCAGCGCACGAGCGTGCCGAACGTATTCGCGATTGGCGAATTGACAGGCATCGGCGGCCTGGACAAAGCCCTGCTCGAAGGCGAGATCGCCGGCCATGTCGTCGCGGGCCGATTCGATCTTGCTGCGGCGTTGCAGCGTCGGCGAACGAAGGCTTTCGGTTTCGTCGCTCGCCTTGCGGATACCTTTGCCCTGCGCGATGAATTGCGACAACTACCCGATGCGAAAACTATCGTCTGCCGCTGCGAGGATGTGACGTTCGAGCAACTGCGGACACAACCCGACATCCGCACGGCCAAGCTGCACACACGCATCGGCATGGGCCCCTGCCAGGGCCGAATCTGCGGTTGCGCGACCGAGTTTCTGTTCGGCTGGGACGCGGGATCGGTGCGCTCACCGATCTTCCCGGTGGCGATGAAAAGTTTGGCGGGCGGGGAATAAAATTGGGCATCAAGCATCCTAAATGAGCAAAGACCAATCACGATCTGCTCGCGGTGATCGCCCGAACTTTTTGCTTTGATAAAGTAATGAACACGCCTTCAAAAGTTCTCCTCTGCTTGCACTCAGCGATTTGCCTTGCGGGTGTAGCCGCGATCGGCACGATGATTTTTCGCTACGTATTCCACGCTGCACATAATGGCGAGACATTTTTCTCGGTTGAAGCGTTGGGTTTTCTGATCGTCCTTCTGGGCCCTTTTTTCTTCATCGCAGTTTCGTTGTACCTTGTTCGTACCTACGATGGGATATTGTTCTGCCTTCTCTTTGTTGTTTTGCTAACGACGGTCACTATCGCGTTGGCGTTCGTCACCGATATGGAGGTATCGATCGAAATGATGATGGAAAACCGTCAGAAGAAAGGCCGAATGAAACAATGCGGCCCTCCTATCGTGACACTTGCAATTCCGGTCGGTTACTTCTTGTCACTTGCTACTCTGTTGGGTCGTGGAATTCATGCAATATGGCGTCAACAGAATCTTGAGGTGGAGGGCTCGGCAGAAAGTGATGTAACAGGTGACTAAGCAAATGGATCGGAAACATCGCGGTCGATCATGCCAGCGCCACCCTCGCCCCCTCTGCATATCCTCATCTCATGCGGCAATTTCTCGTCAAGCAGTGGTTCATCGTCACGCTCGCGCTGGGCTTTGCGGGTTCGTTGCTGTTTCCGCGGCCATTTCAGCTTGTCACGCAGTATTGGGAGCCGCGTAGCAATATCGCGACGTCGCTGTTTCTCGTCGCCTGGACGATGTCCACCGGCTCTTTTGTCGTCGAGCTGCGGCGTCCGTATGCGGCAGCGTGGGCGGTGTTTCTTAGCTACACGTTGCTCCCGCTGGCGGCGTGGGGATTGGGCCAGATGTCCGGTGACGCGAATGTCGAGATTGGTCTGCTGCTAATTGCGTGCGTACCGTGCACGCTCTCGGCGGCGGTGATCTGGACGCGGATGGCGGGCGGCAACGAAGCGACGGCTTTGCTCGCAGTCGTCGGCACGATCCTACTCGGTTGGCTCCTCACCAGCTTTTGGCTCACGGGTTTGACGGGAACCGCCGTGCCTCTCGCGGTCGGGCCGTTGATGATGGACCTCGTGCTGATCCTCGTGCTTCCCGTGCTGGGTGGCCAGGCCTTGCGCCTCGTGCCACTTTGCGCAAGATTCGCGGACAAATACCGCACGGCGATTGGCGTCGTATCGCAATGTCTCGTGCTCCTGATCCTGCTGCGTGCGAGCGCCACCGTTGGCGTGCGGCTGCACGAAGGCGACGCGGTCGGCCTACCATGGATCGTCACTGCAAGCGTGGTGTGTGCCGTGGTGCTGCATCTGATCGCAATCGGCGTAAGTTTTGTAACGTGTCGCTGGATGGGCTTCGATCGCGCTCGGCGGATCGCCGTGGCGTTTTCGGCGAGTCAGAAGACGATCCAGATTTCGCTGGCGTTGTACGATCAGTACTATCAATCGGCGTTTCCGTATGCTATCGTGCCGATGGTCAGCTATCACGTCGGGCAGTTGATCTTGGACACGATTATTGCGAAAAGACTGCGGCGCGAGCAATCATGAATCATCGTTTAGCCGCTCGCCTTCGGCGAGCGCGACGTGCGCGGTTTACGCCACGGGTTCGCGCTCGACAAAGGCGAACGGCTAAACGAATTGGCATCGTGTCGCACCGCAACCAACCTGCTTCATATGTTAATACAATACGTTTTTCGCTCTCTTGATCGGTCAATACGAAAAGAAGATTCACGCCATGAATTATGATCCCTACGCTTCGTGCATTTGCGGTAGCGGCAAGAAATTCAAGTGGTGCTGCCAGCCGGTGCATCAACAACTCCAGAGCGTCTTTGAGCTGGAAAGCCAAGGCCAGCACGAAGCCGCCATGCGTGCGCTCGACGCCGTCATCGCGCAGCATCCGACGAACCACGAAGTGTGGGGCCGCAAGGCGATGCTGCTCTACAACACGGGCAAGCCCGAGGAAGCCGAGGCGGCGCTCGACAAGGCGTTTGAGCTATTCCCGACTTATCCGTTCGGCTACTACCTCAAAGCGAATATGCGGCTGCAAGAAGGCGAACTCGCCGGCAGTTTGCTCTTGTTGCGCAAGGCGGCAGAGCATTATGACATTGCCGTCACCGATGTGCTCGGCGAGCTTTATGCGCAGATATTCAATTGCGAAATGAAGATGAATCGGCCCATCGCGGCGCATGCGGCGCTGGAATTGGCCGTGCGGTTTACGCCCGAGGTGCCGGAATATCGCAATGCGCTGAACTCGACCTACGGGCCGGAGAATACGAATCTGCCCGCCAGCGCGAAAGCGAAGTACGCATTCCTGGCGCCGAGTGCGGCAGCATCCGCGGAACTCCGCGGCAAATGGGACGCGGCGTTGAAAGCCGCCGGCACCGGGAAACTCGCCGACGCGGCAAGGGCGTTTGAGCCGCTCGCCAAGGCCGATCCCGTCGAACCGGCGGCGGCGTATAACTACGCGATTATTCAGGCCTGGCTAGGCAACAACGCGGCGGCGCTCGAAGCGCTTGACCGATATGTCACGACCGAATCCGATGAGTCTGCGGCGGGCCAGGCCTGGGCGCTCGCCGAAGTATTGCGGTTCGGCCAGGGCATGGACGAACAGGCGGATATACTCGAACATTCGGTGCAATTCGGGATGAATGATCCGTCACCATTCCTGCAAATCGTGCAGGATTGGGAGAAGCAAGGGCGTTTGTTCGCACCGCAAGTCGATCAGGAGCAAGGTCTGCTCGTGGCGATGTTGCTGGAAGAGCCGCCGCCCGCGCTGACGCCGGAACTAGAAGCCAAGCGGAATCTACGTATCGTGGCCCAATTCATGGTCGCGGGGCAAGCCATCCGCATCTGGAGCCTGAACCATGACGCCGTCGATGGCATTTTTCGCGGTGTCGTCGCCAAGCTTGGTGCCTTGGTCATTCAGCCGACGCCGATGCGTGGGCCGGCCAAGTTCTTTGATGTCATGGGCCAGGGCATGACGATTCCCGTGCGTGCGCCGTCCGAGCAGGAAGCAGGCGAGCGGATCCGCCTGGGATTCGAGAATTTCTATGAAACCGAATGGATCCAACGGCCCTTGAAGAGCCTCAGCGGCGTGTCTCCCTTGGATGCCGGCGGCAGCCCGTCGCTACGCAAAAAACTCCGCGGTGTCGTGCAGTTTCACAGCGAATGCGGCGACCTGCGGGCCAAGCCTTACGACTTTGCTCGCCTGAGCCGAAAGCTCGGACTCGACGAAGCCATTGCTGCACCGGCGGCAGCAGCGATCAGCGCGAGTAAGCCGGACATTGCTGCACTCGGTGCGGCGGAATTGGCGGCGCTCGGCATCGACACGCTCAGTTCAGTCGAACTCGATCTGGCCTGGACCACCGCCATGAAGCTCGATGCACGCGAGATCGCCGGCAAGTTCGCCGCCGCCCTCGTCGAACGGCCCGTGTATGCCGAACGGCCCGAGCGCTTTCCGCTTCACCAAATGCTGATCGCGCAGAAACAGACGGAAGGCAATCTGGATGGCGCACTCGATTGCCTCAACGCCGGCGAAGCCGATGATTGCAAAAACAACGAAGGCAAACGGCGCAACGAGTACGAACTGCGCCGAGGCCAGCTGCATGCCAAACGCGGCGAATTCGATCAAGCTCAGGACGTGTTCACCCGGCTGATCGAGCGCGTTCCGACCGAACTGAAATTCCGCGTCACCGCTGCCGAGACGATGCTGTCGTCCCGGCAGAAGCCGCAAGCGCTGAAGTTCGCTCAGGACGGTCTCGCCGCCGCTGCCAAGGCACAAAACCGCGATCTCGAAGGGCATTTCAAAGAATTGATCGGAGCGTCGCAGAAATAAATCTGCGGACCTTTTGTCACAAACTCCTTCGGCTGCGTTAAGTATGTGAAGTTTACGACACACACTTAACCTGCTTGAAGGAGTTTCACCATGTTTGCTTCTGTTTTCTTGCGTCGCTTTGTTCTCGCTCGCGGTGACTGTGACAGTCCCAACGGTGTACGGAAACCCAGCGAACAAGCCAACCGTCCATGTCGTGACGATCGGCGATCTGGATGTCGGCAGGCACGTCAAGAACGACGGCAGCATCAAATGTCCACCATTCGGCATCAAAGTCGCCGAGGATGCACGCAACCTCGTCTCCACATTTGAAACGGCATTCGCCAAGGTCGGCAAAGCCGATCCACTGAAGTCCTACCTCATACTGAATGTCGGCGACGGGTCGGTGATACAAAGACAAAATTACGAGCCGAGAACGCAAGCGACGGTATTTTCCAACCCGTCGCTTGCGCCTTACGGTTCATCACATCTCCGTGATGCAGAGAGCGGCTGCACGACTCACTTTTCCTGCCAGCGTTGCCAGGCGAGACCGGGCTGATCGACGCGGAATTGCACAAGGCGCGTATTAGTGACTTCGGTGACGTAGACGGTCTTGCCATCCGGACCGCCAAAACAGAGGTTGCTGGGCTGTTTACCCAGCACATCGACCTCGCGGAGAATTTCGCCATCTGGCGAAAGCACGGCGACGGTTCCTTTGCCATAGCGGGTGATGTAGAGGTTGCCGACGACATCGCAGCGCATGCCGTCGAAGCCGTGATCGGGAAATTGCTTGAGCAGGCGTTTTTCGCCGAGGGAGCGGTCGGACTTGATGGGGAAGGCCCAGACGTTGCGTTGGACGGATTCGTTGACGTAGAGCGTTTTGCCGTCGGGGCTGACTTCGATGCCGTTGGTCGTGCCCAATTTGTCGGCGATGAGATGGGTAGTGCCGTCTCGGTCGATGCGCCAAAGTTGGCCGGTGTTGTTGCCCCAGTTGGGATCGCTGGCATAAAGCGTGCCATCGGGTGCGATGGCGAGGTCGTTGGGCTGGTTCATTTTTGGGTTGTGAGCGTAGACCTTCATTTCTTTGGATTTGATATCGATCTTCCAGACTTTGTGTTCGACATAGTCGGCGAGATAGAGGAAGCCGAGTTTATCGAAGACGATGCCATTGCCCGTGCTCTTGCCCGGGAGCGTTACAAAGATTTCGGTTTTGCCCTCGGGTGTCGTTTTACCGATTGTCTGCTGCTTTGCGAAGTTGACGGCGTAAATATTGCCGGCCTTGTCGCAGTTTGGGCCTTCGATGCCAGGCGTGAAGCTTTTCGCCGCCGTGAGCGGCTTGGCGACGAAGAGCTTGTCGGTATCGCCGGCGGAAAGCAGGGCGGGAAGTGTGAGAAGGATGACGATCGGTATGCGTTTCATGTCGGCTCCGGAAAATTGGTTGGATTGAAGAAGGTGTTATAGCATACACGTGACGCGCTGCCTAGGCGCAGCGGAAGCAAAACGGCGAGGGAATTGACGCCTGTAAAAAAATAACCTACGTTTGCGGAAAGGAGATTCCGCATGAGAATCATCATTGGCGGCGCCCTGCTATCCATAGCACTCATCGGCTCGCTAACGCCACCCGCCGGTGCAACCTGACCGCAGCGACGCTCCGCGCCGACCTGAGACGTTACGCGACAGCGAGCAGTTGCTCGCAGAGAAAGACTCGATCAAAACCGCCCGGCGCTGTGGAGTATCGTCGCAGGTGTCGTTGCCGTCAGTATCGTGGGCGGCGGCCTGAAAATGTGGTACGACATGCAACGCTGGCGCGAGGATGTCGACCGCGAAAAAGCACCCTGGGATCGCCCGCAGAACGAACGACTCTAACCAATGTGAGATTGATTACATTTCCATCAATTCCGCTTGCGGCTTAGCGCTCGGGTCGGATTATCCGAGCGCTAAGCCGCAAGCGGAATACAAGAATACGACCTTCCTCTTGACGAACGCGCGAAAACCGATCATGCTGACTACTACAGCCCTTGGTTCGGAGGTTTTCGATGCGCACTATGCAACTCGCAGTTTTCATCCTCTTGGCTGGTTCGTTGGCGGTTTCACCTGCCCAGAATGAGGAGAAGCTCCAGTCGGGGCCAAAGGCCGGTGCCGTGATTCCGTCGGCTTTTGAATGCTACAACGTCAACGGCAGTGCGAAAGGTAGGCAGCATTGCTTTGTGTGCCGATTCGGCTTGAATCCCGCGGTCATTCTTTTCGCCAAAGAACCGGCGGAAGGTAAAGATGATGTGTTCAACGAGTTGCTCAAGCAGCTGGAGCAGACCGCGGATGATTTTCAAGAACGCGGGTTCGGCGTCGGCGTGGTCGTCCTTAGCCCGGACGCCCGCGATTCGACGAACAACGCAGACGAGGAAAAAACCGAAGAGCTGGTGAAAGAAGCGGTATTGCGCGAGAAGCTCGTCGAGCGGATCACCGAGCGTGCCAAGCCGTACAAGCACGTCGTGATCGGCGTCTTTCCCGAAAAAGGGCCGACGAAGTACAACCTCAATCCCAAGGCGGACGTGACAATTATTTTTTATCAGCGGATGAAGATCGTCGGAAATTACGCATTCGGCGCGGACGAACTCAAAGGCGCGGATGTGGAACGAATCGTCAAGCGGATTCGGGAAGAGCTGCCGTTGCGAAAGAAAGCGGACGCGAAATGAATTTCGTTTAGCCGCATGCTTTCGGCGAGCGCGACTGTTCGCGCTCGCCGAAAGCATGCGGCTAAACGGAACGCGTTACTCGCCAACGTATGGCATAAGAGCCATGAAGCGAGCGCGTTTGATGGCGTCCTTGACGGCACGCTGGAAGGCGGCGCAGTTGCCCGAGCGTTTTCGGCTAAACAACTTGCCCTGGCTGGTGCACATCTTCTTTAAGCCCGGGACATCCTTGTAATCAACGAATGCCGGGCGCGGGCAACCTTCCTTGGTGCAGAATCGGCAGCGATTTTTTCGGCCACGGCCAAGTTTCTTGCGGACCATATCGAACTGACCTCTTGCAAGGACCATTGGAATCGGCGTGAGAGCAAACAATCAGAATACAGACGATCCGTCCTGGCGTCAACAGGCAGCACAATTTCCGTGGCGATAATCCGAGCCAATCCGTAGATTAGGCGAATCCAATTCCCACCATCCACGAGAGAAGCGCATGTCAACCAAGGAAGGCTTTTTTGGCCGCGCAAACGTCGCTTTGGCACTGCTCGTGCTCATCAATCTTTTCAACTACATCGATCGCCAGGTGCTGGCGGCGGTTGAATCTCAAATCGAAGAAACGATGTTCCAGGAAGCGGACTATCCGCGCGACCCGGAGACCAGGCAGCGTGTCGACACCACCATCACGTCGAAGATGGGTTCGCTGGTGATGGCGTTCATGATTTCGTACATACTCTTCTCGCCGATCTTCGGTCTGCTCGCCGATCGCTTCTCGCGCTGGATGCTCGTGGGTGTCGGCGTCATCGTTTGGAGTCTCGCCAGCGGTGCGTCGGGGCTTGCGGATAGTTTCACTATGTTGTTCCTGACTCGCTGCCTCGTCGGCGTCGGTGAAGCGGCGTATGGACCCGTCGCGCCGACCGTCATCTCCGACCTCTTTCCGATTCAACGTCGCGGCCTCGTGATGGCACTATTCTACATGGCCATCCCTGTTGGTAGTGCGCTCGGATATGTTCTCGGCGGGCAGGTCTCGCATTTCATGAATGACTGGCGCTGGGCCTTTTATGTCGTCGTCCCGCCGGGCTTGCTTTTGGGTGCATGGTGTTTCTTGATGCGTGACCCGCCACGCGGAGCGTCCGATCCCGGCGCGATCATGCGGCAAGCGAAATGGGCCGACTACATGGTCATGCTCAGAACGCGATCCTATCTGTTCGTGACGCTCGGAATGACGGCAATGACATTCGCGCTCGGCGGGATCGGCTTCTTCATGCCGCGATTCGCCAGGGCTCGAATTATCGGCACAAGCGTCGTGTCAGCCGAGGAATCCGCCAAGATACTCGCCGACGTGAATACCATGTTCGGCATCATCGTCGTCGTGTCCGGACTCGGCGCGACGATTCTCGGCGGCATCGTCGGCGATAAGCTCAAGCCGAAAATTCCGGGTGCTTACTTCATCGTCTCGGCAATAGCGATGGCCACGGCGTTCCCGCTTTTGCTGTGTGCAATCTGGGCGCCATTCCCACTGGCGTGGATATTCATCTTTCTGTCGTGCTTTTGTCTCTTTTTCAACACCGGGCCGACCAATACGATCCTCGCCAACGTCACTCATCCATCGATCCGGGCGAGTGCGTTCGCGTTGAACATTCTTATCATTCACGCCTTGGGCGACGCGGTTTCGCCGACCATCATCGGCTTGATAAACGGATACTTTGGCGACCCCACCATGACAGCGGGATTCGTCGCGGTATCGGTCATGTGCCTGGTGGCTTCCGTATTTTGGTTTTTTGGCGCCAAGCATCTGCAGAGCGACACCGAACTGGCGCCAACGCGAATTGTGGGAGAGGATGTAATGCAAGCCCAAGGGTGAGGTACGCCGAACCCTTGGGATAATACTGGGCGATCCCAGAGGTTCGGCGTACCTCACCTCTGGGCTTTTAGCGATACATCTAATCGTACGCCACCTTCGACACGCTCACAATTTTCTTCTTCCCGTCATCCTTCACGCTACCCGTGACGCTGCCGTTCTTGGCGGCGGTGCAGATGTCATCGTGGTACTTCGTGTGCGAAGCCTTGTCGAAGATATAGACGAGGTCCTTTTTGGATTTCTCGTCCTTCACGACGACGACCGTTTCGCAGTCGGTCGTTACATTCCGTTCGCATTTGTTGCATGCGACCTTGCCCTTGAGCACGACCTCTTTCTTGTCCGTTTTCTTGTCCTGGGCGAGATTCGTCTCGGTCGCAATGAGCAGCCCCGCAACCACCAACGCAAAGCTGGCAAACATGACCCGCATAAATTATCTCCTTCGTTTGAGGATTGGGCGAAATATTTCGGTTGCACCGTATCATCTCGTATCGGCAGGTGCAAGCAGATTCTTGAAACTTCGCTGCCGGACCTCCGAGCCTGAGCGCCAGCGAAGTGGCGCTTGATGCCCTTCGCTGGCGCTCAGGCTCGGACAATACGTCCGCTACGGATCCTGCGGCGGCGGGGCGGGTGCGCGGAACTGGGCAGCGTCATGCCGGCGGATCATCATCCCGCGATTGTCCGGGCGCGGTGCCATCGTGTACACGCCAAAGCGACCACTGTTGATTTCGGCAAGGTAAAGGGCCGTCTGCCCCGCGATCGGCGTGCCGGTCGTCATCAGGAAATGCACGTTTTGCTTGGGCGGAATGTTGAATTCCTGCACGAGATCGACCTCGGCCCAGTTCAGCAATTTGCCCAGGTTACGATCGACGATCGTGCCAAGCAGTTTTCCAGCGCGATAATCGAGAATCCAGACGCCGTCGGCCAACACGTTGACGTTGACCGTCACCGGGCCAGTCGAGATAATGTAGTCTTCGGCGCGATCGTTGCCTGCCAACGCGGGGCGTATCTCATTCGGACGCAGCCAAAGCGCGGCGGTAATCCCGAGCATCAGCCCGACTCCAAGCCACAGCAATCGTCCCGAGTCCTTCATCGCACGACACTCCCGCCAGGCAAACCGTAACCGGCAGGACTATAGCGAACCAGGTGTCGCGATACAATGGCGGTTTTCGTATTACCGCTTGCGGCTTAGCGCTCAGTAGGCCCGACCTGAGCGCTAAGCCGCAAGCGGCAATACGGGAAGCCTATTCGCACTCGATCAGCCGCTCGATATTCGCGACGCCCGGCTCGACGCCGCTCGCTCGCATCGCTCGCACGTGGCCCCGCAGCATCCGCCAATCGTCGTATGTGTCCACGTCGTACCACGGCGGCAGCAGAGCGAGACGAGCGGAGGCCGCACGAACGCGCTCGACTGTTTGCTCCAACACACGCGATGTGCTCCAGGCAATGTTTGTGAAAATCGGCAGGTCATGATGATTGCAGCCGATTAAGTAGTACCCACCGTCGAACGCAGGACCAAGAACGACATCGTGATCGGCGAGTAAGTCAAACGCCGAACGCACATATTCCATCGGCAACGTCGGGCTGTCCGAACCAATGGCGACGATGCGCGAGTGACCGCGCTGACGAGAGAGCGTGAAAAAATGTTGCAATCGCTCGCCGAGATCGCCGCCCGACTGCGCGATCAGTTCGTAGCGAATGCCGCACAGTGACGTGAAGAATGTGGTCGCAGACAGCGGTGCGAACACGACCGCGCGGTGAACATCGACCTGGGTGAATCGATCCAGCGTGTCGACGAGAAGCGCCTCGGCGACGCGACATGCCCATTCCGCCGAGGTCCCCTCGGCAAGTCGCGTCTTCACCGTGCCGACGATCGGCTGTTTGGCGAATATGCCGAGCATGGAGTGCGTCCCCGGGAATCTTGTTTAGCCGCTCGCCTTTGGCGAGCGCGACCGTGTGCCGTGCAACACGTCGATCGCGCTCGCCAAAGGCGAGCGGCTAAACATGCTCACCGCGCGATGTTCCGATAGCTGCGATCCTTCACATCCGCGAACACATCCCGCCGTGACGACGATGCCCGGCGCGGCTCGTCGGCGTGGGCGTGCGGATTCGCCAGCGGCGCCGGTGCGGCATCGTGACGCGCTTGCTTGGCCAGTTCAGCGCGGATATACTCGAGCGCCTTGTCCATGACGCGATCGCTGAATTCCTTGGCGGGTTTCTTGTCGCCGTTCGGTTCCGCCTTCGCGGGTTGATCAGGCCGTCTGACGATGTCGCGGTCACGCCGCCATTTGAAGTATTCGAGACGTTCTTCATCAGTCAGTTTGACCTCATATCCCTTGCTGGGTTTGACGCCCCATTCGTCGGTATCTTTGCTGTCGGGGAAGCGATGAATGTTGCGTCCGCTAGGTCGCCAATAGCTTGCGGTGGTTAGCTTCAGGGCGGTTTGGCTGTCCTCCATTTCGATGAGGTTCTGCACGCTGCCTTTGCCGAAGCTGCGTTCGCCGACGATGATAGCGCGAAGATGGTCTTGCAGTGCAGCCGCGACGATCTCGCTGGCGCTGGCGCTGTAGCGGTTGATGAGGATTGCCATGGGATAGTAGGTTCCCGGCTTCATGTTGCTGCGCAGCTTGGAGAGGAAATTTTCGTCGACGCTATTTCCTCGGCCCTTAGTGGTGACGACCGTTTTGCCGTCCTGAATGAACATCGACGAGACATCGACAGCAGCTCGGAGCAGTCCACCGGGGTTGTTGCGTAGATCGACGACCAGGCCGCGCATGCCGGTTTTCTGGAGACCGTCCACGACGCGCGTTAGCTCTTCGACAGTGGTTTCGGTAAAGGCATTGACGCGGACATAGGCGATTTTGGAACCGGGATCGACCCAGAAGTCCCATTTCTTTAGGTCGATCTTGTCGCGTTGGTCGCCCATGACGCTTTCAATTTTGATCTCGGCCCGCGTCATCTTCAGCTCGACCGGTTGCTTGCCGCCTTCATGGAGGACGGAAAGGGTGACATCGGTGCCAGGATCGCCCTGGATGTGATCGACGACTTTCTTGAGATTCCAGTCAAGGATGGAAGCGCCATCGATCTTGACGATGAGGTCGCCCGCCATGACGCCGGCCTCGTAGGCGGGCGTACCTGCCATGGGGCTTTCGACGAGGAACCCGCCCGTGCGTGGATCGATGCCAAGGCGGATGCCCACGCCGCCGAATTTGCCGCGTGTGCTTTGGCGGAATTGCTTGTATTCCTCGGCTCCGATGAACGCGGAATGCGGGTCAAGCTTTTCGAGTCCGCCATTGATCATCGCTTCGATGAGTTCCCGCGACTTTTCTTGATCGAGTTCGCGGACGTAGCGTTTCTGCACCTCTTCAAGCACATCGACGATGAGCTTGAGGTTCTCATGTTTTTTCTGCACGCTCGTCAAGCGTAAAGGCGCGCTGTAAGTGAGCGAAATCCCCGCGACGGCAGCGAGGGTAATGCCAAGCAACCAAGCAAGATTCCAGCGTGACATGGGAAGTCAATCCTTTGTGGAGGTTAAGTCGATGCCGAGCTTTAGGTGGAATTATACCGCCAGGCGACGCTTTTGTGCGATACCAGTATTGTAGCACTTGCATGAGGTCGCCGGCAGAGTACCGAAACCAACCATGGCGAGCTGAAAATTGCCGATGACGGGAATCGAATGGAAAGCGTTCGTTGCCACGGTGAAAAATTGGCGATGTTAGAACCACCCGTTTTGCGTAGAACAGATGATTCAGAAATGCCCAATCGAGACATCAGAATAGGTTGATCTGTTAGCTGGATTTGAACCAGCTCTTTGCACGACGTTCCATGCGTACCTTTTCCTACACCTCCGAATACGCCGAGCGCGAGCCGACCCGCGCGGAGATCGACGCCCTGCCCGGCGTCACCGTCGTCGAGTTCGGGGCGCCGTGGTGCGGGCATTGCCAGGCGGCACAAGCGGGCATCGCGGCCGGATTTGGCCTTTCGCCTAACGCACGTCACGTCAAGATCCACGATAGTCGTGGGCAGCCGCTCGGCCGATCGTTTCGCGTCAAGCTTTGGCCGACTCTGGTTTTCTTGCACGACGGCGTCGTTCTCGCACAGCTCGTTCGGCCCGATGACGATCAGATTTTTGCCGCGTTTGCTTCACTTCTTGGCGAAAACGCAGATTAAACCGTTGACACTTGGCCATCGGAATGCGAAACTGACCTTCCCGCCCCTTTGCGCGGAAAATTCACCACAGAGCACACGGAGAACACAGAGAAAAGACAAGGGACCAAGACAAAGCATAAGTTCCACTCTCCTCATTGTATTTCTCCGTGTTCTCCGTGGTGAGTTTCTCGAGTCAGTATCCCGCCGGTGCGTATCGCAAATTTGCAAGGAGTCTCTCCGATGACACGCCGTATTGTCGTTCTCGTTGCTGTGATATTTGGGTTGGCGCTCGTCGGTTGGCCTGCTCTAACAGGCGCGGGCGATAAGAAAGCCGGCCCCGAAGTCGTCGCGACGTTCAAAGGCCACACCGACATCGTCTACGCCGTCGGTTACAGCCCCGATGGTAAGTATGTCGCCACGGCGAGCTTTGACAATTCGGTGAAGCTCTGGGAAGTTGCCACGGGCAAGGAGATCAAGACCTACGGCGGCACGCTCGGCCACACCAAGCAGGCCATCGCCGTCGGCTTTAGCCCGGACGGGGCGATGCTCGCGTCCGGCTCGACCGACAACACGCTCAAAGTCTGGGACGTGCCGGTCAATTCGCCGATCCGCTCCTTTAAGTCCACCGACAGTCTCTCAGCCGTCGCGTTGAGTGTTGACGGCACGAAGCTGGCGTTGGCGGGCAAAGACGGCTCGCTCAAGCTCGTCACGCCGGCGGAGTTCAAAGAACTCGTAAAGTTTGAGGCCGGGCATAAAGGCGCCATCACCGCGCTCGCCTTCAACGCCGCCGGCACCCAACTCGCATCGGTCGGCATCGATCGCATGCTGCGCTACTGGAATACCGCGACCGGCCAGCTTGTCGCCACGGTGGGTGCCCACATCGGCAGCGTCAACGGGTTGGTCATCAACCCAGGGACAGCCGGTGCGATCACCGTCGGCGACGACGGGTTCCTGAAAATCTGGTCGCCGACGCCGGTTGCTTCCAAGACGCTGCCGGGCCACGCCTCAACGATCCGGGCTTTGGCGATGACGACCGACAACGCGTCGTACTACACGGCAAGCGACGATCGCACGGTCCGTCAGTTCGGCATCGCCGCCGCCAAAGAGACGCGCTCTCTGACGGGGCCATCGGCGAATATCGTCAGCGTGGCGACGCATCCGAATAACACGTTCATAGCCGCCGGCACTGCCGATAGCCGGGTGTTCTTGTGGAACAACATTGATGGCAAAGTGCTGACGAACTGGCTCGCCCACGCCGGCGCCGTGACGAGCGTGCAGGTTCAGCCCCAGGTAACGCAGCTGATGTCCTCGGGCGGCGACGGCCTCGTCAAGTTCTGGGCCGTGCCCGCCCTCGCGCCGCGAACGCTTACTCATGCTGACGCCGTGCTCGCCGTTGCTACGAGCGCGGATGGCAAGAAGATCGTGACGGGATCGGCCGACAAGATCGTTCGTATATTCGACTCGACCAAACAGGCACTCGAAAAGCAGTTCGCCGGCCACACCGCACCCGTCACGTCCGTCGCGCTCAGCGCCAATCTGTTATTGCTCGCCTCCGGCGGAGCCGACAACACCGTGCGGCTCTGGAACCAGGCGACGGCGAAGGAATCCGACGTGCTCCTCGCCCATGGTGCACCCGTGACGGCGTTGCAATTCAACCTCGGCAACACGCAAATGCTGTCAGCTTCGGAAGACGGCGCGGTCAAACTATGGGCCTTGCCGACGGTCGCCCCAAAAGCCATGGTCCATCCCGATGCGATTGCCGTGCTGACGCTGTCGCCCGATGGAACCAAGGCGATCACCGGAGGCAACGACAAGACGGTGCGCGTCTGGAACCTCACCAGTGGCGCGAAGGAAAAAGACTACGTTGGCCCGACGCTCGCCATCACCTGCGTCGGCGTCGCCCGCTCCGGCGCCACGCTCGCCGCCGGCAGCGCCGACAAAACGCTGACGCTGTGGAACGCCGCCGACGGCAAGTCACTGCACAAGCTGCCGATGCCTGCGCTTCCGCAGTCGGTGGCGTTTAGCGCGGACGGCCAAAGCGTCTTCGTCGGCCTGGCTGATGGGAACATCAAACAGATCAAACTCGCTGATGGCAAAGAAATCAAGACACTGCCCGCGACCCACAAAGGCGCAGTCGTGTCGCTCGCACTCAGCGTCAAGGGCGACTTGCTCTACTCGGCGAGTGCGGACAAGACAATCCAAACCTGGGCCTTGCCCGATGGCACGCCCAAGGCCAAACTCGATCACGTCGGCGCGATCGTTGCCATGACGCTGTCCAAAGACGGCACGAAGATCGCAGCCGTCGGCGACAAAGTTGTCAAGGTCTGGAACGCCGCCGACGCCAAGGACCTCGCCACGATCAAACTCACAGCCGATGCGAAGGACATCGCTCTCTCGCCCGATGGCACGCGCGTTCTCGTCGCCAATACGGACAAGCTGGCTCACATCTACGAACTCGATGGCACTCTGCTCGAAACCTTGCCGCACGATGGCGCGGTGCACGGCGTCGCCTATGTCGATGCCAAGCGCGTTATGACGGGCGGAGCCGACAAGCTCGCTCGCCTGTGGACATCATCGCTCGTTTGGCAACGCAAACACCAAGGTGCGGTCCGCTTTGCCACATTCACGCCGAAGGGCGATCAGATCATCTCGGCGGGCGAAGACAAAGCAATCAAGATTTTGACCGTCGCCGACGGCAAGGAAGCCAAGGCGATCGTCCACGATGCCGCAATCACCCACGCCAGCCTGTCAGCGGATGGCATGAAGCTCGCCGTCGCCGGCGCGGACAAGAACGTCAAAGTCATCACGCTCGCCGACGGCAAAACCGGCCCCGCAGTCACGCTACCGGTGGCCGTGCAAAGCATCGCCCTCACGCCGAACGGCCAACGCCTCGCCTACGCCGTCGCCGATGGCACAACGACGGCGATCCGCGTGCACGATCTCGCGCTCGGCAAGGACGTGCAAACGCTCACCGACCACGCCGCAATCGTCAAGGCGATGCAGTTCCTCACCGACGGTCGCACGCTTGTCACCGCATCGCAGGATAAGTCGGCCAAGCTGCTCGATGTCAACATTCTCGGCGCGCTGGCTGCCCATTCCGCCGGCGAAACGTTTGCGCAATATCACTCCACCGGCACGCAGGTCGTCAGTGCGGGAGCCGACAAGATCGTCAAACTCTGGGACAGCGCCAAAGGCGTCGTCATCAAGACGTTTGGCCCTGTTGCCGATCCGGTCAAGGCCGTTGGCTTCAGCAAGGACTTCACGAAAGTCGCCGTTGCATCGGGCAAATCGCTGAAGGTCTGGAACCTCGCCGACGGCAAGGAAGTCATCACGCTCACGCATCCTGCCGACGTGCTGTCGTTCTCGTTCAGCCCCGATGGCACGCGCATCGCCACGGGTTCAACCGACAAGCAGACGCGCGTCTGGGATCCGACTACGGGCAAGGAGCTGCAGTTCTTCGCCCAGGCCGACCCCGTCGATGCCGTTCAGCATCTCGCCAATAACGTCATCATCTCCGCTTCGGGCAAGGTAACGCATATTGACACGGCGACGATCACCAAAGCGATCCCCGTCGATACCGGTGCAACGTACGCTCTCGCTCTCGCGCCGGCCAACACGCACGTATTCACGGGAGGAGCGGACAAGATCGTCAAACGTTGGGTGCTCGCAACCTTTGCGAAGGACGGCGATTTCCCCGGCGCAGGCGGCGCAGTCAAGGCAATCGCCATTTCCAAAAACGGTTTGCTGCTCGCTGTCGGCGGCGTGGATCAAACGCTCAGGGTCTACACGACTGTCGATTCCAAAGAAGCCGGCAGCCTGAAGATGCCCGGCGAAGCCAAAGTGCTCGCCTTCACGCCGAACAACCTTGCGCTGGTCGGCGCGACGGCGGGCAAGACGCTGTCGGCCTGGTCGGTCCCGTTCACCGCGGGCCAGGCAATCGCGAAGGACTTCCTCGAACCGGTGCAAGGTTTCACGACGCCCGATTTGCTCGCCGACATCACCATCGCGGCTGACAACGCATCGATCTACAGCGCCGGCGCCGACAAGGCGTTGCACGTCTACCGTCTGGCCTCGCCCGCGCCGACGCGCAATTTCCCGCATCCGAACCTCGTCGATGCCGTCGCCTTCCAACCCAAGGGCACGCTACTCGCCAGCGGCGGGCACGATGGCAAAATCCGAATCTTCGATCTCGTCAAGAACGTGCAACAGAAAGAAATCAACGCCCATTTCACAATCGTCCAGAAGAACAACGTCCCGCAGCCGATCTACTCCATCGTCTTCTCACCCGACGGCAAGCAACTGCTTTCGTGCAGCTACGATGGCAGCATCAAGCTCTGGGATGTCGCCAGCGGCAACATGGCCAAGGAATTCAAGGCGTATGAAATGAAGACGTTCGAGAAAGGCCATCAGGAACCGGTCTATGCCGCCACGTTTAGCCCAGACGGTAAGTTTATCGCATCCGGGTCGAGCGGCTTGGAACGGGCGATCAAGATTTGGAACTTCGGCGACGGCAGCGTCGTTCGCGATCTCGCCAACCCGAACTACAAAGCCGCTCCCATGTTTACGCCAGCCGCCCATCCCGGCGCAGTGACGGCGCTGCATTTCACCAAAGACGGCAAACATCTGATCAGCATTGGCGACGCCCCCGCCAACCACGGCTTCGTCGGCATCTGGGAATGGCAGACCGGCAAAATGGTCACGAGCCACACCCTGCCCCTCGGCGTCTTCCAGGGCTTCGCCGTTTCGCCGGACGAAACCACCATCGCCGTCACCGCCGGAAACCGCGACCGCAAGAATGCCAATCCGGTGTTCAATGCGGCGTATGTGTTGAAAATGGGAACATTATTGAAGTGACGATTTGTTTAGCCGCTCGCCGAAGGCGAGCGGCTAAACGGGACCCTATTGTTTTGGCGCCGCAATGATCGCCCGCACATACGCAATCACATCCGCCACATCCCGCGGCGACATATCCTTCTCCAAACCCTCGGGCATCATCGATTTACCGGTGCTCGATAGGTCCTCGAGTTCGTTGCGCAATAGCTGATGCAGCTTGCCATCGTTCGCGGTGAGCGTGATCGTGGTGCTGGTTTCGGTGGAGAGGATGCCGGTGTAGGTCAGGCCCTTCTTGGTGCTGCCGACGTAATTGATGTAGCGCGTCTCGACCGCCCGATTCGGATCGAGCATCGCGGTCAGCAGGCCCTGCGCCGACTTATCGCCGATCGACATCAAATCCGGCCCCACATTCTGCCCAACCCCGCCCAGCTTATGGCAAGTCGCACACGACTTGGCAAACAGCTTGCCGCCACGCGTCGGGTCGGCCTTGTCGGGCATCTGCAGCCAGTAGAGATCGACGACACGCCCGCGATTCGGATCGGAGGCGCTGGCGAAGATGGCCTTGGCGGCGTCGCGAATCTCGGTGTCCTTGTGTTGCAACAATCGTTGTCGGCGAACCGCATCGATCTCGCTGGCGGGAACCTGCTTGAGCTTGATCGCTTCGAGCGTCATCTTCGTCCAGAGCGGCCGGGTGAATAGCGTATCGAGTACCTGATTACGAAGGGCAGGGCTGTAGCTTTTCCAGGGCGAGAGCAGCAGGTTCGGCACGTGCGGATCGGAATTCCCACCAAGCTGTTGAATGACGGCGACCTGCAATTCGTCCGGCGATTGCGGCGTCAGCAGCGTCGTTAGCAACTTGTGATCTTCGCGGTCGTTGTCCAACCCGCGTCCGAGAACGCGAACGGCCATGATCTTGTCGCGTGCCATGGATTTTGAATCACTAACGATTCCTCGGGCGCGGTTGTGAATGATCTTTATTCGCTCTAGCGTTAGCTTCACCTCTTTTTCAGGAACGATTTCCAGCAGTTCCTTGAGCGGCATTTGGCTCTTGTCGATTGCGTCCAGCATGTCGCCAATGAATTGAAACTGGATGCTGGGTGGCAGAGATTCTTGGGAACTGAGTTGACGAAGAACCAGTCGCGAAACATCGAGAGACTTGCCGTGCACGCTGGATAGTTTCATCAACGGACCAAATAAGGTCGCCGGGATTTTCGGCTCTTTCACAACTTGGGCCAAAACGCCTCGCCAGTTCTTTTCGTTGATCGAACTCAAGCCTGCGGCGAGAATGTACTTGTCGTCGCCGTTTTCGCATAACAATCGAGCAAGTACTATTGGGAAATTCAAACCGTCGTCGAAACCTGTAGCCATACTAAGCCGATAGCCAAGTTGTTGTCGAACTCGAGGGTCTTTTGCCTTTGCCAAAAGCCCTTTGGCATCGACGTAATGATCATCTGATGTTGCAAGATAGTGCCTTAGAAGCTCCGGATCCGATTCGTTTTCCGACAGGAAATTGCGAATCCAATAGCCGTAGCGCGCGTAGGAGTAGGCCGCATGTAGCCGAGCCTTTTCGGTTTTGTAAGGGTTCTGCTGGCGTGCGGCGACGTGAGACAAGGTGAATTTCTCAACCTCCTTGTCGGACTTGATGGCATGTACGTAAGACGACAGGAGTTGCTGAGCTGTATCACGAACCCAGCCGCTCGGATTTTCAAGCGCCTCATCCAGTTCCTCCACCTTCAGCTTGTCCAGCCGCAAGATCGCGCGCGGCTTCCTGTCCACCGGGATCACGCGATAGATGCGGCCCTTGTCATGCCCCGCGCGCAGGTCGAGTTTCTTTTGCCAATCCTTCGGTATCCATTCGGGATGCTCGATGACGTAGCGATACATGTCGGCGATCCACAATGCGCCGTCGGGGCCGACCTGAATCATCGCGGGGCGGAACCAGTTGTCGCTCGATGCGAGAAACTCCGACGTCTGCTCGTCGTCGGCACGCTGGCTGGTGAACGTCACGCCCTTGGGCTTCATGATCTCGCGGTGGATGAGGTTGTGCACCGGTTCGCTGACGAACATGTTGCCCTCAAACTCCTTGCCAAACAGCGTATCACGGTAGATGATCGTACTGCACGCACTCGTGAAGTGATTCAACCCCTGCGGCGTGTTGAAACGCGGCAACGGCTTGGAAATCGGAAAGACGGGCTGAGCCCCGGGCTTGACCGGCACCTGCACGCGGACGTCGGGATAGAGCACGTGTGGATTGCGTTTGAGATAGCGATCTTCGAGAACGTAGTGGAACATCGGGTTCGAGTTGTTGTTGCCAAACCAGTTGCCCCAATCATCGCGACAACGGCCAAACTGCGACTGCCCGCTGACAGCTTCGAATTCACCGGTATCAGGCTTGAGGCGAAAATCCCGCCCACGGATGTCGGTCACTTTGCCTGTCTTGATTGATTTGACGAGTCCGCCGGAATCGCCGTTGGCGCCATAAATCCAGTTGTCGATGCCCCAGACGAGTCCGTTGACGCGGTGCTGCTGGTTGCCTTCGACGAAGCCCGTGAAGAGGATTTCCTTCTTGGCCGCCTTGCCGTCTTTGCCGACCTCGGCATAGAAGATATCGGGAGCACAGGTAACAAGCACGCCGTTCTTGTAAGGGAAGACGCCGGTGGGGAAGCCGAGGCCGTCCATGAAGACGGTCATTTTGTCGTAGGGGCCGTCGCCCTCGGGTTTGGTTTTTTCGAGGTACTTGATCTTCCCGCCGGGCTTGCCTTTGCCATCGATGCCGAGGGGATAGTCGCCCATTTCGACGACCCAGAACTTGCCGTCGGGCCCCCAGGCGAAGGCGATGGGGCTTTGCACGATCGGCTCGCTGACCATGAGCTCGACCTTGAACCCGGGCCGAGTCTTGATGCATGCGAGCGAGTCACCCGGCGACTTCGGGCCGGGCTCCATTTTGAAGTGCTGCGCGAGCAGCGATGGGATGAGTGTGAGGAGCAATGACGCGGAAAGCAAGAAACGCATGGCAAGTCTCCGAAGGGAAAAGACCATGCGGACATCTTATGCCTTCGACCGTTGAGTTTTTCACTTTTCCGAGCCGCGACCGTCAGGGAGAGGCCGACAGGATGCCGTGCGCGCACTGTCGGCCGCTCCCTGACGGTCGCGGCTCGGATAGGTTTCGATTCATCGGGAAAGGAAAGATTTTCCGCCCTGCAAAGTCATCCCAGAGGTTCGGCGTACCTCACCACTGGGCTTGTGTTTATTTCAATTTGCAATCTGAAATCTGCAATTTGAAATTATTTCTTGTTTTCCTTCGCCGCCTTCGCACGTAGAAACGCCTGGATGAAGTCGTCGATTTCGCCGTCGAGAACCGCCTGGATTTGGCCCGACTGCGTGTCGGTCCGCACGTCCTTCACCAGCGTGTATGGCTGCATGACGTAGTTGCGAATTTGGCTGCCCCAGCTCACTTCGCCCTTCTCGTCATACTGCCTTTCGGTCTCGGCTTTGCGCTTCTGTTCCTCGACGCGATACATCTTGGCCTTGAGCAAGGCCATTGCGTTGGCGTCGTTCTTGTGCTGGCTGCGTTCCGTTCGGCTCTCGGCGGCGATGCCGGACGGGAGGTGCGTGTAGCGGACGCCCGATTCGGTTTTGTTCTGATGCTGCCCGCCTGGGCCACCGCTGCGGAACGTATCGCGGCGCAGATCGTCGGGTTTGATCTCGATGTTGATCGTGCCCTCAATATCGGGCGCAACATCGACGGCAGCGAACGACGTATGCCGACGGGCGTTGGAATCGAACGGGCTGATGCGCACGAGCCGATGGACGCCGATCTCGCTTTGCAGGTAGCCGTACACATAGTCGCCGCGGATGGCGATGGTGGCGCTGCGGATGCCGGCTTCGTCGTTCTTGAGTTCGTCGATCATTTCGAGTTCGTAGCCATGCCGTTCGGCCCAGCGCGTATACATGCGGAGGAGCATCTGGGCCCAATCGCATGCTTCGGTTCCGCCCGTGCCGGCGCTGATTTTAAGGAAAGCGTCGGACGCATCTTGCGGGCCGGTGAACATGGCGCGCAGATCGAACTCGTCGAGCTTCTTCTCGACCGCGAGCAATTCAGTTTCGAGTTCGCCTTCGAGGGACGGATCCTCGGCGCAGAGTTCGCACAGGGCGTTGACATCGCTCGCGCTGCTTTCAAGAGCGTCAAACGGATTGATCAATCCGTTGAGCGGCTTGAGTTGTTTGATCGTTTGCTGAGCTTTCTCCTGGTTGTCCCAGAAGTTCGCCTGGCCCATGAGTTCGGTGAGCCGATCGCGCTCCTTGCGTTTATTAACGAGGTCAAAGAGAGTCCCGGAGCTGGGTGAGACGGGCGATTACGTCGTCAGTGCGTCGGCGGAGGTCGATGTTCATGGGTTTTGGTCCTCTCAATTCCCGCAGTGATTGTTTTGCCGCGACAGCGGAGCGAGGCTTGGTGATATATATCGTTATCCCGTCGCATCCGCGCCCCACTGGGCGTCACGGCTAATCTTCGTGTTATCCATTGTATCATAAAGAAGATTGCCGATATAACGACTCCATGATCCGACCAACCACTCCGAATGACACCGATGCCCTCGTCGCGCTCACCGAGGCGACGGAGCACTTCAAACCTCTGGAAATCGTCGCGCTGCGGGAAGTGCTCGACGATTATCATGCCGCCAATCACGCCGACGGGCATTTCGCGCTGACGCTCGAAGAAGCCGGCGTGATTCTCGGCTTCGTTTATTACGCACCGGCCGAGATGACCGAGCGGACCTGGCAGCTTTGGTGGATCGCGGTAAGAAAGGACCAGCAAGGCCGTGGCGCGGGCACGCGATTGTTGCATCACGTCGAAAGCGATATTCGCGATCGGCATCGGGGCAGGGTGCTGTTTATCGAGACCGGCTCGCTCCCGCTGTATGATTTGACGCGGGCGTTTTACCTCAAAAATGACTATGAGCAACACGCGTTGTTGAAGGACTTCTATGCCGCCGGCGACAGCATGGTGGTGTTTCGCAAGGGATTTTAATCGCTTCCCGTTTGGCGCAGCGACGCCTGCGGACTATTCTCCGCAGTATACTCCTATGCTTCGGCAGGAATGCTCAGCGGAATCGTCTCAGTCATGAATCCTCCGAGAAACAATACTCTGAACGGCTAGATTTGTCCGATCCATTGAATGGTGGCACAGACATTCTTGTCTGTGTTTGCGGTTTACACAGACAGGAATGTCTGTGCCACCAATGCGACAAATCCAACCGTGTGAAGTATACACCGCCATAGAAATCCAAAATCGCCAAGGCCAAAGGCTCAGCACGCGAACCGCCCTACTTCCCGTCCAGATCGTCCGTGTCCAGGCGACCTTCCGCTTGCAGTTTGCGGAACATTTGCAGCGTTTGCCGAATACCTTCCACCAGAGGCGTAAGCGGCATTGGACCAAGGTCGCGCTGCAACGCGCTGTCGTCGAGATCGTACGCAATCGCGATCTGCCGCTCGCCGAATGTGATCAGATTCGCCGCGCTCGGCTCAGCTTCGACCATCGCGCGGTGCAGCGTCGGCAGGTCGACGACGTGGCCACGCAGGTTGTAAGATTTCGCGCCTTGGTACGGCGCTTCCAGGCAGCGGACGACGATCCTGGCTACGTCGTCCACGTACTGCATATCTTGGATGCCGCCATAGGTGATGTGATACTTGCGACCCAAGGCGAGCGACTTGATCGCCTTGGTTGGTTCACTCGTCATGCCGAAATCACGGCCGACGCCGAAGACGGTCCACGGCCTCAGGCCGACGCTGGAGATGCCGTTGTCCTGAAAGTAGATGCGGGCGTTGCCTTCGTTGGTGCATTTGAAGACGCCGTAGTGCGTCGAGGGCGTCAGCGGCACATCGTCGGCAAGCCAGCCCTTCGCATAATGCTCCGGCGGCCCAAACACGGCGGCCGAACTCGTGTAGACGAGGCGCTGCACCTGGCCGTGCAGCTGCTTCACTGCCTCGAACACCGCCAGCGTGCCGAGAACGTTGACCTTCGCGCCGAGGATCGGATCGGCCCGACACGTCGGCACCTGCAAGCCCGCGAGATGAACGATGTGTGTTATCGCGTTGCGCTCAAGGCTTTCGCGCAGGCGTGGCAGGTCGGTCACGTCGCCTTGCACAAACGAGACCTGGCGAACCAGGGCCTCGTCCATGATTAACCGCATGCGCTTGGGGTCTTCCTTGAGATCATAAACCCAAACGCGATCGCCGCGTTGCAAAAGGTTGCGAGCGATCCAACTGCCAATGCAGCCATAGCCGCCGGTGAGAAGAACATTCATGGGAATTCCGAAGTATTATTGTTTAGCCGCTCGCCTTTGGCGAGCGCGGATTAATATGCATGCATGGCCGAATCCGCGCTCGCCGAAAGCGAGCGGCTAAACGGGGAAACAATTGAGGATCAGAAAAACCAGCGTGTCACATCGATGTAGAGAACAAAGAGCATGAGCGAGGCGATCGCCACCAGGCCGGCGATGGTCGCCCAACTGCGAACCGCTTCATTGGCCGGCTGGCCACGGATTTTTTCGTAAAGCAGAAACACCATATGCCCGCCATCGAGTACGGGGATCGGCAAAAAATTGACGACCGCGAGGTTGATGCTAATCAGCCCCAGGAAGAACACGAACTCGCCCCACGGCAGGCCGGCGAAAATATAGGCCCCGCGTGCGATCGTCAATGGACCGCCGAGGTTGAAAACCGAGATGCGCCCGGTTACCATGCCGCGAATGTTAAGGAAAACTTCAAACATTCGGCGATAGGTATCGCGGAGACCAAGCCGGGCCGCTTCTAGCGGATTCGACGCTTTTACAAGGCGCATATCTTGGGCGAACAACCAACCGTAATGCGCCAACGGCCAGGATTTGTCGTCCCGGATCGGAATGTCGATCTCCAATTCTTCCTGATCGCGTTTGACCTTGAATTGGAGCTTTTTAAGCGTCATTGGGTAATTGAAAAACTCCGACGCGCTCGCCCATTGCGTGTCCTGCAAGCTCTTCTTTTGCCAATCGACCTCGACTACCTTGTCGTAGCCGACCATGTCGTAACGGATATTGATAAGGATGTCGCCTGGTTTCATAAGCGAATCCTTCGCAACACCGGCGACAATCGTTTTCACCTGGTAGCCAATTCCCAATTCAGGAACGGCAATGGGCGACGACGGAGACAATGGCATCACCCGCTCGTAGCGAAAATCGACGTCCCACGGAACCTTCAATTCAACCGTTTCATATTGCAAGCCGGCGGCTTCCTTGGGATCCTTATGCCGACGCAATTTCAGTGTTACTTCACGCTTCTTGTTGTTCTTTGCTTTATCGAGAGCATCGGCCCATTGGCGAAGTTGAATCGGCAGGCGTTCGGGATCCAAGGTTTCCTCCTTGAATTCCACCACTTTCCCATCCGCGCCGATCACGCTGACCGATTGGATAAGGTCGCCTTCGGTCTTTTTGTCGCGGTCCGGTCCGCGAACGTCGTGCTTGGCAGCGGAAGAATTTCTTTGCACAACGAGGATCGGTCCCATTTGCATGCGTATGCCCAAATCCGGGCGAAACATCGGGGCGACCTTGATGTCCAACATGATCGGATTCACGTCCCCGCCACGTCGCACACGCAGGGTGACCTCCTTGCCGGCAAGATGATGCATGCGGCGTTCAAACTCGAAAAAATCCCGCTTGCCGAGGCCGGGGTGGCGCGGATCCTCCGGAAGATCTGTGATCTTGGACCGGTCATCGGGATCGGACATGCCGACGATGACATCGCCGTACTCGAACCCCGCCTTGGCCGCCGTCGTACCCGGTGCGAATGGCCCGTCGAGCGAATCGCGGCGGGCGGCAAGTTGCAACCTGCGAGGCGACGACACGCCGATGACAGGCCGGTGCGCTTTTGTGCCCTCGGTTTGAACCGCCGCGACGGTGGTTTCAATAGGAAAACCGCCAGGCCGTTGGAAGGTCAATTCGATTTGCTCTTCGTCCCGACTGTTGACGACGGCAGACATGAGGTCGGCAAAGGTCGGATCGTCGTATTCGCCAAACGTCGTGAATCGCGCTCCGGTGCGGAATCCTTCTCTGTAAGACGGGCCGCCGGAATCCATCATCCAGATCACCGCGACGGGATTCTCTTTGCCCGGCCCCTCATATACGGCGATGAAACAGACAATCGCCAGGATCGCGTTCATGATGACGCCGGCGGAGATGATGAACATGCGCTGGCCGACGGTCTTGCAGCGATAGCTGCGCGGATCGTCTTCGCTGCCGTCGCTCGATTCGTCGCCATCCACTTGGCCGAGCATTTCCACGTACCCGCCGAGCGGGATGATGGCGAGCTTGTAGGTTGTTTCGCCCCAGGTGAATCGGCAACCTGGAATTGGCGGCCCGAAGCCGATACTGAACATCCGGACGTTGACATCGCACCACTTAGCGGCCATAAAATGGCCCAGCTCGTGGAGGAAAATGATGAACGACAAACCCAACGCCGCCGTCACGATCGCAACAACGTCCTCCAGACTGAACTTGTAAAAGACGTACACGACGCCGAAGCCGATCATCGCCAGCATCACCATATTTGACGGCGTGAATAGCCCGTCCGCATTGGCCTCCTCCGCGCTCGCGCTCGTCGAGGATGCGTCCGGCGGCGGAACGGCAGGCGTCATCGATTCCGGCTTTACTCCTTCGTTGCTATCCAACGCAATACCTCCTGACGAGACCATCGATCCAAAGCGATTAATTCGCTCAAGGCCGGTCGCTCGCTGTAATTGTGATGATCCAACACCTCTCGGCATACGCGCGGTATATCCAAAAACGCGATCCGCCGATCCAAAAAAGCGCCCACGGCGGCTTCATTCGCTCCATTGAGCACCGCCCCGCACGTCCCGCCTCGCTTCGCAACTTCAAAACCCAACGCTAATGCCGGGAACGTCTCAAGGTCCGGCTGCTGAAAGTTCCAGCAACGCAACTCGTCCCATTTCATCCGTTTCGCCCCCCCTGACAACCGCTCTGGATACGTCAAGGCATACTGAATCGGCAGGCACATATCGGGCGGCGACAACTGCGCGACTATCGATCCATCTGTGAATTCTACGAACGAATGGATAATCGACTCCGGGTGGATAATAACCTGAATCTTCTCCGGTTCCAATCCGAACAGCCAACGCGCCTCGATGACCTCCAACGCCTTGTTCATCAACGTGGCGGAATCGATCGTGATCTTCGGCCCCATGTTCCATGTGGGATGCTTCAACGCCTGTTCCGGCGTGATGTCGGCCAACTCGGCGCGAGTGCGTCCGCGGAACGGCCCGCCGCTCGCCGTCAACACAATACGCTCGATCTCGCAAGGCTGGCCGGACTGCATCGCCTGGAGGATCGCGCTATGTTCGCTGTCAACGGGCAGCAGTTTGGCGTTTTTCTGCCGGGCCAGTTCCATGACCAGCGGCCCTGCCATGACCAGCGTTTCCTTGTTGGCGATGGCAACGGTCTTGCCGGCTTGCAATGCCAACCAAGTTCCCGTCAGACCCGCCGCGCCGACGATCGCCGTCAGCACGATATCGACGTCGGGATCGCTGACGATGGTGCCAATCGCGTCCTCGCCGGTCAGCAACTGGGTCCCTACCGGCATCTTCTGTAAGGCCAGCGCTTGTGCCGCCGCGGGATCGGTCGCCGTGATATAGCGAGGCCGATAGCGGCAGGCTTGTTCGAGTAGCTCCTCCCAGCGTGAATGAGCGCTTAGCCCCCACGCCTGCAGCCGCGTCGGCAGGTGATCGATCACCTTTAGACAGCTGGTGCCGATCGACCCGGTCGAACCGAGTATCGCGACACGCCGAGTGCATCCTGCGGCTGCGGAGGAATTCACGACACGACTCCATCGCGGCCCAGCCGAACTGGCGAGCCACGTTCTATCAGTTTATTCGTTTAGAGGGGATTGGCCATTTAAGCCGAGCGGGACTGAGGGGATAATAATTGTGAGGCCCGACCGAAAATCTACAACGCCCCGTCGTTGGCCCCGGAGCCGGAAGCGTAAGCGACGGTGGCTTCAACCATCGCTTATGCTTCCGGTTCTGAAATGCGACTGTTGCCAAGGTCAGATATGTAAATCGTTCCTATCTCATTGACACTTCTTTACAATCGACCGCTTCGTCGAATACTGAATGACGGTGGTTTCGCGGTAATCGGCTACCGATGCGGAGAATGGGTAAGCACGGCACACGTGTGCAATCCGTGTCTAACCTGTGCAATTGCCGTGTTTTCGCGCCGGCACGGATGTGAAACTCGCAGCGCAAAGAAAATCACTTTTGGCATGCGGCTTGCTCTGATTGGGGTTATTTATCATACTTCGCACAAGACAAGGATGTCGTGCATGCGTCAGCTTTCTGCTTGGTGGTTGTTTTTTATTGGGTTTGCTGTGATGATCGGCGCACTACATGGCCTACGCTGGTGCGTGACCTCGGCAAATGCCGCGCCAGCGAGCCAGGTCGTTGCCGAGAGCACGGATGTCGCCGCCGCGAAGCGTCACGTCAGTGGGGCGCCGCAGCACTGGCGCTCCATGCTTTTGCAGCAGCAATAAGCGGGCGAAAGTAAGCGCTTTTCTGCCACGCAACCTGTCGCTCCAGGCCGTCATCCAGAATCACCTTTGGCTGCCAACCGAGATGTCGGCGAAGCTTCGACGTATCGGCAAACGTCGAACGCTGATCGCCGGGCCGTGCCGATTCACGATAGATTGCGGCCCGTCGACCCAAGATCCTTTCGAGCTTTTGCAGAATGTCCCAGACCGAGGCCGTTTCGCTGCCGCCGAGGTTATATGTCTCGCCAACGGGAGCGTTGAGCGCCAATGCTGTGGCGTCGATGCAATCGTCGATATACGTGTTTCCGCGTACCTGCAAGCCGTCGCCGAACACCGTGATCGGCTGATCCTCCAGCATGGCGTTGATGAAGCGGAAGTAGCCCATGTCGGGACGTTGCCTGGGACCATACACCGAAAAGAAGCGTAGCACAACGAGCGGCAAGTCGAACGCTTGGTAAGAGTGACACAAATGCTCTGCCGCGAGTTTGGTGACGCCGTACGGCGATGCGGGCCGCGTCGGCATTATCTCGTCGCCCGTGCTGAATTGACCGTACACCGAGGACGTGGAGGCAAAGATGAACCGCTTCAGGCGATCCGCTTTCTTCACGGCTTCGAGCAGGCGATGCGTGGCCGTCAGGTTGCAACTTTGGTAGGCGTCGAAGTCGGTCCAACTTTGCGTCAACCCCGGCATGCCGGCGAGATGAAAGATCGCTTCAACGCCATCGAGTGCCGGGCCTAGCGCGTCGGTGCGTAGGTCGAGCCTGTGTTGCGTAAAGCGCGGTTCGCTTTTGAGCCTGGCGAGGTTACGCTCCTTTACCGCACGCGGGTAATAAGGAATGAACCCATCGATCCCGACGACCTCGTGGCCATCGCGCACGAGCCGTTCGCACAGATGCGAGCCAATGAAACCCGCGGAACCAGTAACAAGGCATTTCATCCGTGAACCTCTAACAGCGGCGAATCCATTGCCGTCGTGGCTAATCCAATATATTCACCACAGAGAACCCATCGCGGTCAAGCCGCAACCAAAAACGAATCACGAAAGCACGAAAGTACGATAACACGAAAAGAATCGGAGGCCGTTCACAACGCGGGAACACCAAGCAGTTCTCAATAAGGAAAGCAGGGCTGATTCAATTCTTGCGTTCCTGTCTTCCTCATGGTTGCTACCTCCTCCAACAGCGTAGCGAATCGTCTCGAAATGATCTTCGATTCCTATTTCGTGCATTTCGTACTTTCGTGATTCGCATTCCCGTAATTGCCCATTCAGAAATCAGGGCGGTGTGCGAACATTTTGCGTGTTTGTAGAACAGTGAGCACAGAGAAAGACAACCAAATGGGCCAATGAACTAACACAATTTAACAAGGTGTTCTCCTGAAATTGGGTCGCGAGGATATTAACTTACGTCGCTTCCTTCTGCTTGCAATTCTCGGTGTTCTTCGCGATCTTTGTGGTGCGTTTTTTCGGCGACCTTCGCTTCGATATCGTCGAGTCGGCGATGCAGCCCGACGATGGCCTGATCGAGCATCGTGCAGCATTCGGACAGTTGTTGTACCATCAACACCAGGTCGCTGTTCACCTTCGATTGTTGACGTGAAAGCGCGTCAACATAGGCATGCTTGAAATTGTGCAGAACCTTCTTTTTGATGAATCGCTTGACCGGCGCCAGTACGCCTTCCGTGACATCGATATAGTCGCTCGGCAACACGCACGCTTGATACGCTCGCGGCAACGCGCGACGCACAACATCGAGGAACGTGGCGGCAGGCGTTTCATTCGCAGCTGGCCCGGCCACGGAAATCACCAGAGCTATGTTCGCCTCCCCCGAAATCAGCGCCTTAGTGCCGTTGCGTTCACACCAGAGCCGAACACGATATCGACCGACGGGCGACGGCTGCGCGATTGGTATCGGCAGCACGATGGCCTGCCCAGGTTGCAGCATCTCCGCGATAGCATGCTCCCGGCGTGCGATAATGTTTCGACCGTCGCCATCGTCCACCTCACAACAGATCACCGTGCGCCCGCTGCCCTTATTGCTGGCGGCGAGGTCTCCCTCGTTAACTACGCGGATCGGCGCCAACACGGTGCTCGATCCAATTGCCGCGACAATCTCATCGCGCAGCGGTTCGACACGCAGTCGCTCCGTGGTTGAACGTGCGGGTTGCGTCAACATGTGATCCACGAACTCGGCGAAATGCTCCTGCCAGGCTTGTCGCGAAAATCGCTTGGCACGTTGGATGCCGCGTTCGATCAACTGCTGACGAAGTGGAATGTGAAGGTGATCAATGGCGGCCAGGATGCGTGCGGTGAAGCAATCGGAATCGGTATAACGAGCGTGGACGTATCGTTTGCCGTTCTCGCCGCGCTGGCGCCAAGCGCCGGGATTATTGAGGAGTTCGTTGAGTTGCTGGGCAAACTCATCCGCATCGCCCGCAACCGTTCCGCCCGCGGCTCGCCCAATTTGGCCGACCAGCACGGCGCAATCGCGATGAGCGATGACGGGCGTCGCCTCGGCCCATGCTTCGAGTGCGACGAGCGACAGCGATTCGTTCGTCGAGAGTTGCACGAGGGCGCGAGCGCTGCCCAGCACCTTGTGTTTCGTCGCTTCATCCACCTGGCCCAGATTGCGAATCCACGATTCGTTCGGTACCGCAGTCTCGCCGGCTCCCATCAGTACGAGGTCAAGCTGCCCCGGATGCGTTACCTGAAATTGCCGCATCCAGTCGAACAGCGTCGGCAGATTCTTGTGCTCGGAATATCGCCCGCAATAGACAACGTAGGGCAGACTGTCCGAGCCTGAGCGGCAGCGAAGGACATCACTTGGCCCTTCGCTGCCGCTCAGGCTCGGACGGTCTGACGTGGAGCGCAATACCGTGTCAATCACCGTCGCATTGGGATGATTGATGCCAAGCTGCGCTTGTGTGAAGTTCTGCTCCTCCTCGCTGTGAAAGAGCAATCCGCCGACATTACCGAAGGCACTCGGCCAGCACGAAAAGCGTGCCGTCGGTTCGTCGTGAAAGCACGGCAACAGCAGTGTTTTGTCGGAGAACGCCTGCGCGATGTCTGCAGTCAGGCCAAACAGATATGGCCCAGTGATGACCGCATCGAACTCGTCGGCTCGCTGACGCAGCGCGTTCACGAGCGAGGTCGAATGGATGCTGTCGCGAAGATAGCGTTCGCCTTCGTCGAGACTAGGATCGCTCGTGCGAGGTACATTCGTTTCGATCGAGAATCGATGGACCGGGATGCCGTCAATCAGCGTCATGCCGGCTGGCAGGTCGTTGGCCCAGCGGCTCTCCGATTGCGTGCGAGTCGTGAATACTTCGACGTGATGCCCGGCCTGTCGAAGTTGCGTCGCAATGATGCGGAGCGACGTTTCCGCACCGCCAACGATCTCGGAACCATAGCGGAAACAGGCGATCGCAATGCGCTTTATTTCCAAGCCTGAGCGCCAGCGAAGGGCACCACTTGGCCCTTCGCTGGCGCTCAGGCTCGGACAAGACGTCGGCTGGGCACGCTCGAAGACCCGACGGATTTGTCGCACAAGATCATCGACGTCGTTCGGCCTGAACGTCAGCCCGGCATTGCCGACGGTTTCGGGCAACGCCGTTGCTCGCGCCGCCACGACGGGCAGACCGCTCGCCTGGGCTTCGATGACGGGCACGCAGAAACCTTCGTGCAGCGATGGCATCACGAGCAAATCGGCGGCTTGATAGTAGCGCGGCAGTTCGCGATCATCCACCGAACCGACGAATCGCACGCGGTTGGCCACGCCCAGGTCGCGTGCCAGTTCCTGGCAACGCGCCGCTTCGGTGGCGTACACGTCGCTGATGTCGCCGACGATCAAACCGTGATAGCCCGAGTCGAGTCGAGCCAATGCCTGGATCAGCATCGGCACGCATTTGTTACCCGCGAGACGACCGACGAAGAGGAGAGTTTTTGCTCCCTCTCCCTTGGGTCCTTCGGGAAAGAATCGCGACGTATCCACGCACAACGGCATCGTCGTCGTGTGCGCTGCGGGAAAGGAAGTCGCATCGAAAAGCTCCGCTCGATTCGCCTGGCTCATCGTCAGGGCGTGATCGGCGAACCAGACGTAGCCGCGCGAACGGGCGTCGCGCTCGAGACGATCGCGATTCGTCCCGGCCCAAAGTTCGGCGGGCGTGACACCGAGATAATCGAAGACGATGCGCGGCCCCGTTCCGGCGAGCAGCGGTAGCCATTGCAGCAAACGATAGTCGCCCGCATAGGTCGCAAAAATGAGATCGCACTGGGAAAGGTAGGTCGGCACGGTCTCGCAACGGACCGTCGTGGCGATTGTCGCAAGCGCGGGATGAAGCAGCGTGGCATCCTCGAGGAAGACTCGCAACTCCGAACCGCGATCTTGGAAGAAGCGTGCAATCTCAGTGATATGATTGCCAACGGCGTTGCCCTGCCGGGCGTTCTCTGCCAGCACCGCGACTCGCATGGCGTTCCTCCGTGAACGGCCTGGTTATGGTATAAACGGAAATGGTAGCACATTTCGCAAAATCAACGCAATACGAAGATGTTCGTAGTGGCATGCTTGGGTGCACGTCAGCACTTGTGTTGAACCAAATTTAACGGCGAATAGCACTGATTACGCGGATGCGAAATACCATCAAAGCGATTTTTCCTGTCCGTGTTCTCCGTGTTACCTACCTTCAAAATCTTTGCACGCCGCGCAGAATTCATTTTGCGCAAATTCAGAATGCAAATCACGAAAGCCCGAAAGTACGAAAACACGAAATAGAAACCCAACCCAAGCGATTTGCCCAACCGTACACCGTACTACCGGAAAATGCAGGGACGATAAGGCAGGAAAGCAAGAATTGAATCAGCCCTTTTTTCCTGCCTTCCTGCTTTCCTTATCGAGAGATTTGCTATGGCTTGTGACTTGTCGTGAATGGCTATGCCTTCCTTTCGTACTTTCGTGATTCTGTATTTGTTGGAGCTCGTCCGCGCCGTGCTATTCGTTCTTTATTCTGCGGAAGGCCCCTCGCCGACGGCGGGTCGTTCGCGCATGAATTGCCAGAGGATTCCTGCCAGAAACAGGGCGCTGGCGAAGACGTAGAAGGCCGGGTCCCACACATCGCGGCCGCTGTATCCCTCCTCGCGGCGCCAGGTTGCGAAAGTGCCGAAGAAATATTGCGAACCTAACGCGCCAAAGATACCGACGCCGTTGAGCAGGCCGAACAGCGTTCCTGTGTGTTTCCCTGCGGCCTCGAAGGTGCATGCCCACCACGTGGTTTGTTGTACAAACATAAAGAAGCCGGCCAGAGCGCAGAGAAACGCCGAGAGCAGCGTCCATTCGGCATGCACGCTTGCCGTCAACGACAGCGCAGCCAGGGTGAAGACCAACAAGGCAACGCGGCGGCGGACTTTGTAGCGATCGGCGGCGAAGCGCGTCGTACGGTCCGCGATCACGCCGCCGAGCAATGCGCCGGACGTCATGCCAGCCAACACGAGTGCCGAGAGGTAGCCCGCGTCGTGATTTGACACGCCGCGGCCAAGTTGCAGGTAGGTCGAGTACCACGAAAAGAAGAGGTACGAATTAAACGATGTCAGCGACACGATAACGCCGAGGAACCAAAGATTCGGATGCCGCATCGCCGCACGCCAGGGAATGGCATGATGCCCGCCATCGTCCGCGATGGCGATCGGTTGGATTCTAGCGAGTTCAGCCGCGTTCACGCTCGGATGCTGCGCGGGAGTATCGCGAAACCACCAGTAGAACACGCTGGCCCAGATCAGCCCGATTGTGCCGAAGGCGAAGAAGCTCCAGCGCCAGCCTACCGATTTGATAATTAACGCCGCCACAATCGGCGCGACCATGCCGCCTACGTGCATGGATGCTTGAAAGAACCCCTGCATGCGGCCTCGTTCGTCGAGCGGGAACCAGGCTTTGAGCATGCGGGCGGCGTTCGGAATCGCCCCGGCCTCGCCCGCGCCGAACAGGAAGCGAACTACCGCGAGCAGTACCAGCGTGTTGAATACAATCGAAATCGAGAACGGGAAGAACTCGTAGGAGAAATGGAGTACGCATCCCGTCAACGCGGTGCAGATCGACCACCAGATCACGATGCGTGTCAGCACACTCCGGGCGCCGAATTGGTCGCCGAGCCTCCCTGCGGGCAGTTCAAAGAGGCCATACGAGAGCGTGAACGCCATCAATATCCACTTCGTATGCACTTCGGTGAAGCCAAACTCCGCGCTCATCGGCACCAGCGCCTGCGCAATGCAAACGCGGTCGAGGTAGAGGACAAACGCCATCGAACAGAGAAACGCCAACACGATGAAGCGTGCCCGCGTCGGAACGGCGGAAACGGAAATGTCATTCGATGCCATAATGACTCGCGTTTTATTAGGGAAATACATTTAACCACGAAACACACGAAAGTCACGAAAAAAAATTCGATGCAAGGCCAACAAAACCTTTCGGTTCTTTTTCGTGTGTTTCGTGTGTTTCGTGGTTCAACTCTGACGCGGCCGACAAAAGTCCGTTTCCGAGGCTGAAGCGTAAGCGAGGCGGCCTGGTTGCCTCGCTTACGCTTACGCTTCCGGCTCGTAAAGCGACTTTTGTCGGCGGCGTCAACTCTGAAGCGCTCGCAGCAATCCCTCGGCTTTGTGCCAGGTTTCGGCGTATTCGCGTTCGGGGATCGAGTCGGCGACGATGCCTCCGCCGACCGAAAAGTGCAGTTGGCCTTTGCTGAGAACGAACGTGCGGATCAGCAGATTCGTATCCATCGTGTCGTCGAAGCCGATGTAGCCAAGGCAACCGCAGTATGGGCCTCGCGTGGTGCGTTCGAGTTCGGTGATGATTTCCATGGCGCGAATCTTCGGTGCGCCGGTGACCGACCCGCCGGGGAACGACGCACGCAGCAAATCGGTCGGGCCGAGGCCTTCGCGCAGTCGGCCACGCACGTCCGACACGAGATGATGCACGAACGGATAGCTTTCGAGCTTGCACACTGCCTCGACGCGCACGCTGCCATATTCGCAGACGCGCCCGAGATCGTTGCGCATCAAGTCAACGATCATGACGTTTTCGGAGCGATCCTTGGTGCTGGCACGCAACTCGTTGGCGAGGCGAAGGTCATCGTCGGGCGTTCTTCCCCGAGGCCGAGTGCCTTTGATCGGGCGTGTCACGACATTTCGGTCGGCAACCTGCATGAATCGCTCGGGCGACGCGCTGAGCAGTTGGTGGTCGCCCATATCGAAATAGCCTGCGAACGGCGCGGGATTGCGTTCGCGCAAGCGGGCGTATAAATCGAGCGGTCGCTCGGGCGCCGGCGCGAGAAGACGCTGCGCGATATTCACCTGAAAGCAATCGCCGGCGTGGGTGTATTCGATCGCTCGGGCGACGGCCCGCAAGTAGCTCGGCTCGTCGAAATTGCTCGTGATGCCAGGGAGATGCGGCACCGGAAAGCTCGGCGATTGCAGCTGGCCTGGCGTCATCACGTTTGCTGGGCATGTGGGCGCGACCCGATCCAGGCGGCGCTGCACCGCCTCAGCGCGAGTGCGAGCGCGGGTCAAGCGTGCATCGGGCGCTGTTTCGGGATAGCCGGTCGAGATTAACCAGCTTGTGTTGGCATGGTGGTCAAACGCGATGACCCAATCGTAAATGCCGATGGCCAAATCGGGAACCCCGAAGTCGTTAAATTCCGTGCGAGGCAGATTCTCAAAATGATGGCCAAGCTCATAGGCGAATAGCCCGGCGGCCCCACCTTGAAACGGCGGCAGATCGGGCAACGATTCCACCGCGAAATCCGCCAATCGCCGCGACAGCACCGTCAGCGGATCGGCGTGCATCGTAACCTTGCCATCTTCCGCGATCCAGCCGCCATGTGAGGTTAGGAATTCAACAGGCTCCGCCGTCACGAACGAGTACCGCCCGAGCGATGAAGTCTGAGCGCTATCCAAGAACAGCAGGCGTGGTAAATCGCAGAGCCGACGGCAGACCTCCCACGCCGTCAGCCCAGTAATCGGCACGACATACGGCGGCATCGTCAGCTTTGTTCGCGGTCGAATCATTCGGGTATTTTATGAATACGATCTATCAGCTATCAGCTATTCTCTGATCGGTGCATTCGATCTTTTTCCGAGCCGCGACCGTAAGGGAGCGGTCGACAATGTGCGCCCGGCACCCGTCGGCCGCTCCCTCACGGTCGCGGCTCGGAATTACTTTGATCTGTCTGGAGATATGACAGCAACCATCATGCGAAGCATAGCTGATAGCTCCGACCGAAAATCCCGATTCGCGCGGATTTCTTCATCGATTCTTGCTACAATAGCCAGGTATATTCCAACCTTGATGATGCCTGCCAAGCGATTTCGTTTCACCTGAATAACCGCACCGCACACGTTTTCGGTCTTTGGGAGAGAAAGTAATGTTGACGCTGAATACTGGGAAAGCTCGCTTTTGCGATGGTGTTTCACGCCGCTCGTTTATGCAGATCGGCGCCATGGCGATGGGCGGGTTGGCGCTGCCGTCGATCCTGCGCGCCGAGCAACAATCGGGCACGCGGTCGAACAAGTCGGTAATCATGGTTTACTTGTCGGGCGGCCTGTCGCACCATGATTCGTTCGACATGAAGCCCGATGCTCCCGCCGAGATTCGCGGCGAATTCAACCCGATCGCGACCAACGTGCCCGGCATTCGGATTTCCGAATATCTGCCGCGCCTTGCGCGGATGACCGACAAGTTCGCCATCGTCCGCTCGATCGTCGGCCAGCGCGACGAGCATTCGAGCTTTCACACGACGACCGGCTTTGGCATGGACGTCACCCGCCGCGAAGGCAAGCCCAACGTTTGCTCGGTCATCTCGCGCGTGCTCGGCCGAACCTCGCCAGTGATCCCCGCGTATGTCGATCTTTTCCCGACGATGCAGCACCGCCCGTACAACATTCCCGGCCCCGGCTTTGTTGGCCCAGCATACGCTGGCGCGAAGGTCGAGGCCGATCAGCTGAACCTGATGCGTTTGACGCAGATGTCGCAGGATGAATTCCGCGATCGCCGAACGCTGCTGCAATCGGTCGATCAGATTCGCCGATCCGTTGATAGCACGCCGATGGAGCGGATGGACATCTCCTACCGCCAGGCCTACGAAGTGCTGACGTCGAGTCGTCTTGTCGATGCCCTCGATCTCGACAAGGAATCGCGCGGCGTGCGTGAGCGTTATGGTTTCGGCTCGCCACGGCATCAGGGCGACGGCGCACCGCTATGGAACGATCAGCTGCTCCAGGCACGTCGGCTTGTCGAAGCCGGCGTCCGCTGTGTCACCGTCGCCTACGGTTTCTGGGATACGCATGGCAACAACTTCAGTTCGTTGCGAGGCAACCTGCCGCAGTTCGATCAGGGCATCTCGGCGTTGATCGAGGACATCCATCAACGTGGGATGGATCGCGATGTCAACGTCATCGTCTGGGGCGAGTTCGGCCGAACGCCACGAATCAACCGCGATGCCGGGCGCGATCACTGGGCGCCGGTGAATTGTGCCGTGATGTCAGGCGGCGGCATGCCGACCGGGCACGTCGTGGGGAGCACCGACAGCATCGGGGCCTACGCTGCACAGAATCCGGTCCACTTCCGCAACATCCTGGCGACGATCTATCACAACATGGGCATGGACCCGCACACCATCGTCCGCGACGTCTTCGACCGGCCGACAACGATCCTGCCAGAAGACGCTCGGCCGGTCCGTGAGTTGTGTGCGTAATGGTCCGTTAGCTCGAAGCGCAAGCGAAGGGGAAGCGTCGGTAACCTGATTAACAGGTTGTCGGCGCTTCCCCTTCGCTTGCGCTTTGGGCAAACACGGTCAATCAACGCCCAGGTCCGCGAAACTCGCCGACGGATAGACCTGTTTGTACGAGAGGCCAAGACTGTCGGCAACGATCCGCCGCACCTTCAACGCGATCTCGGGATTGACGCCTGGTTTACACATGGCGACGAACTCCGCATCCGAAATCGGCGGGAATTTCTCGTGAAATTTTTCATCGGCCCACATGTTTGAAAAAATGATCAACAAGAGAACCACATCAACAGCAAAACAAAAATCAAGAATCCACATGAAAACGCTCCCTCGATGAATACTCGAAGTTCGCGGCAACAATGGCCCGTCTTTGGATTCCGTCGGGTGATCCATGCGTTTTGTACAATATCACGCCGAAAAGTGTACAATATATTTAAACGTCGCTGAATTGTTGGGCCATCGCACGCTTGAGATGGATGAGAAACGGACGCAAACATGACAACTACTACTACGCTCGACATCTCTGAGGCACGGAAGCAATTCTCGAAGTTGGATGTGCGGTTGCGAGACGACCCATTAATCTGGATCACCAGGCACAACAAGAGAGCTTTTGCAGTCGTTGACATGGAACTAATGGAGGCGGTTCTCGAAACACTCGACATCCTCCAAGACCCGAACGCACTGTCGATGTTTCAAGCCAGCCTGGCGGATGTCAAGGCGGGGCGGATGCACGATCATTCGGAAATCGAGCGGGATCTCGCGTGACGTTCCGCATGACGATCCAATGGACAGCGACGGCAAGAAATCCGCCATGTCTCACCGCCCCCGCTTCAACCGCTCGCGCGTCACCTCGGGCAGATACTTCACCGGGATGCTGCCATGATCCAGCACCGCTTCGTGGAATCGGCCCAGTTCAAACCGCTCGCCTAACTCGTTTTGCACACTTCGCCTGACGCGCTGGAACGCCATTCGGCCCACGAAGTACGTGGACAGCTGGCAGCTACTTTGCTTGGCCCGAATCACCTTCAAAATCGCCTCCGCTTCCGATTGAAACGCACGCAGGACCAAGAATAGCACGGCGTCCTCATCGCTGATGTCGGTGCAGTGCATCTTGTAGTCGAGGATCGCATTACACACGGCTCGCAAGTACCACTTCAATTGATGCAACCGCAGCTTCGGGTCGCCGTCGCCGAAGCCTTCGTCGAGCATCACTTTTTCCATGTACACCGCCCAGCCCTCGGCAAAGACGCCCGACGACAGGATCTTGCGGATCAGCGACGGATGCCGATTCGCGTATTCCAACTGCACATAATGGCCCGGATATGCCTCGTGAATCGTCAGGATTTGAAGGATATGCTTGTTGTATTCCTGCATAAAGCTCGTCACGCGGCGATCGTCCCATTCCTTCGGCGGCGGGGCGATGGCGTAATAGCTCGACGCTTTCGGGTCCATCGGCGGCGCGGGGTTCAGATACGCGATCGAGAAGCCGCGCTGAAATTCAGGCATCTCGATAATTTGGCAGCGATCGGGATTCGGCAGGCGAAGCAGGTCTTTGTCCTTGATAAAGCTCTTGATCTTATCCACACCCGCGATGGCGTCGCGCACGAGATTCGCGGGTTTGCCGTGCTCCTTGCTGGTCTCGTCGAGCACCAGGCGAATCGTCTCACGTCGGCCCTTGTCGTCATCGACGGGCATAATCTTTTTCGGAAAGACCTGCTTCCAGAGCTGTCGGGCGATGACGTACATCTCGATCTCGACGCGCTCGGCTTCGTCATCGGCTTCCTTCAACACTTCCAGAGCGCTGACGCCGGCGTCGAGTTCAAGCAGGAGCTTGTCGGCGAAGCGCTTCTTGCCGATGCGCCATTCGCCGTTGGAACGAGGCAACACGTCGTCCTCAAGGTGCTTTTGGTAATCGCGCAGCACGGGCACGACCGCCTTGCAAGCCGCCTTGAGGTCGCTGTTTTTCGCCTCCTCGCCGATCAGCGAAAAGATGCCCGAATCGTAGAACGCGATCGCGCCCTTGTTTTGCTTGAGCGCGACTTCGGTCAGCACCTTCGGCGGATTCTTGATGCTCTCACGCGCGGCCTTGACGATCTTCGGTATCTGGCGAATGCGCGAAACCGCATTGCGGACGTTGACAGGCAGAGGCAGCGTCGATTGCGTCAGCAGCGAATAGACGCTCTCGGTGATGTAGTCGTTGTAAATCCGCGGATCGTCCGCGAAGCGATCGGCGTTCTCGGCGAGCCAGATTTCCTTTTTCAGCTCGTGTTGCCATATTTCATAGTCGATCTGCGCGGATCGGGATAACTTCTTAGTGTCGATTTCCTTAGTCAGTTCGTCAAGCGTTTTGCGCGTCGAGGCGATGGCCCTCTTCCGTGCCGCGACTGAAATGTCGTCGAGCTTATCGTCGTAGTCGTGATTTCCCGAACGGGTCGCGAATAGCGGATGGGTCTTGAATTCAGCGTCGAGATACTGCTTGAATCGGCGTTCGAGCTTCATATCCTCGTTCTCGGGTTGGCCAATCGATTCGCTGGATGGTTGAAAGTGGAGCAGCAGGAGCAACACGAAAACGATGCGTTTCATCAGTCGATCTCCGGTCGGAACTTGGTGTTTCCGCTTGCGGCTGAGCGCTCAGAAGATGTTGCGCGAGCGCTAAGCCGCAAGCGGAAACGCGGGCATAGCGACATTGTTTCGCGAGATATGCTACTGTTTTTTGCCCATGCGACTAGGATCGAAGTCGAGGTCGTCGAGCCGGGCGGGCCATTGGATGAGATCGTGGCGGTAGTATTCGACTTCGCCGGTCTCGTCATGCGTGATGACGAGCACGGGCAGGCCGTGGTTGGCGTCGAAGTACCACCAGCGTTGTCCGCCTTTGGGCAGATCGGGGTCAGCGCCGGGCGGCAGATTGTGATGCACAGCTTCGACAGGGCGGGGAAATTCCTTTCGCTCGATCATGCCGAGATATTTCGCCGTGCCGACCCGGGCGTCGCCTGCTTCGATCCCGGCGACGAGCCTTCCGAAATTGTCGATGAGATTGCCGAACCCGGATTCGGTGATCGAATGCCGAGATTTCGATTTGACCATTGCATCATTCGGAGCGAAATTAAAACGCGTCGGTGGGGCAAAAGGGAAGACTTCGTCTGGCGCGGTGAGAATCTGCAGCTTGCTGCCAAATTTGCCGTCAACGTACATCACCTCGCGGCCCTTGCCTTCGTCGCCAAGCCATCTCAGGCTGACGCTGAAAGGTTTTCGGCGAATCTTGACGAGGATCAACTCCTCGGGCTGGAGTTTCCCGCCGACGCTCTCGCGCCGAGTGAAACGATAGTTGTACGAATCCATGCCGGTATAAGTCTTGACGGCACGCGTGTGAAGCATTCGAAGTGGCTTGTCGCCAACTGGCTGATATCCGCCAAACTGCGGTGTCGTGAAATTGACGGTGCTGTTTCTGATAGGTATCCTTAAATCCGGTGCCACCGTTCTCTCCGGATTTGGTATCAGAGGGACGTTCGGCTGATCGGCTGGCACGAAACCGGCTTGCTGAAGATTGGTCGTGGAGGGAGTGGGCGTGGTAGGTGGATTGGGAATCGCCAGCGATGGGGCAGGATGCACGAGACCGGCGACCTTGGGCGATTCGCGTCGAATGCCGCCAAAGCGATGCTGCGAAAAATCGCTGCAGCCCGTCATGCAAATCAGCAACAACAGCGCTATGCGCCGAGCGTGATTCGTCAATGTTTTGCGTTGGTCGTCCATGCCGATAAACCTTCTAGCACCTTGCTCCCAAGGTAATAGGTGTCGCGACCGACAAAAGGTAATTTTCCGCCGGAGGCTGAAGCGAGGCATTCAGGCCGCCTCGCTTACGCTTCAGCCTCGGAAATCATCTTTTGGCGGTGGCGTCATAGGTGTGAAGTCTAGCGGAATCCCGACGGCATTGCCAGCCCAGTTTTGGGCGCGCGACAGGCCTTAATCTTGATAAGGAACCTCACCACGGATCGCACGGAAAACACAGATAGGAAAATAACCCGCATCCTATTTCCCGTCCGTGGGATCGGTGTTATCCGTGGTTTACTTTAGACGGCGACAAGTGCTGTCGTGCACCCACCACGACGCATCGGATGAATCGGGCTAGGCACATCGCCGAACGAAATGGTAGAATCTTTTCTATGCACACTGTTGCCCAAGCTCTGGAGATCGTGCTGGCGAACGCCAAACCGCTCGTGCCGATTTCGATGCGGCTGTCGGCGAGTTCGCTCGGGCTGCGCTTGGCGGAGGATGCGGCGAGCGATGTCGATTCGCCGCCGTTCGACAAAGCGATGATGGACGGTTTCGCGCTGCGTGCCGGCGATTTGCAAGGTGGGAACGCGGAATTGGCGATCATCGAAGAGATTCCCGCGGGCACGATGCCGACGAAGGTCGTGGAACTCGGGCAGGCGTCGCGCATCATGACCGGGGCGCCGATTCCGCGTGGAGCCGATGCGGTCGTCATGATCGAACGCTGCGAATTGTTGCCGGACCAGCGCGTGCGCGTCAACGAACCGCGTGCCAAGGCTGGCTTGAATATTCTCGAGCGGGCCAAGGAAATGCGGGTCGGTGAGGTCGTCGTGCACGCCGGTGCGACCTTACGTCCGCAGGAATTCGGCGTGCTGGCATCGGTCGGGCGCGATGTCGTCAGGGTTCAGCCCAGGCCGCGGGTGGCGATCCTTAGCACGGGAGACGAAATTGTTGAGCCGAGTCAGAAGCCGGGGCCGGGGCAAATTCGCAATAGCAACGGCATGATGCTGCTCGGCCAGGTCGCTCGCGCCGGTGGCGAGCCAATCTTCCTCGGCATCGCCCGCGATAACGCCGACGACTTGCGTACGAAAATCTTACAGGGTCTAGACGCAGACATGGTGATCCTCTCCGGCGGTGTCTCCGCGGGCAAGCTCGATCTCGTGCCTGGGGTGTTGGCGGAACTCGGCGTTGAGGCGTTGTTCCACAAAGTCGCGATGAAGCCGGGCAAGCCGATTCTGTTCGGCATCCGACCGCCACGGCTGGTTTTCGGGCTGCCAGGCAATCCCGTCAGTTCGCTGGTTTGTTTCGAGTTGTTCGTTCGGCCTGCATTGCGCGTGATGATGGGGCGGCCGCCAGGACCGAGTTGGGTCAACGCTCGGCTCGTGAAGGATCATCCGTACCGCACCGATCGGCCAACGTACTTTCCGTCGCGATTGACGCTCACCGACGCCGGCTGGACAGTGGATCCGATCGCCTGGTTCGGTTCACCGGACCTGCGCGGTGTGCTGTCGGCGAATGCGTTTGCGTTGTTGCCAGAAGGCGATCATGTACATCGCGTGGGGCAAGCGCTGGCGGTCTTGCGAGTGGAAGATCCGCATTGATGATTCCCGTTTGTAGGGCGTGTCAATCGCCAGCGCCGACGCACCAGACGTTGGAATACGCATGGTGCGCTGGCGATTGACACACCCTACGACGTATCGGATCGCGCCGCGAGAAGTTGACGTGAATGGAATTCCGGGCAAGGAGGTCCGCAATGGCGACAGGAATCATGGAACCAACAGCAATAACCACGGTGGCTCCCGCGTCGATGCCGCAACCTGCGACCAAAACGGCGCCGGCACCGGCTGCGCGCGGGACACGGTTGCTAGTAGGCGCCGCGTTGCTTAGCGGCGGGTTGCTTTGGCTGTCGTTCTACCCGCTCTCGCTGGGCTATATTTTCGGCTGGGTCGCGCTGGTGCCGTTCCTGTTGTTGGTGCGTGCACAAGCGAAGCCGAAGGTGTTGTATCTTTGTGCCTGGCTCACCGGTCTGGCGTTCTTCGTACCGACGTTGCAGTGGATGCACGTGGCCGACTGGCGAATGTACTTCACATGGATAGCGCTTGCGGTCTATTGCTCGTTGTACATGCCCGCGGCGTTGTTCGGGATTCGCTGGCTGGATCGTCGCCGCCTGCCGATGATTGTCACCGTGCCGTTGATCTGGGTTGCGCTGGAATATGTGCGGTCGTTTCTGATGACCGGATTCGCGTGGTTCTACCTCGCGCATACGCAGCACCACTGGCTGACGATGATCCAGATCGCCGATCTCGCCGGCGTCTACGGCGTCAGTCTCGTCGTCGCCGCCGTCAATGGCTTTCTGTTCGACTTTCTCTATCAACAGCCGGAAATCAAGCAGTGGTTTCAGCAGCAGGAACTCGAGCCGCACCGCCAATATGCGAGCGTCGAACTGCTCAATCGCGGGTTCCTTCAGGACTGGACGTTCCGCCGCAATATGATCCTCGAAGGCGCGGCTCTGGCGTTTTTGCTAATCAGTGTTTTCGCGTATGGCGTTATGCGCATGAGCGACGCGCGGTTCACGCAGGGGCCGATCATCTGCCTGTTGCAGAGCAATCTCGATCAGCGTATCCGCAACGATGCCGGCGATCCGGACAACGACGGCTGTTCCGCGCATGACGCCGAGAAGCATCTCTCGATGCTCTGCGCTCGCGCAACGCACAATTTCGAGCGGCTGCCCGATCTCGTCATTTGGCCGGAAACTAGCTACCCGGCGCCGTGGTTCCAGGTATCGCCCAAGTTTCCCGCCGAGCGCCTGCCGGCGGAATGGCGCGATCTCGAGATCGGCATTCGCGAGCGCCTCGCCGGCATCAGTCGAACGTGCAATAACATCCCGCAGCTCATTGGTGTCAATTCCCATTATCTCGATGATTACGGTAAGCACAAACGCTACAACTCGGCGATTTACTTGAACGAAAAGGGAAAGGTAACCGATCGCTTCGACAAGATGCACCGCGTCCCGTTCGGCGAGTATGTGCCTCTCAAAGATTGGATACCGTTCATGAACGCCCTCGCACCGTATGAATATGATTACAGCGTGCAGCCTGGCGAAAAGTTTACGCGGTTCAAGGTCGGCAAGTACACGTTCGGCGTGTTGATTTGTTTTGAGGACAGCGATCCGTTCCTCGCCCGGCGGTATCTGGAGGATAGCCACGATGGCCCGCCGGTCGATTTTCTCGTCAACATCTCGAACGACGGCTGGTTCGACGGAACCTACGAACACGAAGAGCACCTCGCTGTCAGCCGATTCCGCGCCGTCGAATGCCGGCGGGCGTTGGTTCGCGCGGTGAATATGGGTATCTCCGTGGTCATCGATGGTAATGGCCGCGTGCTCAAGCAGACGCATTACGCGGGCACGGAACCGCCCGTGTGGAACATTCGCGATGAATCGATGCGCTACCCGGAGATGCCGAGTGGCGATTGGAGCAAATTCAAACAGGTCGCCGGCGTGGTCAACGCGTCGGTGCCGATCGATCGACGAGTGAGTCTGTATGCCGTTGTAGGCGATTGGCTGCCGATCGGTTGCTGGCTGGCGATCCTCGGTCCAGCGGCGTGGGGCTATGTACGAAAACGTCGGCGAACTGCGGTGGGCTGAGGTGAAATCATGACAACGTCCGCTCCCGAACCGAAGTCCGCGTTATGGCATCGACCGTGGGTGCGCTTCATTCTCTATTTGCTATGCGCGTATGTGGGATTGGCCGTTATGCTGATATTTCTTGAAAATCGTCTGCTCTTCCACCCAACCACGGTTGCGCAACATTGGATCGATCCACCTGCCGCGCCGTCGGGACGAACGCGTCCCATGCCGACGATCATCGATGTGACGCTCACCGCCAAAGACGGTACGAAAATCCATGCCTGGTGGTGCACCTCCAAGGATGCCAAGGGCGCGATGCTCTACTGCCACGGCAACGCGGGAAACCTCAGCCATCGTGGCGCGTCAATCATCAAACTGCATGATATTCTTGGCGTGTCGGTGCTGATCGTCGATTATCCGGGCTACGGCAAAAGCGAGGGCAGCCCGAGCGAGGCCGGCTGTTACGCCGCCGCCGAGGCGGCATATGACTGGATCATCGGCGAGCAAAAAATCCCAGCGCAAAAAGTGCTGCTCTACGGCGCGTCGCTGGGCGGCGGAGTCATCACGGAAGTCGCCTGCAAACGCGATCATCGCGCACTGATTCTCGTTAAGACTTTCACTTCCGTGCCGGACGTCGCGTCCGAAATGTTCTGGTGGCTCCCCGTGCCGACCCGCGTACTCGTGCGGAATCGATTTGAAAGCAAGAATAAATTGAAATCGTGCAATCGCCCGATCTTCATCGGGCACGGCACGACCGACGAAATAATCCCGTACTCGCACGGCGAACGCCTCTTCGCCAGCGCCAACGAACCGCGCCAATTCCACACGATGCACGGCGCCGGCCACAACGACCCGCTGCCCGCGGAGTTCTTCGCGGAACTACAGGCGTTTCTCGGCAAGCACGCGGCGGAGTAATGCCGACGAACGTCGCTTTACGAGCCGGAAGCGTAAGCGACGGACTAGAGAAATCCGTCGCTTACGCTTCCGGCTCGTACTTTGTCGTGCGCGTAAACAATGATTCGGTCTACTGCCGAACCATCAGATTCCACCGGGGATTGCCGAGCGAATCGTTCTCGCGTCGCAGCTGAAACGACCGCCGGAACACCGACGATACCTGCCAACCATCGGCAGTCGGCGTGCAGGTATACGCGGCTTCGTGCAGTCGCCAAATCTCGAACCGTACTTGAAATCCACGCGCATCGACGAGCCAATATTCGCTCACGCCCGCCTTCTCGCATTTCGCCTTCAGGATCGTCGTATCCTTCTGCTCGGACGTATCGCTGACGATTTCCAGGATCATGTCCGGCGTGCCTTCGACCTCGACGTAACCGCGCCGCGCTCCCGCAATTAATTTCATGCGGCCTGATTTGAGCGATGCATAGGTGAAGAAGAGTGAATCGAGAATCGTTGAGATGCCCGCTTCGCGATTGGTCCACAGGTTGCCATCGGACCCGAAATAGCCTAGTTGGTCGGTCTTGGATAAGGGACCAAGCACTCCAGTACACTCGGTTTTGACTTGGTTGTGGCTAAAGAAATCTTCCATGCTGGAGTCCACCCAGATCATGTTGCCGATGAATGAAACGCGACTTTTCTCAGGGCAATCGGCCGAGGTCGCCCAGGTGCGAAACGTCTCGTGATCGACGATCCAGTCGGGGATGAGCACCGATTCCTGAATGAAGACCGCAGGCCGACGCGGCTCGGGCGACGCCCAGACATTCGGCATCCCAATCGGCGGCATCGGTAGTGTCGCAGCTTCCATCAATCATCCCTTTCAGTGTCGCCAAGCGTGTCAACGCCCTTCCGCTATCTTACACGAAAATCCCCGCATTCCCGCCGAAATTTGTTCGCTTGACCGAGAACCGATACACTAGCATCAATGCGATCATGGGCACTGCACCAAAATTGTGGATTATGGATCAAGCCCAGGGGTGAGGTGCTCCGAACCCCTGGGATCGCTTTGGAATATCCCAAGGGTTCGGAGTACCTCACCCTTGGGCTTTCACCTCCATCTCCACAACTTCGGACGGGAGCCAAATTACTTCGTTTCACATTTCGGGGAGATCGGACGTGGCCACGTTGCGTAAAGTTCTCGTCGGTTTCGTTGTGTTGGCGGCCCTGGCGTCGTCGAAAAATTGGTCGCTCGACGCTCAGGGCGTGAAGGCGAACCCCAAGGCGGCCACCCACTGGATTTGGCTCGACGCCAAGGCCAAGCCGAAGCAGACCGTTTACTTCCGCAAGGAAATCAGCCTCAGCTATCGCGTCATCAGCGCCAAGCTCTATGGCACCTGCGACAACAGCATGACCGTCTACATCAACGGCAAAGAGATCATCTCCTCCGACGAATGGGAGACGCCTGTCTTCCGTGAAGTCACCGACGCGCTCGCCAATCCGACGAAGACCGACGAACCGATCCGCAATGTCGTCGCCGTCAAAGCCCACAACACCGATGGCGTGGCCGGGCTGCTGCTGCGCGTCGTCATGGACAACTCGAAAAAGCAAACGATCGTCCTCGCCACCGATGGCACGTGGAAAGTCGCAAGCTCTGCGGGCAAGGGCTGGCAGAATATCGATTTCGACGACATCGCCTGGAAGAACGCCGTCGTCGTCGGCAAACTCGGCGCGAAGCCTTGGGACAAGGTCAACGAGACCGCGTTGCAGGACGTTGTCAAAATCAAGAAGGCAACCGCCACGCCGATCGAACTCATCAAGGTCAAGAAGGATTACAAAGTCGAACTGCTGTACAGCGTGCCACGCCAGACGCAAGGCTCGTGGGTGAACCTCTGCGTCGATCCGAAGGGCCGACTCATCACGTCGGACCAGTACGGCAAACTCTATCGCGTCACACCGCCCGCGCTCGATGGCAAGGCCGACGACACCAAAGTCGAGGAGTTGCCCGTCGATCTCGGCGAAGCCCAGGGCCTCGTCTGGGCCTTTGACTCGCTTTACGTCGTCGTCAATCGCGGCAAGAAATACGACAGCGGCCTCTATCGCGTCACCTCGTCCAAGAACGACGACGTGCTCGACACGAAGGAATTGCTCCGCAAAATGGAAGGCTCCAGCGAGCATGGCCCCCACGCTGTCGCCATCGGACCCGACGGCAAGTCGCTCTACGTCATCGCTGGCAACCACACCAAGCCCGTCAAAACCGATACGACGACCGTGCCGCCGATCTGGGGCGAAGATTTCCTCGTCCCGCGTCTGTGGGATGCCAGCGGCCATGCCGTCGGCGTCATGGCACCGGGCGGCTGCGTCTACAAAACCGATCCCGCTGGCAAGAAATGGGAAATGATCTCCGTCGGCTATCGCAATCAATTCGACATCGCCTTCAACCGTGACGGCGAACTCTTCACCTACGACTCCGACATGGAATGGGACATGAGCCTACCGTGGTATCGCCCGACCCGCGTTTGCCATGCCGTCCCCGGTAGCGAATTCGGCTGGCGTGGCGGTACAGGCAAAATGTACGAGTATCATCCCGACAACCTGCCGCCCGTCGTCAACGTCGGCCCCGGCAGCCCGTGCGGCATCGCCTTCGGCTATGGCGCCAAGTTCCCGGTCAAGTATCGAGAGTCTCTCTTTCTGTGCGATTGGAGCTATGGCAAACTCTATGCTCTCCACATGAAAGCAGACGGCGCGTCCTACACCGGCGAACTCGAAGAGTTCCTCAACGGCTCGCCGTTGCCGCTCACCGATGTTATCGTCAATCCGAAAGACGGCGCGCTCTACTTCACGATCGGCGGCCGTAACACGATGTCGGGCCTGTATCGCGTGACCTACATCGGCAAGGAATCGACCGAACCGCCCGAAACTGGCAGGATTGAAATTTCGCTTGATCGAGTTGCCCGCAAGAATCTCGAAAAGTTCTACGGCAAGCAAGACCCCAAGGCGGTGCAGACGGCTTGGCCGTTCTTAAACCACAAAGACCGCTTCCTGCGCTATGCCGCCCGCACCGTGCTCGAATTCCAAGACCCCGCGACCTGGAAAGCGAAGGCCCTGGCCGAAACCGATCCGATCGCTCGCATCCATTCTTCGATCGCGCTCGCTCGGCTCAACGTCAAAGCGAAACAGGCGAACATCCTCGAAGGCCTCAACGGCATCGACTTCGCCAAACTCACCACGCCGCAAAAGATCGACCTGCTTCGCGCCTATCAGCTCGCCTACGTCCGTCTCGGCACCGGCGAGGCCAATGTCAACACCAGCGTGGGCAAACGCCTGCTCTCGCTCTATCCCGCAGCCGAGCGTGAAGTGAATACCGAGATTTGCAAGATTCTCTCCCACCTCGAAACACCGGGCGCTCTTACCAAGTCGCTCGACCTGCTCGCCAAATCGCCGACGCAGGAGGACCAGATCGAATACGCCCTTTCGCTGCGCACCGTCAAAACGGGCTGGTCGATCAAGCAGCGCGAGGAATATTTCAACTGGTTCCACAAAGCCGCCAATTATCGCGGAGGCAACAGCTTCCACGGCTTCCTGCGCAACATCCGCACCGATGCCATCAAGATGTCGCTCAACGAAGAAGAGCGCAACGCCCTGAAGACCGTGCTCGATGTGACGCCGAAGCCGACCGCGCCGGAATTCACCTTCAAGCAACGGCCGTTTGTGAAGAAGTACACCGTCGAGGAACTGCTGCCGATCGTCGAAAAAGGCCTGGGAAATCGCAACTTCGATCAGGGCCGAAACCTGTTCGGCGAGGCGAAATGCTTCGTCTGCCATCGCTTCGCCAACGAAGGTGGCGGCCTGGGGCCAGACCTGACGCAAGTCATCGGGCGGTTCGGCCCGCGCGACCTGCTCGAATCGATCATCGAGCCGAGCAAAGTCGTCAGCGACCAGTACGCCGCCATCATCGTCAACACAACCGATGGCCGGCAGATCACGGGCCGCGTCGTCAATCTGGCTGGCGACAACATGACGATCAGCATCGACATGTTCGACCCGAACAAGCTCGTCGCCGTCAACCGCAACCTGGTGGAATCGATCACGCACTCGAAAGTCTCGCAGATGCCCGAGGGCCTGATCGACACCTTCACCCGCGACGAAATCCTCGACCTGGCTGCGTATTTGTACTCACGCGGCGACCGCAGCCACAAGATGTTTCGTAAGGAGTAGGCAACTTCTCCCGTCAGAGCCGCACATGAAGTAAGCGGTTGGAATCCACCGTCGACGGTGTCCTCCAACCGCTTATTTCGTGCGCGGCACTGGGCGGTTGCATTTCAAACCGCTGGATTCGCGCAGCGTACCTGGGGTGTGCGACCAGGGCAATGAATCGGGAGGAAGAAGATGAGCTGGGAGTCATTATACATAAATTAACCTATCACGATTCCCACGCCCCTAATCACTGCGCCGTCGCCGAGTATTTCGCGTGCGGATTGCGGTGCACGATGGCTTTCGCTTGCGATTGCAGGCTGACGATTTCGGCGAGCGTGTCGGTCACGCCGGCGGCGTTGTCGTGGACTTCGATGCTCCACGTCGCCTCCCAATGGCTGGCGGCGGGGAGCGTCACGACGCGGCCTTGTTGGCGCTCGAACGACTTGAAGTTCGGGAAGTTTGTCGCCGGCTCGATGCCGGTGACGAAGCCGTCTTCCACTGCCCCGGTGTTCTTCCACACCGTGAAGCACGGCAATTCCTGGCGATTAAACCGCAGCACGATGCCGCGATCCGACGAGTGATTGTACAGCATCGCCAGCGTGCGGCCCGTCGCATCATCCAGGAGATCGTAGCAGTAGACTTGCTCGACGAAACCGGGCTGCGGGCCGGCGTAGGTCTCCAGCGTGTCGATCCCTTCCGCCGCCCGTGCGTTGATCGGCGACACTTCGCGAATCGGCGTGACGACTCGGCTGCCCGCCCCAAGCAACGGTTGACCGAGGTTGCAATGATACAGGATTTGCATCTCCGTCGGCTCGGCGCCGCGATTCTCGACATGGTCGTGGATCACGACGCGATTCGATCCGGGCACGGTCGTGTAGGTCGTCGTCAGCACGAGATGCGGATAGAACAGGCCGCCTTCCTCGACTTGACCGGTGACGCTGATTTCGTACGGCGGGTCCAGCCCGACGCGGACCTCGACGTAGTAGGCCGGCTGATTAGCGATTCGGCCATGCAGGCTTAGAAGATCGCGACGTGAGCGGCCTTGACGGTCGGTGTAGACGTCTTCGCCGGGCGGGCCGTTGGACGCGAGGCCGCAACGGGTCAGCCATTCGTCGAACCCGGTCAGCCAGCCGATGCCGCCGCGATCCGAGGTATTGACATTGCGTGGATGGACGGGGCCGTGCATGGGCGCCTTCCAGCCGAGGTGGATGTCCTTGAATTGGCCGCGTAGGAGGCTCATGCCGCGCGTGGGCAGGATGGAATAGGAAAGTACGCCGTTATCGACTTCGATGAGGTCGATGCCGTCGCGCAGCCCGCCGCGAAGGGTACGTTTACGGAGCGACCAGTGGTGTGGCGTGCCGAGCGCGAGACGATCGCTGCCGGTGGAGAAGTTCTCAATCCAGAAATCGTTGACGACATCGGTGAGCGTCCAGGTGCGATAGCGTTTCATGTCGGCCTCGCGAATGGGTTTCGGTTCGCTTCTCCGAATTTCCGCTTGCGGCTTAGCGCTCGCAGGGGACACAATGAGCGCTAAGCCGCAAGCGGCTATGGCAGATCATACCGACGCGGGCTTGGCCAAGTCTTTCAGCGTTTGCAGGTGGGCGCGTTTGAGGTCGAGGTAGCCGGCGGCGAGGGGGCGGATCGCTTCGTCCTCAAAGTTACGCAGGTGCGATTCCAGCTCGGCGACTTCGCGTTCGTGTTCGGTTATGAGCCGAGGGACTAGGTAACCGATCGATACGAAGTTTGTCGTAGTGAAGTGTGAGGGATACGCGCCCAGCGCGGGCCGGCGCAGGTGTTGTTTTTGCAAGACGCGCAGAAAGCTGGCGATGCGGTCGCGCTCTTCGTGCGCGATTTCGCCTATCTTTTGCAACGCCGGCGCCGAAGTCGCGGCTGACCAGGGTGCCGAGTCGATGACGTATTGCAACAGGGAAGCGGACCCCATCGACACGATCCGTGCGATTAGTGCATAGCCGCGTGCGTCCATCATGCTCGGTTCCTTACTTGGCTTTAGCGGTTGGGTTGGCCGGCGGCGCGGTTTTGACCGCTGGCACCTCGCGGAACGAATCGATCGCCGACACCACGCTGGGATCGCGCGTGCCGTAGCAAATGCGAGCGAGCGGATCCCAGATGATGCCCAAGCCGAGGATGACCGCCGCCAATAGCGCGAGGTACGCAGCGTGAATGCTTGGATTCGGCTTCGCTTCAACCGGGCGGCTTTCGACCTCTTCGAGCGTCTTTTCCAGAATCATCACCTTCAGCACCTTCACATAGTAGAACAGCGCCAACACGGTATTCAAACCGCCCGCGGCAAGTACGACGTACATCGTCCAGGCCAGCTTCGGTTTGTCATGCTCGGCGAACATCCGCGCGGAATCGAAGACGACAGCGAAGATCTGGAACTTCGCTGAGAATCCCGCCAGCGGCGGCAGACCGAGCAAACTGAGCAAGAACACGCCCAGCATGATGACCAAGAACGGCGAGCGCTGCACAAAGCCGCGCAGGTAGGTGATGTCTTCATACCCCGTCAAGTTGCGGATGAACGCGACGACGGCGAACGCACCGAGGTTCATGAAGAGGTAAACGACGAGATAGAAGAGCACCGCGCCGGCGCCGTCACGCGTCATCGTCGCCAGCCCCATCATCATGAAGCCGGCGTGAGCGATCGTCGAATAGGCCAGCAGGCGTTTGAGATTGGTTTGGCCATACGCCGCCAGGTTGCCGAAGGTCGTCGTGATAATCGCGAAGACAGCGAGCACGGGGACCAAATAATCGACGGCCTTTGACCAGACGGCGGGATCGGCGACAGCGTTGGTCAACCCGGCCATGCCCAGCGAGATGCGAGCCAGCAGCGCCAGGGCAGCAGCCTTGGACGCGACCGACAGAAACGCACCGACCTCGGCGGCGGCGCCTTCAAATACATCCGGGCACCAGAAATGGAATGGCACCGCCGCCAGCTTGAAACCGATGCCCAGCAGCAAGAACGCCACGCCCAGCGCGATGACCGGTTCGCCCAGCGTTCCCGGCGTGCTGAGTTTGGCGAGGATGTCGGGGAGATAGCCCGTCCCGCAATATCCAGCGAGCAGGCTGATGCCATAGAGCATGACGCCCGAGGCCCCGCTGCCGTAGACGACGTACTTCAGGGCCGCCTCGCTCGATTGCCGTCGGCCTTTCAAGAAACCGGCGAGGGCATAGCTGGGCAAGCTCGTCATTTCGATGGCGATGAAGACCATCAGCAGGTGATTCGCCGAGGCCATCATCGACATACCGATGGTCGAGCCGAAGATCAGCACGTAGAAATCCGCGGAGTCTTCGGTGTCGGGAATGCCGGTGAGCAGCGTGAGTAGGATCACCAGCGTCACGAATGCGAGGAGAAATATCTTGATGAAGACCGAAAACGAATCGGCGACGAGCATGCCGCCAAACAGGACGGTCGATTTCGTATCGGGATCGAGCGTGCTTCGGCCAACGAAGCTCGGCATCTCGAACCAGAGCGAACAGGCCTGGTAGCATGCGAAGCCGGCGATCGCGAGTGCGATCCAGCCGAGGTTGTCGCGATCGTACCTTGGCATGAGGCGCATCAACAGCAGTACCACAATTCCGCCGCACAGCAACAGCTCAGGCATAAACGCGGCAGCGTCCAAACCCAAGGAGAGTTGCAGCAGAGTAGCCAAACGTTCATTCATAGGGTTAAACTCGCGGTCACGCTAGCGAGGATCAGGGAGTTCTCTTGCCGACTGCCGATTAACGTTCGCGTGGGATGTCGCGAGCGCTAAACGGCAAGCAGGCCACTACAGATTCGCCTGCACCAGGGAATCGACCAGGTACGTTACGTGCGGTTCCATCCAGTTCAACACCAGCGACGGAGCAATGCCGAGCACCACGGCGAGGATCACCAGCGGAACGATGCACAGCAGTTCGCGGAGGGTGATGTCTTCGTAATCCTTGTAGGCCGGATTCGTCCCCAGGTACACCCTTTGCAGCGTCCAAAGGATATACGCGGCCGTGATGACGACCGTCAACGCCGACAGCAGCGCCAACACTCGGCCGGCGTTCGGGTAGTCCACGGGTGCGAAGTTCCAGGTTGACATGACGACGAAGAACTCGCCGACGAAGCCGCACAAACCTGGCAAGCCCAGCCCGGCGAAGAAGATCACCGCGCTGATGCCGCAGTAAAGTGGCATCGGCTCCATCAGGCCGCGGAAGTTGTCGAGGTTGCGATGATGGGCACGGTCGTAGATGACACCGACGCAGAAGAACATGCCGGCCGAGCTGATGCCGTGAGCGATCATTTGGTACATGGCTCCGTTCATGCCCCAGGCCCATGAATTGGCGCCGCTCTCTGGCCAAACCGCGATGCCGAGGAGCACGTAGCCCATGTGGCTGACGGAGCTGTAGGCAACGAGTTTCTTGAAGTCGGTCTGGGCCATCGCCGCAAAGGCGCCGTAGATGATGTTAATCATCGCCAGTACGCACAAGGACCAGGCGAGATAATGGGCCGCCCATGGGCAGATCGGGTACGCGATGCGTATGATGCCGTACCCGCCGAGTTTGAGCAGGATGCCCGCCAGGATCATTGAGATCGGCGTCGGAGCTTCGACGTGGGCGTCGGGCAGCCACGTATGGAACGGGAACACCGGAACCTTGATCGCGAAGCCGACGAACAGAAATAGAAACATCACGATCTGAAACGTCTTGCTGAAGAACGCCTGCCCCATCCGGCGTTCGACGTCGGCAGACAACGTGCCATCGTTTCGCCGATCGACGATCTCCTGGATGAATTTCTGGCGTCCCTCGGGATCGCTTTCGACATTAAGCCAGCGCATCGCGGCATAGCCCACGCGTGCCAAGACGACGATGTCAAACGTGTGCACTTCTTCGTTTTTCGGTGCAACCTTGGCGACTTCCGCCGGTTTTACATCTTTCTTCTTCTTCTTGGCATCCTTCGCATCCTTGGGAGCAGCTTCGGGCTCCTTGCCGACCACGACCTGTTTTTGTTTGGCGAGCATTTCCTTGTGTACGAAATCTTGCACATCGGTGAAGTAGAAGCCAAGCATCGCGATCAGGATGAACACGGAGCCGAACAGCGTGTAGAGGAAGAATTTGATGGCGGCATACTCGCGTCGCGGTCCGCCCCAGATGCCGATGAGGAAGTACATCGGCAACAACATCACTTCCCAGAAGATGTAGAACAGGAAAAAGTCGAGCGCAAAGAACGTACCCAGGACGCCCGTCTCGAGCACCAGAAACAGCATGCAATACCCTTTGACATGCTTCTTGATGCCCCAACTGGCGATCATCGACAGGAAGAACAGCACCGTGGTCAGCAGGATCATGGGCATACTGATGCCATCGACGCCGATGTAGTAATCGATGTTGAAACGAGGAATCCACCACCAGCGGGCATGCAGATCGTCCGGGCTTTTGGGCTGGCTCTTCGCTTCGCTGTCATAGGATTCCTCATTGCGTGCCGCCAGCGAACTGGCCGCCCCCAGAGGTCGTGCCTGGGCCTTCTTGGCGGCTTCTTGATCGCGCACCGTATCGAGCATGTGCGTAAACTGCGTGAATATACACATGCTGACGACGAACGTCGCCGCCGTGCCCACGAGCGAAAACCAGCGCATCCATTCTTCCGTACCTTTCCGGAAGAACAGCAGCGCCAGCGCGAAGACGCTCGGCAAGAAAATGCAAATCGACATCCAGATCAAATCAGGTTCAATTACACGCATGGAAGCAATCTCATTTATCGTTTGGGCGTCATTATTTCTAACCGCTTGCGGCTTAGCGCTCGCGTGACATCTTGCGAGTGCTAAGCCGCAAGCGGTTCGTTTCAACCTCACCCGCCGAACAGCGTGCCGGCCCAGGCGTAAAGCAGAATCCACACTGCCATTCCTGCCAGGGCGAGGAACAGGATGTAGCTTCGCAAGTAACCTGTCTGTACGTTGCGCAGCCAATTTCCCGATGTGAACGAAACGTCGGCGATCAGATTTACGAAGCCATCGACGATGCCCTTGTCGAATCGACCACTCCAGTACGAGGCGACAATATTCCACTTGCCGACTAGATTCACAAAGGCATCGACCACGTGGGTATCGAAGTTGCGACACCAGTGAGCGATGGTCAAACCGGGCCGGACGATCGCTACACTGTAGAGCTCGTCGAAGTACCACTTCTGCAGCAGGAAGCGATGCACACCGGGAAACTGTTCCTTGGCTTCATTGGGATCCAACGCCCCGAAGTAGTACAGCGCCAGTGCGAACGCCAGGCCGATCGCCACCACGGCGATTGCCAACATGCCGACGATCGAGTGATGCTGGATCGCCGCCTTGTTCTCGGCAACAAGATCGGCGTCGAGAGGGATCAGGTCGCCGTGATCGTCACGCAAATCCGGATCGGTCACAGTCTTCGGCTGGCTGTAGTGGTGCAGTTGATGCCCCAGCCAACTGTTCTGCGGTTTATGCAGAGGCCAACCCCACGCCACGCAGACGCTGAGAATCGCCAGCAGGATCAGCGGAACGGTCATCGGCCAAGGCGATTCGTGAGCATGTTCGTGGACATGGTCGTCTTTCGGCTTGCCCGTGAACGTCAGGAACCACATGCGGAACATGTAGAACGTCGTGATACCCGCCGTCAACAAGGGCAACAGGAACAGCAGGAAGTGTTGCTTGTTGACCATGAAGTAGCCAAACGCGCCGGCGAGAATCTCGTCCTTGCTGTACCAGCCAGAAAAGAACGGCGTGCCCGAAATCGCCAAGACGCCCATAAGCATCGTCAGCGCGGTGATCTTCATCTTCGGATAAAGCCCGCCCATCTTGCCCATGTCTTGCTGGTGATGGCAGCCATAGATGACCGAACCGGAACCGAGGAAGAGCAACGCCTTGAAGAACGCATGCGTGAGCAGGTGTAGCAAGCCTGCGGTCCAGCCGCCGACGCCCAAGCCGAGCATCATGTAGCCAAGCTGACTGACGGTCGAATAGGCGAGCACTTTCTTGATGTCAGTCATGACCACCGCGATCGTGGCGGCGACGAACAGCGTGATCGCGCCGACATACGAAATCGTCAACAACACATCCGGCGTGAACAGCGGATAGCAGCGTCCGACGAGGTACACGCCCGCCGCCACCATCGTTGCCGCATGGATCAGGGCGCTGACGGGCGTCGGGCCTTCCATCGCATCCGGCAACCAGACTTGCAGCGGAAACTGGGCCGACTTACCGACGCAACCGAGGAAAATGCCGAGACCGGCGAGCGTGAGCAGCCAATACGGGATCGCTCCGAGTTGATTTTTCTTGGGCTGAACAAACGCTCGCACGCCGTCTTGCGGTCCATGATAATGGCCCGGAATTTCTCGCGGCATGATGAGCACGTGCGAGCCGTTGGGAACCAGTTTATAACGTTGCCAATTGCCCACACGCTTATCTTCCGTGACGGAATCCAAATTCACTCGCACCAGCGTTGCGCCAAGCTTTTTGCCATCGTGGACGATCTCTCCGTGCGTATCGTTATGTGGGCATCGCACCTGCGTAAATATCTGTTCAAAGTTGAACGAGCCAAAGTAGGTCCAAAGAATCAACATGCCGACGATGAACCCGGCATCGCCCACGCGGTTGGTGATGAATGCCTTGTTCGACGCGTTCGACGCACTCGTCCGCTCGAAGTAGAAGCCAATCAGCAGGAACGAGCAGATGCCGACGAGTTCCCAGCTGACGAAGATCTGAAACAGGTTATCCGCCAAGAGCAGGTTGAGCATCGAGAAGCAGAACAGCGACAGGTACATGAAGAATCGGCCAAAGCGCCCGCGGCGATGGAAATGGCCATGTGCAGTGTGGACTTCGTGATCTTCGACTTCTTTCTTAAGCTCGTCGCTCATGTAGCCGATCGAGAACAGATGGATCAACGTCGCGATAAACGTCACCATCATGAACATGACGGCGGAGAGCATGTCGATGCGGAAACCGAGTGTCAGAATCGTGCCACGGTCGGCATCGGCGATCTGCGACGTGTTGACGCGAGCCCACTGCCAGGAGTGCTGCCAGCGGATTTGCTCTTTTCGTAACTCCGCAGCTATCTCATCCGGTTTCTTATGCTTACCTTCACCCTCGGCTTTAGCATCCTTTTCCGACTGATCTTTTTTCGGCTCATTCTCGTCATCATGCGCTTTCGCATGCTTGGCGACGGCGTCCCGCAAAGCGTGTTCGAGGCGATGCAGCTTCGGCGCGTCGCCGAGAAACGTCACGAATCCGATCAGCGCGCAACAGAACGAGAGGAAGATGGCAGCCGTGGCGACGTACGCCGGCGCGCGGCCTGGAACTTCGCCGCCGATTGCCTGGAAGATACCGTCGACGGTGGCATTGTCCGTGGCGTAGGGACGCAACGCCCAGCGGAGCGCGCCCCAGAGCAGGAGGATCGTGAACGATGCGACCGGCAGAAGCGTGGCCAGCACGTACAACAAACCCGGTTTATCCGCAAAATCGGGCATTGATTATCCTTTCAACTCTTCCGCGCTGTCTACATCGACTGTCGAGTGATTGTTGTAGAAGTTAAGCACAATGGCCAAGGCGACGGCCGCCTCGCCTGCCGCCATGACGATGACAAACAAGGCGAAAATCATGCCTTCGACCTGGAAGTCGGGGTTGTATTGTGAGAACGCCACGAAATTGATATTCGAACCGTTCAGCACCAGTTCGACGCCGATGAGCACGCCGATGGCGTTGCGCTTGGTCGCCATGCAAATGACGCCACAGGTGAAGAGCAACGCACCTAACACAAGATAGGGATACAGGGCAACACCTTCGCTCATGCTTTGCCTCCTCGTCGGCGTTTCGCTCGGGCCAAGTAGGCGGCGCCAATGAGCACAACTAGGAGATGTACCGAGACGATTTCGAACGGCAGCAGGTAGTGAATTCGCTCCGTCTCCCTTGGCGCCCCCGGTAGCGTTACCAGGTTTCCCTTGGCGTCCTTCGTCGGCAACAGCGGGGGCATGCGCTTGTAAATCGGCCCGTAGCCAACGCCTGATAGTGCCTGACCAATCGTCGATGCATGCGTGGACGTCTTCGGATCGTTCGCTTTTCGCTGTTTGCTGTGGGCCTCATTCGCCTTGGCTAATGCCTCACCCGTCGGCAGTTTTTGGAATGAAGTCAAGCCAAAGCACAGCACACCCAACAGCATCAGGCCGGCAACGATGGAAATCGCCCATTCCGCCCCGCTGGTTCGCATGTTGACGAACGGCCCCTGGGCGGTCAGCATAACACCAAACACGACCAACACCATCGTGCCGCCGACGTAGATCAACAGCTGAATCGCGCCCACAAAATCCGCACCGAGCAGAAAGAAGATCGACGACGTGCCCGCGAGCGTGAACAGGAGCCAGGTCGCAGAACGGACGATGTTCTGCGTAATCACAGTGGCGATGGCGCACAGCCCCGTTAGGGATGCGATCAACCAAAACATGAACATCTCTGCGTCGAACATGAAACATCTTCCTGTTTTCCGCTTACCGTTTAGCGCTCGCGCGGAATATGCCGAGCGCTACACGGCAAGCGAAATACCGAACCCGCTAGTTTTTCGTCGCCCCTTGATACCCCGGCAAGCCTTCCATTCGCCACATGCCCGGCATGCCGGCACCGGGCAGCGCACTCGACCATGTCCGCAGTTGGAATCCCATATAGCCCAATCCCGCCAGGCTCAGGATGAACAACAGCCAACCGACGATTTGTTGCAGAATTATCGGCACAAACAAAACCCATACGCTCACGCCGGCCAGCAACACACAGCCGATCGGAATCAAATATTTCAAGCACATCATCATGACTTGATCGATGCGCAACCGTGGCAGCGTCCAGCGCACCCACATCATTACGAACACCAGGAACCAGCCTTTGACGATAAAGACGCTGACGTTGATGATGTTGCCAATCACCACGCCGAAGAATCCCAGGTGTAGCGTGGTCCCGAAGAAGTCGGTTAGCTCGAACGGCAAACCCAGGCTCCAGCCGCCGAGGAACATGATAACCGCGATGCCGCTGACGGCGAACATACTGCCATACTCGGCCATGAAGATGACCAGCCAGCGGAAGCCGCTGTATTCCGTATGGAAGCCGGCGACGAGTTCGCTTTCCGCCTCGGCAAGATCGAACGGCGCCCGTTTGCAGCTGGCCATTGCGCAGGTGAAGTAGGTCCAGAACGCGCAGAACGTGAACGGGTCGTGGAAAATATACCAGTTCCATATGCCGGACTGCTGCTTCGCGACTTCGCTGAGGTTCATGCTGCCGGCAACGACGACGGGCACGAGCACGCACAGGGCCATGGGAATTTCGTAGCTAATCATCTGGGCCGCTTCACGCATGCCGCCGAACAGCGACCATTTGCTGCCCGAACCATAGCCGATGAGGATGATGCCGAACACTTCGCTCGACATGATGGCGAGCATGAAGAATAGGCCGATGTTCATATCACGGGCGATGACGCCGTCGCCGAAAGGCAAAGCAATGAAGGCCAAAAACGAGCCGAGTAGGACGATATAGGGGCCAAGGCGAAAGAGAAATTGATCTGCGGAGGCAGGGATGCTATCCTCTTTAACGAGGAGCTTCATGCCGTCGGCGAGTGTTTGCAGCCAGCCGAATTTGCCGCCGACGCGCGTGGGGCCGAGACGGTCCTGGATTCGACCGGCGACTTTCCGTTCTAGCCAAACGGAGAAGATGGCGTGAACGAGCATGAAGCCGATGAGCAAGTTGGCGGCGATGATCGCGAGCACGTAGGTCGCGTTCGAGTTCCAAAATTCCGACAGCCATTTGAGCACAGTCCAGGCTCCTGGTTCGCCGACGTTGGTCGTTGTGTAGGATGGCCGTTACTTTATTTGGGAACCCCGTGCGCGTCTAGTGGAACATTGGCGTTCGCCCTGTTTAGCCGCGACGCGCCAGCGGATCGCGAGTGATCCGGCGCTCCGCTGGCGCGTCGCGGCTAAACGAAATCGGAGAAATCGATGCGTACCATCGCACCCCGTTCGTTCTTGCATCGCTTCACGCCGCCGCGCCATATGCCGCGAAACCACTCGGTTCCGAGCGTGTATCGCCAGGTTGCGGGAAAAAATCGCGAAGTAGCAGCATCCGACCCGCTGGCCCGCGATGCCGCGTTGGCAGTTCTCGAAGCAGTACTGCTGATCGCCGATGAGCCGCTGCCCGTGCGGAAACTCGTGCCAGTGACCGGCATGGCCGATGTCGCAGCCGTTCGCCAGGCGTTGAAAACATTGCATGATTTGTACGACCGTGGTGAATCCGCGTTTGAGTTGGAAGAACTTGCCGGCGGGTTCCAATTGATGACGCGCCCGGTTTACCACCGCTGGCTGACATCGCTTCGCAAAAGCCAGCAGGATCTGAAGCTGACCCCCGCTTCGCGCGAAACGCTTGCCATCATTGCTTACCGTCAACCGATCATGCGAGCCGACATTGAATCGATCCGCGGAGTCCATTGTGGCGAAACGCTACGCCTGCTCATGGAAAAAGGCCTCGTGAAGATCGTTGGTCGCGACGCGTCGCTCGGCCGCCCGGTTTTGTATGGGACAACGAAGCGCTTCTTGCAGGTATTTGGTTTGAAATCGCTAAATGAACTTCCGAATGCACAGCAGCTGCAACCGAGTTGATTGTTTAGCGGCGACGCGCCAGCGGAGCGAGGGTTCGACGTTTGCGATTCGCTAGCGCGTCGCGGCTATTCGATTGCATGCCTACGCAATTTACCGGCGCAATCGACGATCCGCCGGGCTGCCTCGTCGACCTCGGCTACGCTGAGCGTTGCGTCCAGGCTGAACCGAAGTGCGGAGCGCAATTCGATATCGGGCTTACCCATCGCGGCGATGACGGGCGACGGCAACAGCGAACCGCTCGAACAGGCCGAACCCGTCGAGCACGCCACTCCAGCCAGATCGAGCCGCATCAAGAGTATGTCGGCGGCACAGCCGGGAAACGAGAGATTGATAGCGTGAGGCAACCCGCCGACTTCGGGGCCATTCAATACGACCGGAGCCCCGCCGGACCGGATCATTGCGAGGAATCGATCGCGCAAGCTTAGCAATTTGGCGCGGTTGCCCTCAAGCGAGCGCATGGCGAGGTTCAGCGCGGTCGCCAAGCCGACGGCAAGCGCGGTCGGCTCAGTTCCGGGTCGTCGACTTTGTTGCTGGTGGCCGCCGAACTGCAACGGGCGCAGCTTCACGCCCTTGCGCACGAGCAACGCGCCGATGCCCTGCGGTCCGTGAAATTTGTGGGCGCTTATCGTGAGAGTCGAGACGCCCAGCTGGCGAAACGAGATCGGCATCTTTCCCGCAGCAGCCGCCGCGTCGCAATGAAACACGACGCCACGCGGAATCTGACGCGCGACCATTTCGACGGGTTGAACCGCACCGGTCTCGTGGTTCGCAAGCATCACCGCGACCATACGTGCATCATCGGGGATCGGCAGATTCTGGATCGTTGCGATACCATCGACCGACACGGGAATATCTTGGCGAGTGTAGCCGCGCTCTACCAACATGCGAATCGGTTCGAGCACGCAGGGATGCTCGATGTTGCTGGTAAGGATCGAACCAGGTGTGGGTGGGATGGCGCCGAGGATGGCGAGATTGTTCGCTTCGGTCGCGCCGCTGGTGAACAGCACTTCTTCCGGCGACGCATCGAGCAGTTTCGCAACGAGCTCACGGGCCTCCTCGACGGCTTGACGTGCGTGCCGACCGAAGCGGTGCGTGCTGGCGGCGTTGCCAGGCGTAACGAGAAGGTACGGTCGCATCGCCTCCCAGACTTCGGGATGCAAGGCAGTCGTGGCGTTATTGTCGAGGTAAATCGGAATCATTAATCAACCGAGGTTCGCGGACGGCAGGGAGACGGGAGCACCCTGCCCTTCTACGAACATTCTACGTTTGCCGGTTTGAAGTGTTTTCGTCCGGCCGAGGCCGAACGAAAAAGAAATAGATTCCGACAACCAGGCACGTACAGGTAACACCGAACAGAACACCATTGGTCATGATTCGCCTCCGAAAAGAGAAAATGTTTCGTGATAAAACGTAGGTCAAGAAAATGGTTATGTCAATTCTGCTGATTGTAACGATGAAATGTAGCAAGCCGCACCGCGTCATAAGGTCTACGACGCGGAGCGTCGTGCCACATTACAATCGTCACAAGAGGCAAGGTTTCGCTAATTTTCGCGGATCATGGAGGTTACGGAATTATCCCAATAACCTGGTATCGCGCCGGTGGCCGATAGTCTAAGTTACCAGTGATTTTCGCCCCTCACCGGCAAATATCCGATTACCTGCGGAGAGTTGACATGATGTGCATATGGACCGTTCGACTTGGTTTGAGCTTGATGGTTGTCGTCGGCATGTGGACGAACCGGACGCCGGCCCAACAGACTAACCGCGAGGCGGCGCCTGAGGTGCTTCTCATGCCGGCTGCAAAATACGAACCCGGGCACCAACCGAATTTCGGGATGCCGTTCGTACCCAAGACCTATCCGCAGTCGGCGAACCATGCGGTGCGGCGGATGCTCAACAATCACGGCCTGGGTTGCGAAAACGACTCGTTCTTCGCCGGCTGCGCCAACTGGCGCTACGAGGCACGCTTCATATTTGGATCATGCCGCAGTTTCTTCGGCGAGTCGTGCCCGCCCGGTTCGCTGTGCGGTCCGCGCGTGGCGCCGCGGTAGGGATTTCGGGCGAATTGTTCTGCCGACCATATATTGGTGTAATTCGTTCTTTCCATGTGGCCCGCTATTTATGGCGGGCTATGTCATAGACGGCGTTCAGGTCGAAATGAGTTTCCGTTTTGTTGACAAGCTCCATGAACGCACGATCCGACAGCATCGCCGGGCGGTACGGACGATAGCAAGTCATGGCTTCAATCCCCTCGGTAATCGAGACGATCAGCGGAATCAGGTCCTGTGACAGGCCGAATTCCTGACGTCTCATTCCTCGTTCTTAATTCCTCATCGCGATATCTGTGCTCCCTGCCAAGAGCAACCTCAACAAATCGTTCGCGAAGGGCCAATCCAGAAATTCTGGCGTCGGGCCGGAAATGTTGGCCATGCCCCGCGAGAAGCTGGTAGAATAAAACGAAAGACGAGGCGAGGCGAGTACGGAGCTGACGCATGAAACGACGCGGATTTACCCTCATCGAATTGTTGGTGGTGATAGCCATCATCGCGATTCTGATCGCCCTGCTCGTTCCTGCGGTGCAGAAGGTGCGCGAGTCCGCCTCCAGGTTACAGTGCCAAAATAATTTGAAGCAGATCGCCATGGCGCTGTACACTTACGAGAGTGCCAACAAACGCTTCCCCTTCGGGACTGGGGTATGTTGCACCCCCACCGGCCCCAACTGGACTTTGGATATCATGCCTTATGCGGATCAGGGAAACCTGGTGAGTTCGTTGAATCTAACGATCGCCACGGGACTGAAAAACGCCGTCAATGCTGCCGTAGTGCAACAAGTCGTACCGATGTTCATTTGCCGAAGCGATCCCGCTGCGGGAAATCCGATCATGACGCGTTTTGCGGCTCACAACGCTTCACCGGCGCATGCCCTGTGGTATCCGGCGAGCATGGGGCCGACGCATATGGACCAATGTCCCTTCTGCGCAAACGGAACCCCGGCGCCGACGAATTATTGCTGCCAGGGTTGGAACTTCGGCACTGCAGCAGGCGGCGGATCGCCCGCTGGGACGTTCGCTGGCATGTTCGGACGAACGGACGTGACGACGATTCGAGTCGGCCAGCGTGACCGATGGATTGTCCAACACGTTCATGGTCGGCGAGACCTTGCCCAAGGGGTGCACGTTCATGGGACTCTATAGCCAAAATTTCCCCCTGTCCGGCACGTCGATTCCGCTCAACCACATGGAAGATGCCGTGGACACCAATTGGTATCGGACCTGCGGCTATAAGAGCGAGCACCTCGGTGGCGCGAACTTTGCCATGGGGGATGGCAGCGTGCACTTCGTCGCGCAGACGATCGATTATCGTGTCTACAATGAATTGGGCTCGCGCGCCGGCGGTGAGACGTGCTCGTTGCCGTAGTTCCCGAAAGTCTGATCTTCAGAGCCGGAAGCTCTGAAACGATTGCGAACGGGCGTGTGAATTCTGATCCATCCGCAAGGGGGTTTTTCAATGCTCGCGAATCATGCTGGGCAGCGCCTTGTTTGGACGATCATGTTGTTTGTCGTGAACTTGTTGCCTGGCTGCTCGAATTCGCCGCAGTGCATTCCAGTGCAGGGAACCGTGACCGTGGACGGCGCCAAAGTGCCCGGGCCAGGGTTCATCTATTTCACGTCGGACCCAGACCACACGCAAGGACTTTCGCGACCTGGCACGGCGGAATTTGATGCGGCGGGGAGCTACAAGGTCAAAACCTTTATGCCTGGCGATGGCCTACTTCCTGGTAAGTACCTCCTTCGCGTCGACTGTTGGCAATCCGCGCCAAATATGGAAGGCAAGCCAGTTATCAGCTTTCTGCCGCAAAAATACCAAAACGCAAGATCGAGCGGCCTGGTCTTGAACGTCGAGCCAAATAGTCGGTCAATTACCTTCGATGTCAAGCTGATGTCAAAATAGATTGGATCACCAATCAGGTGGCGGCTGCCGAAATCCGCTTGGATATATTCGCATCCTCATCTGTAGTCTTGAAAAACGACCCAATATTTGCGCTCATGCACATGTCTCTTGGTCAGAATGCCGGTCAATTTCGCAAATGGATTGTTGAAACAAAGTTGACGCGCCCATCAAAAGTCGATTTTCCGTCGGGGGCTGAAGCGTAAGCGAGGCATTCAGGCCGCCTCGCTTACGCTTCAGCCTCGGAAATCGACTTTTGAGGGTGGCGTCAAAGTTGTCCTGATTGGTAGCTCGTTCATTCTTCTGGTAGAATTATCAATGCAGGTCGCGCCAACGAATGCATGATCGGTGGTTTTGACGGAAGTTGCCGGTTTTTCGGTTTATGCGGGCGAAACCGACCGTTCTCGGAAAAGGCTGTGCTATACTTCATGCGGCTTAGGAGGAATGTGGAAGAACCACCATTCTTCGCGATGGATTTGCGAAGCATGACGCCGTCGGCGTTAAGATGATTAGCCGCTTAGAGGGTTGCATGGAAACACAGGTGCCTGCGAAATTGGGTTCAGCAAAGCGTCGGACCGAACTCAGTGTCGGTACGATTTCTCCATCAACATCTGAGAGCAAGCTCGTGCGAAACGGCGATACTACCACGCCTGAAGAAAACGATCCCCGGTGGAATGAGCTCGGTTCCACACGCGTAGTATCCGATGCGCCTACGGGCGGTCCGTCGAATCTTACCGAACTGTCGCCCTCCCAAGTGCTGGGTAAGGATATTCTTAAACTGGGCGACTTTCAACTCATCAAAAAGCTTGGCGAAGGCGCGATGGGCGCCGTCTACAAGGCGAGGCAGCTGAGTTTCAACAATCGTATCGTCGCTCTCAAGATACTGTTCCCGCACGTCGCGAAGATACCGAAATTGGTCGAGCGACTTCGTCGCGAAGGCCAGGTGATGGGCCAGCTGGACCATCCGAACATTATCCAGGCGTACGCGGTAGATTTTGCCGAAGGTTGCCACTACGTCGCGATGGAATATGTGTCTGGGAGTAACACGCAGAAATGGCTGAATCAGCTCAAGCGATTCCCGGTCGCCGACGCGATTCGCATCGCGATTGACTGCGCCAAAGCGCTCGCCTATGCCCACAGCCAAGGGGTCGTGCATCGCGACATCAAGCCGGAAAACATATTGCTCACAAAAAGGGGCATCGTGAAAGTCGCCGACTTGGGTATGGTGAAGCTGAGCGACGATGATATGTCGTTAACGCAGACGGGGCACGCAGTCGGCACGCCGTGGTACATGCCGTTGGAGCAGGCGCGCAATGCCAAAGAAATAGACGGGCGTTCCGATATCTATGCCCTGGGTTGTTCGCTCTACGCATTCCTAACGGGGCAGCCGCCCTTTGTCGGTCGCACGCTGATTGACGTACTCAAGGCCAAGGAATCGGGCACGTTTACACCCGCCCGCCAGGCCAACTCCGACGTACCGGAACGGCTGGATCTGTTCTTACTCAAAATGACAGCCAAGCATGTGAAGAATCGCTACCAAAGCTGCGACGAATTGGTCGCCGACCTTGAAGGCCTGGATTTGGCGTCCGCGGACATCTCTTTCACCACCCAGAGCGCTGCCAACACCATCCGCGAAAGCGATTGCGACGAGTTGGCGAGAACCAGTCTCATTTCGACAACCGTCGCCAAATCGCGGGCCGATGTTGATTTCGTGAAATCCGCTGGCGTGGTACTCGATCCAAACACCTGGTACATTCAAAAGGTAAACGCTTCGGGCACGATCACCACGATCCGCTACACCACGCCCCAACTGAAGAAAATGCTCTCCGACGGCACCATCAAGCCGACGGTCCGGGTCAGCCAAAACCCCGAGGAAGGGTTTCGCGCATTGGCAACGTTCAAAGAGTTTCAAGGCGCCGCGATGAGCAAGATGACCAAAAAGATCGCGGACCAAAAGACAGCCAGTTCTCGGGGCAATAAGACCAGAGAAATCGAACGGGAATGCGCAAAGCAGAAACAGGAAGAGAATAAAGGTGAGGATTCTGCTTGGCGTGTCAATTTACGCTACGTGTTTGGCATTCTCAAAGCTAAGTTGTCCGCCTGGACCCCTGTTCTCGTCGGCCTCGTCTGCCTCGTCGTCCTCGTCGCCCTCGTCGGCACTGCCATCTCGTGGTTTTTAGGCGGATGATCCTGCTATCATGCATCGCCCATCATTTCGGCGCCGGCACTGTGAAACCTTTGATTGTCTCTTCCTTGCCGCCACGAATCACGACCGCCTCAACAGCGGCGTCCGCCTTGAGCTGCGCGAGTTGCTTGCGAAGGGCGAACGGGTTACCCGCGACGGGATTGCCGTCGATTTTTACGAGAACATCGTGCTTCTTCAGCCCTGCTTTGTCGGCGGCGGAGTTCGGTTCGACGCGTTCGATCACAATGCCGTGATCTTTCTTCAAGCCAAGCTGCTGCGCGAGCACCGACGATGGCGCACTCGTGCTGATGCCGACGCGTTCCTCCTCGTTGAGCTTTCGTACGGGGATGTTGAAGCCACCTGTCGGGTTGACTTTGCGATCGATTTCCGTGCGGAGCATGTGAATCTTCAGTCGCTCGCTGCGGAGTTTGCTGGCGAGGCCAAAGATCTCGTTCGCGGTCTTGAAATCCTTGAGCTTCATGGAATCGATGCGAGCCTTTTCTAACTTCGCCATGATGTCATCAATACGATTCTCCTCGACTTCCACGTCCTTTATCATGGAAGAGCGAATCTTGGCGAGGTCCTCTTCGTAGGTCTTCAATTTCGTTTTCAACAACGTGTAGACGGGCTCTTTTTTTTCCTCCGCCTTATTGGGATCGGGCTTTTTCTCATCGGACTTGGCGGGTTCGTCTTTCTTCTCGTCGGTTTTCTTTAGTGCGTCTTTGGTTTGCGCGATCAGCGTAGCTGGTTGGAACGCCAAGCACGTAAAAATCATACCGATTGCGAGTATGCGGAGAGACATGAAGCTATCCTTTCCGAAAACCTGAAAAAAGTAAATCGCTGGGTCTCACGGGAAATGATATTCGCGACAAGTGGAATTACCATTTGTGGAGGCTACACATAAGGATCGATTCGTTCCTGCCTCGCGGCAATGATCTTCCGCCACGAGCTTGGCGACGGGTTCGTCGGCGTTTGCCCAGTCAGTTCGCGCAGGGCGTACTGGGCCGCGGCGTGGTTCGACGGCGTTTGCGTTGCCAATAGCTTCGTGGCCTCGGCTGCCTGCGCCGGTGTGACGTCGCGTGTGCGGACGAAGAAGTCGAATCGCTGCATTTCAGGCCACGGCTTCGCATTCTCCACGTTCATCATTACCGAGAAATCTTGCCGAAGGTAGGTCATGTCGGTCCGTACGAAGATGTCGGGCGATAATCCGCTGCCGTAGCCGTGGACTGCGGAGGGTAGGGCGTCGCTCGGCAATGCGACCGGCGCCGTCAGGACGCCTTGCGGAACATCGGGCGTATTGCTCGGCGCATGGCACATCAGGCAATTGTGATGATGGTTGATGCGCACCATCTCGCGCACAACGGAAACATGCTTTCCGTCAACGTTTCTTGTCCTCGGCGCTCGCGGGTCGGGTTCCGTAAGCACGGTTACCAGATCATCGAGAACCGACGTGTTTTTCGTCTGAACAAGCACGTCGGCGGCTCGTTTGGAAATCACAGGCAATGGATAGCGGAAACCAGCCATCACGGCATTGGAATAGTCGCTGTACGGGCGTGATTTCAAGGCATCAATCGCTGCCGTGCGCACATTCGCTTCCGGCGGATAGATTGCAAGCTTCACCAGCGCCGCCGTGGCATCGGGTTGTTTGATCGTGGCCAAGTAACGCACCATCCCTGTCTTGTACGCTGCGTGCTTCGGCGTGATCATTTGCATGAGTGCCGCCACGACGGCGCGATCGATGGCATCGGGCGATTGCTGTACCGTGGGCGCATTTTCCTTGAGCCAAACCGCGAACGTCTTGGCACTCAAGTCCTGCCAAAACTGTTTCGATCGGGCATTATCGTCCATTTTTTTCAACGCCGAGTCGAGTTCCTTTTGGCTCGCATCCTTTGGCTGACTTTTTACATGTTCTTCAAGCAAAGTTTCATGAGAGGTTTGCAATGCTAGTTGCACGAAAGCGACGGCGCGGCCGAAGAGGAACGCTTGCTTCTCGTCCGTTTTGCAATCGTCACCCATGCGGAACGGCAAGCCGCGCAGGTCATCGCGTTTGGCGAGGTAGACTTTCAAGAAGCCGTCGCGTTCTTTCTTGTTGAGGTGGTTGATCTTGGCCAGCACATGGGCCATCTCTTCTTGCGATTTGAAGAACTCCAGCTTTTTGTCGAGCGGCGTCATGAACATCAATTGCGGAACGAGCGCAAGCTCCTCGTTGAGTATCGATGGCAGCTTCACTGTGCCCGGTAGTGCCTGCAACAGCGGGTCTTTCGGCAACGCCTGCTCATCGATCTTAAACGAATACCGCGGAATGAACATCTTCTTCGCCTCGCTTTCCCTCGTTGAGACAATCAACACGAGGAGCGCCAGCAACACCCGAACGATCGGCGCGGACAGCAGAAGTTTTTGAAGCGATGCCATGAGATGTCCTTTCCGAGAACGTGAAAGCGGGCGTGGATACGACGACTGAGATGGGTGGATTGTAACATGCGGACGGCCAGAAACGCCAGCAGAAAATAATCGATTCGTTTAGCCGCTCGCCTTTGGCGAGCGCGGACGGTACAGGGCCGCGCTCGCCAAAGGCGAGCGGCTAAACGCGGGCGGCGATCACGACGTTATCGCCCCCTCCGATGCCGAACTCACCGTCTTCGCGTACTTCGCCAATACGCCACGTTTTTCGCGAGGCGGCGGTTGCTTCCATTCGGCTTTGCGTTTGGCCCACACATCGGCGCTGAGCGCGACCGACACGTCTTTCTTGTCCGCGTCGATGGTGACGATATCGCCCGTTTTCAACAGCGCGATCGGTCCGCCTGCGAATGCTTCCGGCGAGACGTGGCCGACGACCAGGCCGCGCGAACCGCCGGAGAATCGGCCATCGGTGATGAGGCCGACGTGTTCGCCGAGACCTTGGCCTGAGAGCGCCGCAGTAACGGAGAGCATTTCGCGCATGCCGGGTCCGCCGATCGGGCCTTCGCCGCGAATGACGACGATGTCGCTCGCCTTGATGTCGCGCGCTTGCAGGGCCGCGAAACAGGCTTCCTCGCCGTCGAAGACCTTGGCAGGTCCGGTGATGTTGCGCTTCGAGAGTCCCGCGACTTTGGCGACGGCGCCGTCCGGCGCGAGGTTGCCCTTGAGAATGATGATATGGCCCGTGGGATGCATTGGTGCGTTGATCGGCTTGATGACTTTCTGCTCGCGGGCATAGATGCTGGGCACGTTTTTGAGGTTCTCCGCGAGAGTATTGCCGGTGACGGTCATGCAGTCGCCGTGGAGGTAGCCGGCTTCGAGCAACGCCTTCATGACTGCGGGCGTGCCACCGGCTTTGTGCAGATCGAACATGACGTACTTACCGCCGGGCTTGAGGTCGGCCAGGTCGGGCACGTGGTCGCCGAGGCGATCGAAGTCGGCGAGCGTCCAGGCCACTTCGGCTTCACGAGCGATCGCCATCAGATGCAGCACGGCGTTGGTCGAGCCGCCTAGCGCGAGCACGAATGTGTAAGCGTTTTCCAGCGACTTGCGCGTGATGATGTCGCGTGGCTTGATGCCTTTCTCGATCAGCGATACTAAGAGTTTTCCCGCTAAGAACGTTTCTCTGTCCTTGGCGGCGGAGACGGCGGGGTAGCTGGCGTCGTACGGCAGCGACATGCCCATCGCTTCGATCGCTGAGCTCATGGTGTTCGCGGTATACATGCCGCCGCACGAACCGGCGCCAGGGCAGGCTTCGCATTCGACTTTGTGTACGCCCTCGGCACTGAGCTTGTTGGCTTGGAAGCGTCCGACGGCTTCGAAGATGGAGACAATGTCGATATCGCCGTCATCGCCGACGCCGGGCAGGATCGAGCCGCCGTAGACGAAGATGCTGGGCACGTTGAGGCGGGCGATCGCCATGAGACAGCCGGGCATGTTTTTGTCGCACCCGCCGAGCGCCAGGACACCGTCATGATTCATGCCGCCGGCGACGACTTCGATCGAGTCGGCGATGACTTCACGCGACACGAGCGAGTAGCGCATGCCCTGATGGCCCATCATGATGCCGTCGGACGCCGTTGGCGCGCCGAAAGTTTGGCCCACGCCCCCGCCGGCGCGGATGCCTTCGAGCGCCTTGGTGGCGAGCCGATTGAGATGGGCGTTGCACGGCGTGATGTCGGAATGGAGATTGGCGACGCCGATCATCGGGCGATCGAAGTCGTCGTCGAGGAAGCCGACGGCGCGCAGCATCGCGCGATTCGGCGCTCGGCTCATGCCGCCGGTGGTGATTAAGCTGTGACGTTGGTCGGACATTATCTTGGCCTCGCGATTGGATATTGAAACAAGCCCAGAGGTGAGGTACTCCGAACCTCTGGGATGGCGCGACATCATCCCAGAGGTTCGGAGTACCTCACCTCTGGGCTTGCCTACCCGGATGTCGAGAATTTACTTCGCGATCGACAGCGTCACCTTGGTTTCGTGGACGATCGGGATATTACCGTTGAACATTGCGGTCGCACGGATCGTCAGGCCCTGAGCGGCGCCGACCTGGGCTTGCGGCGAGATGCTCACGATGAGCTTCGTTTCGTCTTCGCCAGTTTTGATCGTGACTTCCTTGGCGCTGATGCCCTTGGCGGTCGGCGGCAGAATTAGCTCGACCTTGAACGCAATCGGCAAGTCATACTGGCGGGCGGCGCGGACGGTGATTTCGATGTCCTTCCCGAGGTTACCCTTGGCGGCGAGCGGTGTCGCCGTCACTTTGGCTAGCAGCTTCGGGACGATAATCAGCGTAATCGGCGTGGAAATCTGCACGATGTTCGGCGGCCCGGCCATGCCCTTGGCGGGTTGTGCCTTGGGATTGATCGGTTGGGTCTGCCCGATCAAGAAGATCGTGTAGCTGCCGGGTTGGATACCAGCGACAGCCTTGGCGTCAAGCGTCACCGTGCCGCCGGCTTGGGCCATTGTTAAGGTCGCGCTCTGCGACACGAGTCCCGGTGGCGGATTAAGTGCGGCCACCTGCACGCTGCCTTTGAATTCGCCGATCGCATTCAGCTTGACGGGGATGGAGATTGCTTCGCCCTGGGCTTTGACGATCTCTTTGCCACCGGCAACCAATTGGTATGCCGCCTTGGCGCGGACCGCAACAACGAGTTCACGATCGAGCCGGGTGATGGTTGGCGTATTGACGGCGGCAACGGGCCAGGATATCGTTGCGGCGCGGACTTCGCGGACGAGCTTTTTACCATCGACCGTCGCCGATCCGATGATCTTCAGGCCGCCGACAAAATCGGCGGCGCCAACATTGGCGTGCACAACGAGCATGCTGACTTTGACGCCGGACGGAATCTTCTGGGCGCTGACCGCGACTCCCGCCGGCAGGTTTTGGCCTTCGATGGTGATCTCTTCGTTGAATCCGCCCAGTCGCCAAACGTAAACTTGGAAGGCCGCCCCGCCTCCCTGATTCAATATCACGCTGTCAGGCGCGAGACTGTTTCGTGGCATCGCCACCAGGCGAAAGTCCGGCTCGTCCGTGGTGATACGTACCGTGTAGAGATGGCGCGGACCGGACAGCGTGAACGCATCGCGCGTCGTCACTTTGAGATAATAGGTTGCATCGGCGGTGGCAACGAAACGATACTGCGGCGGATCGTCGTTTCGTGTGTAAAACTGCGGCGACAGGATCTCGATGTTGTCGTCCTGCTCGCTCAGGAGCAGGCCTCCCGCGTCACGCAGCTGGAAATAGAGATCGACGGGCGAACCCAGGCGCTCGCCGAACGCCTCAATGTTCACCTTCTGGCCTTTCTTGACGGTAAACGCATACCAATCCTGGTCGCCTTTCTTTTCGATGCGACCCGCGATGACGCATGGCACGCTGATTTTCTGGGCGTTGGCCTGGCTATCGTTATCGCCGGTGTCAAGCACAACAGGAGCCGAGGCGTAGGTCATCAGGTAGGCATTCGACTCGCCCGATGGACCTTTGACACGCAGACCGAAGCCATCAATCATCGACCCCGGCGGTGCCACGAAGCCGCTGTAGGCGAGTCGCTGCCCTGCACTCGCATCGGAACTGGGTTTCACGGTGATTTCGAGCTTTTCGAGCACACGTTCATTGAGTACGATGCTGGAGTCGAGCTTGCCCCCGGGCAGATTGCGGCCATAGACCGTGACTTTGGACTCCTTGCCCGGTTCGACGACGGGCGGGAAGACGGCGTCGATCCAGGGATTGGTGGTCACGGTCAAGCGGTAGAAGTTATCGATGCCGCCCTGGGTATAGGAGAACGAGAAGACGCGGGCGTAATAGTCGCCGTCGGCGGGGAGCGTGGCGTCGAAGACGGCGTCGTTTTGAGAATAGCCGCGATTGCTGCCGAGATAGCTGTCGTCGGCGCCGTAAACCTGAAGCATCGTCTGCAGTCGGCTGTCGATGCTGGTCGATAGGCAGGCGAATACGACGCGCTGGCCTTTCTTGCCGGCGAAAACGTAATAATCGACGTCGGTCGGCGTGAGGATAACGCCGTTTACGGTCGAGTTGAGTTCGATGCGCTGGGCTTTCGGCACGTCGTCGTTGGGTTCTTCCTCGACGAATTCCTTGGTATCACTGACGACGAACGCGCGCGGATTGCTGACGCCGCCCTTGCTCACAACGCGCACGTCTTGGATGCCAAGCGGCGCGTTGGCGGGGAGCGTGACCTTGAAGCGGTGCGTGACCAAGCCCTGCGGCGTTTTCGGCGTGACAACCTTCTTCATCGGAATCGGCGTCGGGATCGTCGTTTTCTCGCTGCCGGCGGAAACCGCGGTGACGCCGGGGAAGTTGAAGTGGAGCCCTTCTAACTCGGCGTCCTGGCAAATGACCTTGAGTTCAAATGTCGAGCCGGCCTGCCCGCCCATTGGCATGACATGGTTGAGTCGCGGCACGGCTACTGGCGATTGCGCCAAGGTAAAACCCGCCTGCAGCTGCAACCCGAACGCGACGACCGCGAAATAAAGACGGTGCATTTTCATGATGTTGGCCCCCCGAGTGTTTCTTGTTTCGCCCGTTACAATTGGAACAGCGATTAATGTTCAGCATAAGGGAAACAGCCTCGAGAGGGTAACAAAATCTGCGTTCGCATCCGATTTATTGACATGATCGAAACCTCACCGTTAGCCGAACGCGCAAGCGACGTGGTGCTTCACCGTCGCTTGCGCGTTCGGTCTAATGGGAAAAACCGACGAGCCTGAAAATCGATCCAATCACCAAGATCGGACTAGCTTTCCCAGATTACGGCATTGGCGAAAATCAAACAGAAAAAGAAGTTTTTGAAATTTTTTTTGAATAATCGACGTTGCCATATGCTGATTCTGAGGGTAAGATCAAAGGTTAGAGTCTTACCTTTGCGCCCTAGTTACGCTTTTTCGAGGGGGGAAGAAGATGCTTTCGTTTCAAGGTGCCAAGCAATGTTTCTGTGACGGCATCTCACGCCGCAACTTCATGAAGATCGGTGCTTTCGGTGCCGGCCTGACGCTGGCTGACATACTCCGCGCTCGCGCGGACGCCAGCAACGCTCCGCAAGCGGCTCCGACGCGGCCGAAATCGGCGATCATGATTTATCTGCCCGGCGGCCCGTCACACATGGACATGTATGATCTCAAACCGGACGCTCCCGCCGAATTCCGCGGCGAGTTCCGTCCGATCCAAACGAACGTGGCCGGCGCTCAGATTTGCGAACATTTCCCGCTGCAAGCCGCGATGTGGGACAAGTTCGCCGCCATCCGTTCCATCGCTTCCGTTGACGAACATTCCGACAGCCTTGTGATGACGGGCAAAAGCCAACGCGAAAACATGACCGCCAACCATCCGTCGTTCGGCTCGGTCGTTTCCCGCGTTCGCAATGGTCAATCTTCGGTTCCCGCGTATGTCAGCCTGCGTGGCATGTCACGCGGCACGGAACCAGGGTTCCTCGGCATTCAGCACCGTCCGTTCTCGCCGCAAGGCCCTGGCATTGAGAACCTCCGCCAGCTGACGACGGTTCCGCAAGACCGTATGTCCGACCGCCGCTCGATGCTCGAGTCGTTCGACGGCCTGAACCGCGAAGTCGATGCCAACGCCGCCGGCTTGGATAATTTCACGTCCCGCGCCTTTGAAATGGTCACCTCGGGTGGCGTTCGCAACGCGCTCGACCTGACCCGCGAAGGCCAGGCCTCGCGCTCCCGCTACCAAGGCGTCGAGCAGTTCCTCACCGCGCGTCGCCTCGTCGAATCCGGCGTCGGCTGCGTCACCATGTCGATCGGCGGCTGGGACACTCACGGCCAAAACTTTGTCTCGTTGCGTCGCCAGCTGCCCCAGGTCGATAAGGGCCTGTCGCTGCTCGTTGGCGATCTGCACGAACGCGGCTTGTTGAATGACACCGTCGTCGTCATGTGGGGCGAATTCGGCCGTACGCCGCGCGTCAACAACAACGCCGGTCGCGATCACTGGTCGCCTGTCATGTCGGCGCTTGTCGCCGGCGGTGGCATGCGAATGGGCCAAATGATCGGCACGAGCACCGCTCGCGGCGAACGCCCGCAAGAACGCCGGTACTACGTTCCGCAAGTTCTCGCAACGCTGTATCGCACGATCGGCATCGACCCGGCCACGACGTTCCTGAATGGAACGGGCCGTCCGATCCACATCGTCGAGAACCGCGAACTCGTTTCCGAACTGGTATAATAACCCGTTTGTGTTTACGTTTAGCGCTCGTCCATCGTTTGGTGGCGCGAGCGCTCAACGAGTTGTTACCTCGCCACCCAGGGATCAGGAATCAAGGAACCGATCAGGTCCGCCGGTTCCCGATCCCTTTGTTGCTGTCTGGGTCGTTCCGTTTCCGAAATCCCGCCATAACATCGCATTTTGCAGGAGCTTATTGCATGCGAAAATATCTGCCGGCGCTAGTCCTGGGACTTAGCGCATTGCTTGTCTCGCCGATCGTTGCCCAGGGCGAAAAAACCGCCCCGAAGAAAGACCTCGACGCCATCAAACTCCCGACTGCGGCCGAGGTCAAGGAACTACAAGGTTTCCCGTCCGAATTCAAACTCACCGGCGAAGATGACTCACGCCAGCTGATCGTCACGGGCATCCTGCAAAATGGATCGTACCAAGATTTATCGGGTGACTCGCAGTTCGAAATCGCTGATCCGAAAATCGCCCGCGTCACCACGTCGGGCCGCGTGATCCCGTTGGCCAATGGTTCGACGACGATCACCGCGAAGTTCGGCAACAACAGCATCACCGTGAAGCTGACCTCCGACGCGATGGACCAAAGCCTGCCGATCAGCTTCTCCAACCACATTGTGCCGATCTTCACCAAGCTCGGTTGCAACGGCGGCGGCTGCCATGGCAAATCCGGCGGACAGAACGGCTTCGCGCTGTCGCTGCTCGGCTTTGTTCCCGAACTCGACTACATGACGCTCGTCAAAGAAAACCGTGGGCGACGCCTCATGGTCACTTCACCCGAATTCAGCATGCTGCTGACCAAAGCCTCCGGCCAAATGGCCCACGCCGGCGGCAAACGCATGGACATCGGGTCCGATGAATACAAACTCATCCGTCGCTGGATCGCCGGCGGCACGCCGTTCTCCGACGGCAAGGACCTCGAAGTCACGAAGATCACCGTCTTCCCCGAACAACGCATCATCAACCGCAACAATCGTCAGCAGTTCGCCGTCATCGCTCATTACAGCGACGGCACGACGGTCGACGTCACCCAACGTGCTCAGTACGAGAGCAACGACCCCGACATCGCTGTCGTTGATGGCAGCGCTCTCGTTCGCTCGCTCGAAATGAGCGGTGAAGCAGCGATCATGGCACGCTACCAAGGCTCGGTCGCTACCTTCCGTGCCACTGTGCCCTCCGGCCTGAAGATTCCGACTTACGCCTTTGAACATCGCACGATCGTTGACAAGCATGTTCAGAAGAAATGGCAAGAGCTTGGCATCGTGCCGTCCGACCTCGCTAACGACGAAACTTTCGTTCGCCGGGTATTTCACGATGTCACCGGCACGCTGCCGACGCCGAAACAGGTCAAGGACTTCCTCGACAGCAAGAGCGCCGACAAACGCGAAAAGTTGATCGATCAACTCGTCGAAACGCCGGAATACAGCTACTACTTCGCGAATCGCTGGGCGGATGTGTTGCGCGTGCGCCGTGGGGTCAACAACCCGCAACGCGCGTTTGGCACGTTCGCGTTCCACAACTGGATTCGCGAGAGCATCGCCTCGGACAAGCCATACGATCAGTTCACCCGCGAAATCTTGGCAGCGATCGGCGATGAATCCAAAGCGCCGCCGAGCGTTTGGTATCGCGATCTGCAAAAGCCCGAACAGTTTGTCGATGACGCTTGTCAGCTGTTCCTCGGCGTTCGCGTGGCTTGCGCGCAATGCCATCACCACCCCTACGAAAAGTGGAGCCAGGACGACTACTGGGGCATGGCCGCGTTCTTCTCCCAGATTGGCCGTAAGCCCGGCGCGAACTTGGGCGCTATTGTCCAGAACCCCGCCCTAGGCCGTCAGATTATTTTCAACAAGGGCACGGGCACCGTCGTCAACACGCGAAACGGGAAAGTCGCCGTCATGCGAGCGCTCGACGCGCCGCCGGTTGACCTCAAATCCGGCGATGATCCACGCACGCACCTCGTCGATTGGATGGTCGATGCGAAAAACCCGTTCTTCGCTCGCGCCGTCGTCAATCGCTACTGGGCCCACTTCTTCGGCAAGGGCCTCGTGGATCCCGTAGACGACATGCGCGTAACGAACCCGCCGTCCAACCCGGAATTGCTCGACGCGCTGGCCGAGGATTTCATCAAAAACAAGTTCAGCCTGAAGCACCTGGTCAAGCAGCTCGTGAAGAGCCGATCGTATCAACTCTCCGCGATGCCGAACGAGTTCAACAAGAACGACAAGAAGGCATTCGCTCGCTACTATCCTCGCCGTATGTCGGCCGAGGTGTTGTTCGATGCGGTGTCGCAGGTGACGAACAGCCCGGCGAATTTCGCGGGGTTGCCGACGGATCGGTTCGCGCCGAATCGTGCGATCATGTTGCCTGACGAATCGTTCCCGTCCTACTTCCTTGACGTGTTCGGCCGTCCGCAACGCATCAGCGCATGCGAATGCGAACGCGTCGCGGAGGCGAACCTGGCGCAGGTGCTCCATCTGTTGAACTCGCAGGAAATCCAGACCAAGCTGTCACGCCTGGGCGGCCGGTCGGATCAAATGATGAAGGACGCTCGCCCCGACCGTGAAAAGGTCGCCGAACTCTTCGTATGGGCGTTCGGTCGCCAACCTTCGGTCGCGCAGATGGATGTTGCAATGACGAACATCGAACGCAACGCGAAGAGCCGTCAACTCGCCTACGAGAACATCATCTGGGCGTTGATTAACACCAAGGAATTCATCCTGGTGCAATAGTCGATGTCGTTTAGCGTTCGCGCGATCTCGCGCGAACGGACGATTGTATTCCAAGAATCGGCGGCGTGAATGAAGAGCAATCTTCACTCACGCCGTTTTCGTTTGAATCGAGGCGTGTTATTGCGTTCCAGTCCGGGCTCAGCGTTAGAATCGCGCCTAGTGAGCGCTAACCCGCAAGCGGAAGGGCCCAAATTGGCTCCGCATTTTTTTCGCTGTTTTTGCTTGGCAGCGGCCGCTTCATCTGATAACCTCTACCAGCACACCATAACCTCGCCACTTTTGCGGGATTACCGCCATGCTACACCGTGCTTATTTTGCTCTGCTCGCAATCATTCCTGCGGCCTTCGTCGGCGATGCGCTGCTCGTCGGGCAGCCGGCCGTGAAACCGCCGACTACCACATTCGAGTGCCGTTGGACGGACCATACTATCAAGATCACCGGCAAAGGAACCGACCCTGAATGGAAGCATGCCCAGGTCATTGATCATTTCTACCTCCCTTGGATGGGCGACAAAGCTCGCCTCGCGAAGACCAAGACCAAGGCCAAGCTGCTGTGGGATCGCGACAACCTCTATTTTTTTGCCGACATGGAGGACAGCGACCTCTATGCCGACATCACCACACACAACGGCATGCTCTGGAACAATGATGTGTTCGAGTTGTTCTTCAAGCCTGCCGACGACAAACCTGGCTACTACGAGTTCCAGGTCAACGCTGCCGGTGCGGTGCTCGACGTTTTCCTGCCTCGCCGCGGGTCCGGCGGATTTGATCGATTCAAGAATCAAGACAAGTTCCACGTCGAAGCGAAAGTAAATCTTCGCGGCACGCTCAACAAGTGGACCGACAAGGACGAAGGCTGGTCCGTTGAAGGCAAGATTCCGTGGACCGATTTTCTCGCCACCGGCGGTCGGCCAGCGCCCGACGAGAAATGGAAGTTCGCCCTGTGCCGATATGATTACTCCGTCGATTTTGAAGGCCCGGAACTCTCAACCTGCGCACCGCTCACGCAGCGGAGCTTCCATCAGCACGAAGACTACGCAACGCTGGTATTCGTCGGCCCGGAAAAGACAAAGACGGCAACGCCGCGAGGCCCGGAGAAATTCGTGCCGCTGACGACCTCGAAAGTCGTCGGCTTCCCCGACGGCCCGCCGCCGTACCAAATCCAAAAAGTCTACCCGAAGGCCAAGCTGGACTTCGTTTCGATCACCCACGTCATCCCCGGTACCGATGAGCTGCTCGTCATCACGATGCCCAATACCGGCACGTCGAGCAAAATCTATCGCATGAAGGACAAGGCCGACGTCGAAACGCTCGACCTTTGGCTCGAATCGCCTGATCTCCTCTTCCAACTCGAATTCCACCCCAAATGGAAAGAGAACGGCTATATCTACGTCGGCAACAACGGCACGCGGCCCATCTTCGGCGGGGTTAAGTCAAAGGATGAACCCAAGGTCAAGAAAAAGACTCGCCTCACTCGATTGACGATGGAAACGAAAGCGCCATACGCCATCATTCCAGGCTCGGAAAAGACGATCATCGAAGTCGAATCGAATGGCCACAACGGCGCCGCCCCCGTCTTCGGACACGACGGCATGATGTACTTCACGACCGGCGATGGCACATCCGACTCCGACACCGATCTCGTCGGCCAGGAAATGTCGTCGCTCCTCGCCAAGGTGTTGCGTATCGATGTCGATAATCCGGCACCGGGCAAGATGTACTCGGTTCCCAAGGACAATCCGTTTGTCAATATGAAAGGCGCCCGCCCCGAAATCTGGGCGCTCGGCCTGCGCAATCCCTGGCGCTCTTGTGTCGATGCCAAGACCGGGCATGTCTGGGTCGGGCAGAATGGGCAGGACGTTTACGAGCAAGCGTTCCTCGTCAAGAAGGGCGATAACTACGGCTGGAGCGTCACCGAGGGCAGCCATCCGTTCTACCTCACGCGCAAGCTCGCACCGGTGCCGTTGACCAAGCCGACTGTCGAGCATCATCATTCCGAGGCTCGCTCCCTCACCGGCGGCATCGTCTATTACGGCAAGCGCCATCCCGATCTCGTCGGGCATTACATCTACGGCGACTACTCCACCGGCAAAGTCTGGGCCGTTAAACACGACGGCGAGAAAGTCGTCTCGCACCGCGAAATCGCCGATACTCGGCTCTCCATCACCGGCTTCGGGATGGACACCAAGGGCGAAATCCTCATCGCCGACTTCCAGCGCGGCGACCTCGGCGGACTCTACACGCTCGTGCCGACGCCGAAGGAGAAATTCAAAACGACCTTCCCGCGCAAGCTGAGCGAGAGCGGCCTGTTCAAATCGGTGAAGGGCCACATGATGCAGGATTCGCTGATCCCGTACTCCGTCAATGCCGTGCTCTGGTCCGATGGCACCGCCAAGCAGCGCTGGCTGGGGTTGCCCGCCGGCGCGAAGATCGACTACCGCAAAACCCGCGGTTGGGATTTGCCCGACCAGACGGTGATCGTGAAGTCGTTCTATTTCGACACAATCGAAGGCGATCCGACATCACGCCGCTGGATCGAGACGCGATTCCTCGCTCGTCAGGGCAAGGAATGGTACGGCTACTCCTACGCCTGGAACGACGACGAAACCGAAGGCACACTCGTCGAAGGCAAAGGCGCGGACCGTGAGGTCATCATCAAAACCAAGACCGGCGAGAAGAAGCTGAACTGGCATTACCCCAGCCGATCCGAGTGCATGGTCTGCCACAGCCGGGCGGCGAATTACGTGCTCGGCTTCACCGAGTTACAGATGAATCACGTTCACGATTACGGCACCGCCAAAGAGAATCAACTCGCGGTCTTCGAGCGGCTCGGCGTTTTCAACAAGTTCAACTGGAGCACGGCGACGATCGACAAGATGCGCCAGGATCTAAAATCGAAGGGCCGCACGACGAAGGAAATCAACGACGAAATCGCACGGCGAACGGCGACACGCGATCAACGGACGCCGACACAATCGACGCTGCTGCCATTTCGGCCCGAAGACACGCCGAGGCTCGTCGATCCGTACGACAAGAAGGCAGACCTGACGGCGCGGGTGCGCTCGTACCTGCACAGCAATTGTGCTCAGTGCCACGTCGAGGCCGGCGGCGGGAATTCGGCGATGGAACTGGAGTTCACGAAGACGCTGGACCAGATGAAGGTCATCAATGCGAAACCGGTGCACGACACGTTCGGCCTAAAGGACGCGAAGATCGTCGCCCCGGGTCATCCGGAACGCTCGGTGATGCTGCACCGCATCTCGCACCGCGACAAAGGCCACATGCCGCCCCTGACGACGCGCGTGGTAGACGAAGCCGCCGTCGCCCTATTCCGCGAGTGGATATTGAAGTTGCCGAAGGAGGAGGGGAAGGGGGAGTGACGCGGACGGAAGGCTACGTAACTTGCGAGTATAATGAACGGAAACTTGGAGGACGACAGACATGAATTGGCACAATCGCATCATCGTTGATCCGAAAATACTGGTCGGCAAACCGATCATCAAAGGTACTCGCATGTCGGTTGAATTTATCGTTGACCTGCTGGGCAACGGCTGGTCAAATGAGCAGATATTGCAAGAGTACGACCACTTGCAACCGGCCGACATTCAGGCGTGTTTAGCCTATGCGAGTGAGGTTCTGCGCTCGGAAAAGGTCTACTTGTTGCCAACGGGGTGATATTCAACAATGCAATTTTTGGCAAACGAGAATGTGGCAAAAACGATCATGGATGGGCTGCGAAAGAACGGGCATGACGTGCTCTCGGCGAAGGAATCAATGCGGGGTCAAGCGGATGACATCATCCTCGCCAGGGCTCAAACAGAGAAGCGGATTGTTCTAACGCATGACAAAGATTTCGGCGAACTGGCGATTCGATTGGGCCTTCCAGCGGAATCCGGCGTCATACTGGTGCGACTTTCGGGTGCAGACAAGGATATCGCCTGTCAACGAACAATCGAGGCAATCGAATCGCGTAGCGATTGGGAGGGGAAGTTCTCCGTGGTGACCGGCAACCGCATATGCATGCGATTGTTGCAACGTGGCGGTGATGAAGCCTCGCAAGCGATGTCCTGACCTTATTCAAATCATGGGCAGCTATTTTGTTTTTTCAGTGAATAATGACATCGCTGACAAAACTGGATTTCCGCGGCTGAAGCGTCAGCGAGGAAGCCTGAATGCCTCTTCAGCCGCGGACGGAATTTGACTTTTGTCGGGCACGTCTATACTGAAGTTGACGAATCATGCCGTTACCAATCTGGATTCGCACCATCGGCGGCGTACTGATCGTTCTAACGTTCGTGGGAGTAGCGGAAGCCTATTCTCCGGTCAGAAAACGAGAGCTAACTTTTGCGTTCGACAATTTGCGCGACTACCCAGATTATGATTTTTATTTGAAGTACGGATATCGAGAGAATGGCGGGTATCGGACGCTTCACTTGAAACGGATTGGCCCGGAACCTATTCGCCTTACGCTGCGTGAGAAAGAAATCAGCGAAGTGACCGAATTCTATCTCTTCGCCGTTCCTCGCGATAGTCGCGTTTCGGCGCCAACCGGAAAAGGGCATACCGATGCGTGGATTCGCGCTATTCCTGAGGGGACACTCCAGGTGGGCCCGCTACTCACTCGTGACGGATCAACGTTTCCACAACACCGCCCGCGTCCAATTCGATTTGCCGTAACGATTGATGACCGCAAGCTGAACGCCGAGCATATCGGTTGGCATACCTGGGAAGTGATTCTCGCTGAGATCGTCAATTGCTCGCCGTTCGTGCTGTTTGTTGCCGTTTTCATGTGCGTTGTTCTCCGTGCGTGGCGAAACCGCCAGCTCGCACTGCGGTCGTGACTTTCAGGCGACGCAACGGCTGCGAGATAAGGGGCCTTTTGCCCGTCACAAATCGATATTCAAGTTGGCCCGAAAATCCTCGTGGGCAAGCCGATTGTCAGAGTCGCCCGAATCGCCGTCGAATTTGAAGATGTGCCGACATAATGAACGGGATGATCAGGCCCTTTTCTTTTTCTTTCTCGGGCGATCATCGTCATCATCGTCGTCGCGAAGTAGCGCGTTGCGGATGATGTTCTCGGCTTCGTCCATGCTGGCGATGCCGAGAAAGCCATAGTACACCGTGCTCGACGAGGTGCTGGAGCCGCCGCGTTGGCGGTGCGTGGTGGTGATGGTGGTGACGCTGCGGAAGACTATGTCGCCTGCTTCGCTGCCGAAAAACCAGGTTGCCAGGCGGCGCATGTGCGTGAGTAGGTCGGGGTAGACGCTCTCGACTTCGGGCGGTATGAACCAGCGGCCCTGGAAAACGATACAGCGCTTGTTCGTCACCACATAGGCCGTGGCGAGCGCGACTTTGCGATCCATGAAGACGAAGAGGACGGCCCAAAACATCGCGGCGATCAGGTCGAGGACAATTAGCGTCGGGATGGCGATCAACGGCGGCAAGCCAAGCCCCGCGAGCAACCCCACGCCGGCGAATATCGACAGAAAACAGGTAATGAACACCGCGGCGAATATCTTCGGAATGGCGCGGACCATCATGATCTTCGGCACCGGCTGACCGACCCAGACGCCGGTTTCTTTCAGGCCAATCTCCTCATGCACGCGCACTTTCACCGCATCGGGCAGCTGCGTGGTGTTCAGCAATTCGTCGAATGCCTCGTCGTCGTCCTTCTTCTGCTTTTTCTTGGCCGACTTCGCCTTGAACTTGTCGGCTTCCTTGGCTTCGTCGTCGTCTTTGGCTTTATCCCAGGCGGCTTTCTTTTTCGGTTCGGCAGGCATCGGCGGCGGGCTGGCCTTGGCTAACGACGTTTTCGATGTGGTGTTCCCCATCGTCGTTTTGGCGTGCGCCGGCTTCTTCTCGGTGACGGCGGTTTCCGTGGAGGATTCCTGCGCCTCGGCAGCGACCTTGAAGGGCGTGGCGCATTTCGGACATTTGACCGACTTTCCGATCAACTCGTCCTTCACTTTGACTCTGCCCGAACAATGCGAGCAGGTGGCAACGACCGGCATGGGAATGCCCCGTGGAAGTTCTTGTTCTTCAGAGCCGGAAGCGTGAGCGACGGTGTATGTTGACCGTCGCTCACGCTTCCGGCTCTGAAGTCTGCGGACTAGCATTCCTAATGCGGCGGCTGGGCGGATTTCGGTGGATGGAAAAAGAGGAACAAAATCGCCGCCGCCACCAGGGCTACTAACGACGGCGCGAGGAAGAGCGAGCGGAAATCTTGGACCCCAGATTCTGACTTGAAGACACTGCCAAGATATGACCAAACGAACGTTCCCACAAACGGACCGGCGCCGAGTATCAGGAAGTTGAATAGCCCCTGGGCGCTCGATCGCGAGTTCTTCGGTAGGAACTCATCGACAAAGATATATACGGTTGCGAAATAGAACGCATAGCAGATACCGTGCAGCACGTTTACGGAAACCGCCAACCAGGGTTCTGGCGCCAGTGCGAAAATACCGAAGCGAACGGTATGGCCGAGAATGCCGATGGTCATCGTGACGCGCCAGCCGAGGCGTTTAAGACACGCGCCGAGAATCGCCATCGTGCCGATTTCCGCGAACTGCCCGATGCTCATGACGGGCATGACCCAATTGGCGGGAATACCGACGCTCTTCAGAAAATCGCCGGTATACATGAAGTAACATTGGTGAACTGCCGCGTCGAAGAAGGTTACAACGAATAACACCAGGAGGAACGGCGATCGCAATAGTTTCAAGGAATCGAGCCAGGCGAATTGGCCTTCGCCAGCCTGCGCCGGCTTCGGCGGTGTATGCGGCAGAATCAAGCTGAAGGCGGCCAGCAATAACGAGGCGACACCTGATGCAACGAAAGTGTAACGTGTAGCTTCTTGAAGCGCGCCCCCCGTTTTTGCTTTCCCGAGAGCGGCCCCCAGCCAATCGACGAATCCCACGGAACCGAACGCCGGCACCTGGTCCCAGTCCACCAGCAGAAACACAAACGGCCAGCTGGCGGCGATCCAGCCGATCGTGCCCCATAACCGCACGAGGCCGAAATCGTTTTTCGCGTCCTTCAGATTGGTGAACGCGATCGAATTCGTGATCGAAATCGTCGGCACATAGAACAGCGAATGCACTAGCATCAAACCGAAGAACGGCCAAAAGTCTTGCACAAACGCCAATCCAAGTATGGCCAGGCCGCCGATTAAATGGCTAAAGGCGAGGAAGCGTTCCGCCGCGAAGGTGCGATCCGCAAACTGCGTGCTGAAAAACATCGCCGTGAACGACGCCAGGGCGAACGCATTGAGCACCCAGGACTTTTCAAGATCGGAGAATCCGAGACTCGGCAGATAGCCAAAAATCAATGGCAACCACGCGCCCCAGATGAAGAACTCCAGAAACATCATTACCGAAAGTTTGTTGCGAACCGACAGATTCATATCGTTGCTCCTGTACAATAATCGCAAGGTGACATGTTAGACAGACGCAAGGCACAATGCAAGCGCCCAATTTCGCAAAAAAGGAATTGGCCGAACGCTCATGCGGCATGGATCGCTGACTCCTGACTCCTGGTGAACCCTCATGCAAATCGAATTCCACGGCCTGCAATTTCAGGCATCGCACATCACCTGCAATCTCTGGACGCCCTGGCGGGCATCGGCCCTTGAACATCGCCTGTTCAATGAGATCAAGCAGATCGACGGCGTCACGCTCGAAACCGGGCCGGACGAGCTGCGCGTGCAACTCACCTCCGTCGCTGCCTGGAAACAAGCACAGCACAATATGACCCGCTTGCTCAAGGGTTGGCAGGAGGAAGCCACGACGTTTGGCAAGGAACGCCGCGTTTATCGCTGGTTGTTTGAAGGCGACACTGACGAGCACGGCTACGATCACGCCAGCGATGTCGCCTGCCTGTGGATTTATTTGCGGGCCGGCATCGAACGTGGCGACCTCGACGATGGCGAACCCGTCGAGTGGATCGACTTCAGCGGCTTCGGCCTGCGTCTTTGGCCTGTGGACGAGCGAACGAAATCCGGCACTGGCGGGAAGGTCGGCCTTGGATAAACTCTACCGAAACGAATCCTTCCGCCGAACCGTGAGTCTGAAATGGCGCAGCCGTCCGACAGCAAGCCGATGACCGAACTCGCTGATCAAGGCGCGACGGTGCTCGACCTCACCCGCGTGGCGCCAGGCGAATCGATTCCCCTACAAAACGATGCCAGGAATGCAGCTGGGCTGGCGCCCTATGTCGGACAACGGTTCGGCGAATACGAAATTCTCTCCCAGATCGCCCAGGGCGGCATGGGCGTTGTCTATCGTGCCCGTCAGCTTACGCTGGGAAGAGTCGTAGCACTGAAGATGATCCTCGCCGGCCGGCTCGCCAATGCGGAAGATGTCGGTCGATTCCGCGCTGAAGCCGAAGCGGCGGCGCGATTGCAACACTCCAATATCGTTGCCGTCCATGATGTCGATCAGCATGAAGGGCAGCATTATTTCACGATGGATTTCATCGACGGCGAAAGCCTCGATCGACGGATTGTGGACGGGCCTCTTGCAGGCAAGTCGGCGGCGCGCTACGTGCGCATCCTGGCGCGGGCTGTGCATTACGCGCACAAGAACGGCATTTTGCATCGCGATCTGAAGCCGACGAACATCCTGATCGACGCCGATGACGAGCCGCACATCACCGACTTCGGCCTGGCCAAACGCCTCGGTCTCGACACTGGGCAAACGCGAACCGGAACGGTGCTCGGCACGCCAAGCTACATGTCGCCGGAACAGGCCCAGGGCAGGATCGCCGAACTCGGGCCGACGACCGATGTCTATAGCCTCGGTGCCATCCTGTACGAATTGATGACGGGTCGCCCGCCGTTTCGCGGCGAAACGCCGCTTGATACCGTCATGCAAGTCATCGATCACGAGCCTGTGCCGCCGGTGTTGTTGAATCCCAAGATCGATCATGATCTGCAAACGATTTGCTTGAAATGCCTGGAAAAGGAGCCAACGCTGCGCTACGCCTCGGCCGAGGAGTTGGGCGAGGATTTGCAGCGCTACCTGGACGGTGAATCGATCACGGCGCGCAGCTTCAACGTCATCGATCGGCTGGCACACACGCTCGATCGCGATCAGCACACCGCCGATTTTTCGGCTTGGAGTTCGATGGTCCTCGTGATGGCAATGGTGGTGCTCACCGAACATGTCGCGGTATTCGGCTTCGTCCGTGCCGAGTTGCCCATGCCCTTTATCACTGTCGCGCGATTCCTACAGTTCGTGCTGCTGGGACTGTTGTTCTGGTACAATCGCCGCAGCCAACTGCTGCCCACGAGCGCGGCGGAGCGCGAGTTATGGTCGATCTGGATCGGTTACTTCACGACCTATTTCTTCGTCGTGCTCGTGACGCGCCTGCTGATTCGTGTCGACGCGTTGAGTACTCCAGCGGACGTTCGCATGCAAAAGTATCTGCCGGAACTTCTGCCCTACCCGTTTATTGCACTCGTTTCGGGCCTGGCGTTTTTCGTCATGGGCGCGAACTATTGGGGACGCTGTTACGCGTTTGGCGTCGCGTTCTTCATCCTGGGACCAATCATCGTGCTCGACCTGACGCTTGGTCCGCTACTCTTTGGCGTGCTATGGTCGATCACGCTGGTCATTCTTGGGCTGCATCTTCGTAAACAAGGACAGCGGCTGCAGGAAGAACGCGAGAAATCGAAAATCACGAATTCACAGGCGGCGACCGTGCTGTTCAAGGGGAAACAGTGATCGCGTTCTCTGCGGTGAATAAACTTGTGGGCAACGTGAGCGCTAAGCCGCAAGCGGAAATGCGGGAATCATCAACTTCACTCGGGAGGCTCTCTCATGCATCGTCGTATCGCTGTCGCCGTACTTCTGTCGCTCGGCCTGGGGTCTGTTCGCGCCCAGGATGGCGAGTTCAAGTCGCTCTTCAATGGCAAGGACCTGAGCGGCTGGGTTAACGTTAATTGCGCGCCGAGCACGTGGTATGTCAAAGACAACATGATTATCACCACCGGCAAACCGACCGGCTACCTGCGCACCGACCGCATGTACGAGAACTTCGTCCTCGAATTTGAATGGTTCCATGCTCCCGAGAAAAAAGGCGCGGTCGGCAACTCCGGCCTGTTCGTCTGGGGCGACCCGATTCCCGCCCTCGGCACGGGCTATACGCGCAGCATCGAAGTGCAGGTTCTCGTCAATCTCAACGTCAAGGACACCTACACAAGCCATGGCGACCTCTTCAGCATCTGGGGTGCGAAGTGCAAGCCCGATCGGGCACACCCCAAGGGTTGGGAACGCTGTCTGCCCATTGAGAATGTTTGCAAGGGCGAATACGAATGGAACCACTATCGCGTCATGGCCAACAACGGCGTGCTCAAATTGGCCGTGAATGGCAAAGAAGTCTCGGGCGTGACGGAGTCGAACCCGCGCAAGGGCTTTCTCGCTCTCGAATCCGAAGGCTCGGAGTGCCGCTTCAAGAACATCAAGCTCAAGGAACTGCCAAGCACGAATCCGAAGGCGAGCGAGATTTGCGACGAAGACAAGGGCTTCACCTGCCTCTTCACCGGCCTCGACCTGAACGGTTGGAAGGCGACCGACATGCACAAGAAACATTGGATCATGCGCGACGGCGTGCTCAACTGCGACGGCAAAGCGACATACGCAACGGCAAGCCTCGCCACCGAGAAATCGTTCGGCAGCTTCGAGTTGATTTGCGATTTCAAATCGAAAGCCAGCCTTATCCTGAACCCGGGCGGATCGGGCAAAGCCATGAACCTGGAATCAACGGGCAAAGGCTGGAGCCGCGCGCTCGTGCGTGTCCAGGGCAACGGCGTCAGCGTCAGCATCAATGGCAAGGGCGTCAGCGATATTAAATTGGACAAAGCGCCGACCGCCGGTCCAATCGCGCTCCGCCAACAAGGCGAAGCGGCGCAGTTTCGCAATCTGTTTATTCGCGAGTTGAAGTGATGTCTCGCTTGTCGTTTAGCGCTCGCATGACGACACGCGAGCGCTAAATGGCAAGCAGATTCTTTACAATCCCTTGTTGGTAAATTGCTTCGCGTTAAATGTCGGGTTTAGTTCGATGTCGCGGAAGTAGTAGTCAGCGATCGTTTCGCCTTTCGCGTCGCGCAACTCGTAGCCGACGTGAAGCAGCGTTTCCATATCGATGTAAATCGTCATCTTGGCAATGCCATCGTCTTCGGGTGGATCGTAGGGGTCGCGGACGAGGACGTAGCAGAGCCGATCAACTTGTTTCAGCCGCTGGATGCCTTCGTATTTCAAGTGCAGCTTGTCCCGTTTCTGGGCGTCACGGATACTATTGAGCGTGTTTTTCGCGGCGTGGCGGAAGCCGAATTGCGTAATCGGAAATCGACTCGTGGCCTTGGCACTAGGCGAATTCACGTCGAAGGTCATTTGGAATCCAATGAAGGATCGTACGATGAGTTTGTCATTATTCTCGCCTTTCACATAGAGTGTGGCGGTTGCGAGTTCCACTCCTTTTAGCCATTTGAAATGCACGCTGAACGGCTCCTCGCGGAAATGAATCACGATTTCCTCGGGATTACGCAGCTTATCATTGACCCGCTCCTGCTTCAAAAACAGCAATCGGTAGCCCTTCACGTCTCGGTCGTATTTATCTAGGCTAGCTTGAAGGAATTCAACTGGCTTATTCCTGGCCAATTCCTCTAACATTTTAGAGCGTTCCTCGCCGATAACGAAAAGAGGCTTCCACGGCAAAGTCATGGGAAATGACTGACTGGGGGAAATGGCGAAACAGGCTAAGATATTTCGCTTGTCTTGCGTCAGCGGATCGACTACGGGCGGGACATAGGGCGGGTCAACCGACTCTTCCTTGTGCCGAAGGAGTGGGAAAAGGCCTAGCGGCGCGACGAGAAGAATCGCGAGAAGCAGTTTGCGGAACATGACGCGGTCCTTTGCGATGCGATGCGCAGTAATCCTAAGGGCATAGTGTAACCGTTCGCCAACCTGCCCGTCAATCGCATCTGCAATTTTGCCGGAATGAGACGAGTAGCCATTCTTGATTTCCGCTTGCGGTTTAGCGTTCGCAGGGTATTGTTCGAACGCTAAGCCGCAAGCAGAAATCAATAATGCAACTGCTACAACTTACCTAGTGTCAATCGGATTCACGGAGGCATCTGCTATTTTCCGACACATCCGCCAGATTGGTTGGCATGGCTTGTTGGCCGCCCTCTTCATCGCGCCGATGCTAACGGGCTGCGCCGCAGCGTTTCCGCAGGTCATCGACTCCAAGCCGATGCGATTCGAGGCCAAGCCCGCGACCGTCTTTGTCGCCGACGGCGCCGGCGGTTTTCAGTTCACCTCGAAAACGCTTCACAACGTCCTCGATCGCGATGGCTATCCGATCGATGTCGTTACCTTTCAGTGGTCGCATGGCAACAATCGCATCTACGCAGATCAAACTGATTACGCCTACGCCCGCATGCAAGGCCGACGCTTGGCGGAGATCGTTCTCGCCCATCGCGTCGCCAATCCCGATCGGCCCACTTTCCTCGCCGGGCATAGCGCCGGCTCTCTTGTGGTGTTGACCGCAGTCGAGACGCTTCCGCCGGAAACGATCGACGACCTGATCCTGCTCTCACCGTCATTGTCCTACAAATACGACCTGCGCGAAGCCCTTCGGCGAGTCGCACACGGAGTGCATGTTCACTACAGCCCACATGACTATATCTATCTCGGCCTGGCGACTCGGCTCATCGGTACGTCCGACCGGCTGCGGACGAAAAGTGCCGGCCGTGTCGGGTTCGGCGACCGCTTTTTCGCTGCCGACCCCGAATCGCAGCACAAACTCAGCCAGCATCCCTGGACGCCCAAAGACCGCGCCTTGGGACACAACGGCGGGCACTTCGGCACCTATGCCCCGAACTATTTGCGCGAGTACATTTTCCCACTGTTCGATCCCGCGCGGGCGCGGCGAATTCGTAACGAAGCCGCTACCGTCGAGTCAGAACCGCGCACGAAATAAACAGTCCAAAAAAAAGCCGCCTACTCGGTGCGCGGCTCTGATAAGAACACGCCAAATCTGTAACTTTGACCAAGGATTTCTAAGAAAACACGAAGCGAGTTGACGCGTCATGCTCCGCTGGCGCAGCGAGGCTAAACGAAATTGATGGTCAACGGAAAACGTAATACCCTGCTCCCGCAATCATCACGACGATGAACAGAAGTAGAAGATACGTTGCCGTCGCATAGGAACCGGCCAATTGATATGCCTCGGCATCGGCATCCAGCGCGGACTGTGTCCAGGTTACGCTTGCCTGTTCCTTGACCAATTTTTGAAATACGCCGGCGATGAAGCCTTGCACGCCGACGGCGCCGGTCGCAGCGATGTAGAATCCTGAATACCGGAACATCGACTCTCTCTCGGGCATCATGGCGGACGTGACGATGTCGCACACTGCGTCGGCTCGTTCGTTCAGTTCCGTCAACAGCAGCGTCAGGCGCGAGTTTCGCAAAAAGAGCGGCGAGACTTCCTTGTTCGCTTCGGTCTCGGTCTGAAAAACCGAATAGACGCTGTCCTGCATGTAGGTCGTGCAGATCCACGACAGCGAAGTGCGAAGGTGTCGCCGAATCTCGTCCGCGGTCATGCGGGTCGCCATCGGGAAGCTGCCACCGCGACGGCTGGACAATTCCTTCAGGCGCTGCAGACTGAGAAATTCCTTGAAGCCGGGCAGGTCTTCCAGGTCAACCAGTAGACTGACGACGGGGCAGTCGATCTTCATTTCGGTTCGAGCCGTCGTCAGGTCTTCGAGACAGGCCTGGGCGGTCAACAGGGCCTCGCCGGAGGTATCCGTGCCGGCCAGGGGGATGAGCAGGAGGATGCCATTGGCGGCGCATTCGGATTGGCGTTCCCGCGTGATCAAACGGCAGAGATGCGCGAGCCTCGCTTTGAGGCGGGTAACTTCGTCGTTGTCGGCCAGCAAATCGTTGGCGAGCGGTTTGCCTCGATCGGCGCGGTAGGCTTTGCGTTTTTCGAGCACGGTGGCTTCGCGTCCCAGTGACGCCGCCACGACTTCGCGGGCTTTAAGTGCGTCGCGGTCGAATGCGCCGACGGTGGCGTCGGCGTGTTCCAGACCGTCATCGGCGGCGATGGCGGCGGGCAGCACGGTCTCGTCGCGGGCCAAGATACCCGCCAGCTTGCCCAACACCGATGCGCCCCGGCATGTGACGTAGATCGCGCCGGGATGCGCCGACTTCGGCGAGCTTTCCTTTTCCGCGTAGACATGAATCGGGGCGTTGGCATCCGGCGGCGAGTGCTTGACGACCCATTTGACGCCAGCGCCGTCGAACATGTTAGTCTCAGCCGATTCGGGCCGACCGAGCACGAGAAATAGCGACACCTGATGCGGCACGATACCCGCCTTGGCGACGGCCTCCATCGCCGTTTCCCAAGCTGCGTCGATGTCGGGGAATGGCGATTCGTCTTGTTCGCCTTCCCAGGTCGCGAAAAAGAAATAGAGGACCACGCCAACGAGAATGACGATCAGACCGAGCAACGGCGCGTAAAAAGGTTTCAGCCGCGGCGTGAACGCCGGCAGCCAGCGGCCCAGATTGATGGCGTCGTTGAAGTAATAAAGCGCGTATTCAAAGGCGACGAAGAGAGTCAGCAGAATCAGCCATGTCACAATGGCCCAGATCACCTTGTTGATCCGGCTCATCGCGCCGCCGACGACCTTGCCAGTCGTGTCGCGAACAACGAGGGTGGTTACGTTCTTGACGGCGTTGGCAATCCGTCCCCAGAACGCACCAAAGAATTGTTGCATATCGCGAACTCCGAGGATCGACCTGTTCAGAAGTCCCAAGTTTGCATGTTTCAGGTTTCAAGGTCGCCAGGCGGCAACGATTACTAATTGCCAAGCAGGTAATTCATGACTTCACATGGATCAACTTGCAACCAGCAACTTGCCGACTTGTATCGTCGGCTAATCCGACTTCGATTGCTTGCGCGTTTCCGATCCATCGCGAGATTTTTGGCTCACCCACGGGGCGATGGTGAATACCGCAAGCGCCGCCACGACGGCGAGGGTGAGGGCACCGGCAATCGTGAATCGCTTCAGCCAAGTCTGTAATTTCTGTGAACCTGCCAATGTCTTATCGACCGTCGGCGGGACCACCAATCCTTGCGGCGGGACATAAATGCGTGCTTCCGGTTCGGTGATCTGCGTTTGGATGGCGTCACGCCAGGCATTGAGTTCAACCGGCTTTTCGCTCATCTTGCCGCGAAATCCGAGCATGACACAAAGATAATACACTTCGAGCGCATCGCGCGTCGGCCGCGTCTGCGAACGCATGGCCTGCTCCCAGAATTCAGTGTTGCGTTTGTTCAGTTTGTAAAGCGTGTACTCCATCTTGAACGCGTTCCACTGTTCATTCCAGATGGAATCAAGAATGAAGATATCATCAAGCCAACAGGCCAGGGCATAGCGGATGCCGAGAAAGCCGGTTTGGGTGGTTCCGCCGCTGGCGTCGACCAAACGTGGGTCGCCCAGGACATCAGGCCGCAGCGAATCGGGAACGGGAGCCAAGAGCAGTGCAAGCAACTTCTTTTGGCATTCGCCAAAGCGCGAGCGCCAAACGCTTTCGTTGGAGCGCAGCCCTTCCTTATACTCGACGGCCGCCCGAATTACGGGAAAAACGAAATCGGCGATTTCTTTGCGCATGGTTACAACTCTGCTTCGCCGTCCTTGGTCCTTAGTCCGTGGTCCATAGATAGAGGTCAGGGATCAAGAATCACAATGCCGATGCGCGATGACTTCTTTCCACGAACTAAGGACCAGGGACTCTTCAGCTTGCCGTCGCCTCGCCCGGAACCACGAACAGCGAAAACTGCATGGTCGTGGCGGCGTGCCCTTCGTTGGCCTTGAGGGACAAGGTACACTCGCCATCGAGGTTCCTGCTGGGGCCGATGGCGAGTCGTGTATCATTGACGCGGATTGCCAGGACCAGCGACTCTTGCACGCTGGCCCATTCGGCCTGCTGTGAATCACGGCTGACCTGAAAGTAGGTCAAATCGGACATCATCGGCAGAACCCGCGGCGGCAGCGGCGCATGCGTGAACTCCAGACCTTCGATGCCGCGCATGAACATCTGATCGACGCGATTGCCGCTGCCAATCTTCATGTCGAGTTCGCCGGGCGTGGTCAACAGATCGATGACGCGCGCCGCCGCCAGAGGGCTTCGCACGCCGACGAAGAGTTGCCAGGCCGGCGCAAGCCAGACGGGTTCCATCGCTACCTGCATGCGCAGGCCTTGGCCGATGAAGTCGCGCTCCTCATAGGCGACGGTGTCGTTGTCCTCTTCCAGGAAGCAACGCACACGGAAGAAGCATGTGCCCAAATCGTCATGATCGTAGCGAGGCAGCTTGGGGACGCGATAGTTATCGCGGAAGATCGACAACTGCCCGACCAGCCGACAAAGCTCCAGATATGCCGTGAACGGATGAACGCCCTTGGCAAAGGCCAGCGTGTTCAGGACGGCCGTCGACTCGTTCAACACCGCCAATCGACCCAGGAGCTTATTGTCGCCGGGGTTCTGCGTCTCGAACGTGATGCCGCGCGTCAGGGCCTTGGCCGCGAGCTTGTCCATCCTGCTGCTCAGGTGATGATAGAGCATCTGCAAAATCTGTTCTGCGAGAGGCTTCCAGGCATCACAAGCGAGGACCGGAGGGATGTAGAATTCGTCGAATCGCGGCGAATCGTCGTCGCTGCTTGCTTTCTTGAACTGGGCGATTTCCAGCACCTCATAGCCGGTGTGTTCTTGAACATCCACGAGCAGCTTGAGGTTCAGCGTCCGAAACGCCAAGGTTTTCGGATCGGCGCCATCGTTCTCATCGGCGACCTCAAACTCCTCGGCTCGATAGCGCGTCGTGATCGGCTCGGCTCCTTCGCTCGAGTCGGTCGTCTCACCGTCGCATGCGCGTCCGGCTAACACGTTGGGGCCTGTCGCGTTCACCATGGCGATGGCCAAGTAGAGCCGAATCTGGTCCTTGCCGATCATCAACTCTTTCAAGTCGAGCGTTGGCAGGCGCCTCTCGGCTGGCACGTCGACAACGGTACCGTCGCGCATCCGCGCTTGCAGACGCACGATTTCGAGCCGACCGCTTTGGAAAGCGTCGGCGTCCCATTCCAGTTCACGAAGGCCCCAATTGTGGTGGGTGTTCCAACGATGACTCAGGCGCAGGCGCTCGGCATGGCAACGGTCCTCCTGCTGCATGTGGTGTGGCCACATGAACATACCGTCTTGCCAAAGTACCGATGAAACCGAACGCACAGTCATGGAATGACGTGTTCCGCCAAATATAAGGAAGTTTTCCGTTCGTAATATAGAAAAGTTTACGCCGACCACGCCGAAAGTACAGTCAGAAGTTCCAAGTTTGCTTGTTTCAAAGTCCAGGTTCGGCGAACGATAATGACGCCGACGACAAAAGGACGAGCCGGACGCGTAAGCGACGGATTTCTCCAGTCCGTCGCTTACGCGTCCGGCTCGTAATGCGACTTTTGTGGATTGCATCAGCATTCACCGCTCGGAACCAATACGTCCGCGCTTCCGTAAATCAACAATCGGCCGGCGGCATTGGTGCCTGGCGCTGCCGTCAAACAACGCAGGCTTTCACCACGTTGCCGTCATTACGCAAATGTAAGTCTCCTTTGTCCGCGCGAGTAATAATCGCCTTCAGGGAACACGCCGCTCTTGCGAACCGGAACCACGCTTGTTAGCATTGGCATTTGTTCCGCGTTGGATTCGCAATGCATACAAAAAGACAGGTATCCAGCTGATGGCGAAACGAAAAAGATCTGCGAACGGTTGGCTGTTCAAGCAGGAGCCGTCCTGCTACAGTTTCGCCGATCTCGAACGCGATGACACCACGTGGTGGGACGGCGTGAACAACGCTCTCGCCCGCCAGCACCTTCGGGCCGTCACGGTCGGCGATCGGGTGCTATATTACCACACGGGATCGGAAAAAGCGATTATCGGAGAAATGCTGGTCGTAGCGGGTCCACAGTCGGATCCTAATTGCGATGACCCGAAATCGGTCGTCGTGCAGGTGAAGGTTGTGCGGCGTTGGGACCAGCCAATTACCTTGGCGCGGATCAAAACTGACCCGGTATTCGCGGACTGGGAGCTGCTACGGATTTCGCGATTGTCCGTGATGCCGGTATCTGCGGAACTGTGGGAACGATTGGCACAAATGGAAGTGGAATCGGTTGGATAATCGGAAAAATCCCTGACTCGCCTAATTTTTGCTACAATACGAAAATGCCATGGACATGAGGCATGAAGGTAAGGACAACGCTGGCGGACCCATGAAGGGGTGGATTTGATTCAGCCAATTTCTAAAGACGCATGTACTTTTGTATACATGCCGAGTAGAATGATGGCTGAGAAGGCTGGCGTTATTGGGCCAAGAATATGCCTCGCGAAACTGTTGCAGCCGGTGGTCGGGCGCAAACTCGTGCCTATCATCGCCGGTCGGATCGGCTTCTCGCCGGTCTTGCGGATTACGAAAGCGCCGTGCTCGTTTCCCATGTCCACCCGGACCCGGACAGCATCGGTAGCATGGTCGGGCTGGCTCACCTCATTGAGGTGTGCGTCGGCATCCCGACCCGTATCACGCAAGACGGCCCGATTTGCCGAGCGGAAAATCGCGTCATGGTCGAGACGTTGGACATCGATCTGACGCCGATCGAGCAAATCGCCTGGTGCGACGAAGAAGCCGTCCTTATGCTCGACAGCCAGCCGAAGACAGGCCGGCATTCGTTCAACGGCGAGGCGACGATCTTCGCCGTCATCGATCACCATCAAACGCCTGGCGAAATAGCCGGCATCCCGTTTCTGGATATTCGCCGAGGCGTCGGAGCGACCTGTTCGCTAATAACGGAATATCTCGTCGAGCAGGAAGTCCCCATCCCAGAACATGTGGCGACCAGTCTTTACTACGGCATCGAGACCGAACTGAACGGCTACCCACGTGAGGCCAGTCCACTCGACGAGTCGGCCCTTCAACTGCTCTATCCGCTGATCGATCGTGACAGCATTGCCAAGATCAAGAACGCTCCGCTTCCCGAAGCCTTTTACGAGACGCTGCTCCAGGCTCTGCAAAGCTCCTTCATCTACGATAATCTCTTGATTAGCTGGGTCAACGATCTGCCGAACCCCGAATTGTGCTCACAGTGTGTCGATTTTCTCATTCGGCACGAATCGATCCAGTGGGCGATTTGTGCCGGCGTGAACGATAGCAAGCTGTTCCTGTCGATGCGCACGAATGTTGCCCGAGCCCATTCGGGCGAGATTCTCCGCCAAGTCGTGCAAAAAATGGGTGGCCGAGCAGGCGGACATGATCGCCGCGCCGGCGGTTTCATCCCGCTGCCGAGCGTGTCGCCAAGCGCGATCGAGCAAGTGCAAAGCGAGTTTCGCAAACGCTTGCTCAAAGCGCTGCACATCGAAGAACCCCGAGGCCGACGCCTGGTCCCGCGCGGCGAAATGCTGCGGAACTTGGGGTGAGGAATCGTTAGCCGGACGCGCAAGCGACGGGGCGTTTCACCGTTGCTTGCGCGTCCGGCAGCCAGTCACACACAAACGAAATGATTCTCACGCCGAGGTTTCGACCGTCGGTCGATTTCGCAAATATTCACGCAGGGCCGCGTTCACTTCGATCTCGTTCGCGAAAGCCGACGCCGCATCGTCCGCCAATCGAACGATGCGCAGACGCTCTCGGTAGCGCGCCGCATATTTGCCACGAACCGCTCCACGCATCGCGCGGAAGTCATACTCGGGACGCAATTCGTCGTCGGAGGCTTGTGGGGGTCATTAGGGGAACTTGCCATCTTCGTAATCCCGCCGTTCCTTGCGATTCGCCACACGAGCGCTGATGATTCGTATTCTGTTGCCTCGGTCAATATGCGAATTGACCGTAGGCCTAGAGCAAACCTTCCCTTGCCAACTGTCGACGAAGCTCGACTCGCAAGGCGTCATTAATATTCAGCACATCGACCGTAACACGTCTAACCGATGTGCGGCCGATGAGCACGCCGTTTCGCCAACGAAAATGGCGAACCCATTTTTGCTGGCGTGGATCGAAGAGTGGTACGACGCACATTCTCTTTCGATCAAATCCAGCGATGTTGGGTCCCTTGAATGAATTGCAATAGAAACAACTGAGCGCGAGATTGTTGCTCGTCGTTTTTCCCCCATGTTTTTTCGCGATAACGTGGTCGATTTCAAACGGTGCGTCGTCGCCTTCCTGCGGCATCAGGCAATATTCGCAGCGTGAAAGCGCTCGACTCCAAACTCGACCTACCGATGCCTTCTCCATATCGGCCTCAGGCGTCGAACTTTTTCGTCGAGCGAACATTCAATTGCCGGCGAGCCTTGGATTTGATGATCGAGAGCACCGTGCTCATGCGGGCGTAGGCATGTAGCTCTGCTTTTTCGTTTTCGGATAGGCCATCTTCCTGGTTGCGAACCGCTAACTCGTGCATGCGATTCTTGTCCTGTTCGTCGAATCCAAGCGTAAGTAGGTACTTTGCAATACTTGCGGGAAAACGCTCGTCGTTATTGGCGAGTACGCGTGACAATATTTCGACATCACGTTCAACGGCTGCGATTGCTGGCATAATTATAGACCCTTGGAAATTGGATTCGCCTCTAGACCAATATACCACCCGCTTGAGAGATCGCTACCCCATCACCTCGCGCACCGCCGTCGCACCACTCTCCGGCAGTCCAAGTGCCGCGCGAATCGTCGCGGCGACCTCCGCGCACGACACCGGGCGCTGCGTCGGTTCGGCTGCCAGCGCGTCGCTCGCGCCGATGATCGCACCGCCGCGAACGCCGCCACCTGCCAGCATAATTGACCAGCAGCGCGTCCAGTGATCGCGGCCGCCGTTCGCGTTCAACTTCGGCGTTCGGCCCATCTCGCCCATGGCGACGACGAGCGTCTCGTCCAGCATGCCACGTTCGCGCAGGTCTTCCAAGAGCGTTGCGGTAGCGCGGTCAAACATCGGACAGAGCGTGCGGCGATAGTCGTCCAGCGTGCTCGGAAACGCTCGGCGATCAGCATGGCAGTCCCACGTCACGCGGTCGTAGACGCTGTCGAACATATTGACGACGACACAACCCGCCCCTGCTTCGCTCCGCTGCACTGCCCGGGCACAGGCGTCGCCGAACGGCGTCTTGCCATAGCGATCACGCTGCGCTGCCGAGAGATGCTGCGTGAATGCCGACTCGACGCTAGGTTCACAAGCGACGCCCAGCGATCCGGCGCCCTGCCCGTGGCTGACGTTCAAACCGAGAGAACCGATCCGCGCCGGTAGCATGACGAACGGCCCCGAGCCGCGCTGGGCCAGGGCGCTGCCGATGTGCGGCGGGTCCATGCCGGGTGCGGCCAAGCGACCCGTTTGAAGTAATTGCAAACCGGCTTCGTGCACTTCGGATGCGTCGTGATACACCGTTCGAATTAGCGCGAACCGATGGGCCAAGCTCGCCAGCAACGGCAACTGCTCACCGAACTGCACGCCGGGCACGCTCGTTGGAATCGCACGGAACGGGCCACGGATGTCCGCCGGCGCGTTCGGTTTCGGATCGAACGTCTCCAGCTGACTCGGCCCGCCGACGAGCATCAGCAGGATGCAGCGTTTGGCCTGGCCCGTTCCCGGGGATGCCTCGGCGGCCGTCGCGGTGATCGTCGCGGCGCCAGCGGCAACGGCGCCTGTGCGGAGAAAATCGCGACGCGAAAAGTCAGAGTTTTCCATGATCCATCCCTCATATTGGTGATGGTGTTGAGAATAACAGATTTTCCCTCGAATGCCAACTGATTGTTTTGCCTCGCCCTGCAAGTGAAAAAGATGCTCCTGCAAGCGGTGAACAGTTGCGGCGCGTGATCGTACAATGGTCCTTGAACAATTGGGACTAACGCTGATGCGCTGAATTCGAGGCTCGCATGTCATCTGTTGCCGCCGGCTGGTTAACGCTGTTGTTCGGTTTCGCATTGTTTCTGAATGCGGCCCTGTTGACCGTCATGCAGCCGATGATCGGGCGTACGCTTCTGCCACATCTCGGCGGCAACGCTCTGGCGTGGAACGCCTCCCTCGTCTTCTTTCAGGCCGGTTGGTTGGTCGCTTGCATTTACGTCGCGCTCACGCATCGCACGAAGTTCCTGCGCTGGCGGCCCTGGCTGCAGTTCGTCTTGCTGCTAGCGGCGACTGTTCTCTGTTTGGTCGGCATCATCGGCGATTCTCCGCTTAGCGATTTCGCGGGTCGGCTCAACACGATCGATCGTTATCCCGTTCTCAGTACGTTCGCGCTGTTGATTGTCACCGTCAGCGTGCCGTTCCTGACGCTCGCTGCTATGGGACCGCTGCTGATTCGCTGGTTCGCGCATATCGAGCATCCCAGGGCGAGTGATCCCTATTTCCTGATCGTCGCCGGCAATCTCGGCGCGTTGATGGCACTGGTCATCCATTCGTTGCTGATCGAACCGAACGTGCCGCTTTATGCCCAATGGCTAGCGTGGAAGCTGGCGTTGATCGCGCTTGCGGTCCTGCTATTCACCACGGCCATCGTGCTCTGGCGCTCGCCTCGGAATGCCGAGATGGAACCTGCCGATCACACGACACCGATGATCGGCGAGCGTGGCGGAGCGACGTGGTCCCGCCAGGCGTATTGGCTATTCGCGTCGGCGGTTCCCGTGGCGTTGATGATGGCGGCCAGCGACTATTTGACTCTCGATGTCGCGCCGGCGCCAGTGCTGTGGGCGGTGCCGTTCGCGCTGTATCTGCTGGCGTTCAGCCAGGCGTTTGGGCGGCTGGCGCCATTTGATACCGGGAAATTCGCGGTCTCGCTGATGCTGCACATCGGTCTTGGCTTGGCCTGGGCGGCGGTGTTCGGCGTGCTCGCCGTCACCATTCTGAATCAAAGCCCGTGGGCGTTGCCTGAGAAACCGCTCGTTACGACGCTGTGCGGCTTGGCGTTTTTGCTGATGCTGTTGACGCCGTCGAAATGGCTCACCGTCGTGCAACCGCTCGCCGCGATCGCCGCCGTGCTGGTGCAAGCAAACCTCTTTCGCTTTCCGGGCATGCGGTCGCCGAACATTTTGGTCAACGTCGCCTTCTGCTACTGGAGCATGCGGCTCTGCCTCGACATGCTGGCGCGCGATCGGCCCGCCGTCGAATCGCTGACTCGGTATCACGTTGGGATGGCGCTGGGCGGGCTGGTCGGTGGGGCGTTTCAACTCTTCATCGTCCCGTGGTTCTTTTCGTGGGGCTATCTCGAGTTCGGATTCCTGATGGCGCTGGCGTCAATGTTGCGCGTTCCCTGGTCGGCGAGCGGCCTGAGCGATTATGTGCTTGCAAGGCTCGTGCTGCCAAGGCAAAAGGCGGATGCAAAGGAACCCCATCCGGCGAAACGACGGATGACGATCGGGTTCGATCTGGCCCTGCCGTTGATGGCCGTCGGAACGGCGATCGGGCTGTTCTTTCTACGCGTCGCCTTCCCGCCCGCTCCACCTGCGCTTGGACTTGGAGGGTGGAGTGCGTTCGTGAATTTGCTTGTCGATCTGCCGCTCGTGATCACATTAATGCTGGCGTTTTCTTTTGTTGCCAGGCCGGTGCGATTCGGCCTCGCGTTGGCGGGGATTGTGCTCTTCGCCTGGATTGGGCAATCATCGCGCAAGACGGACGAAAAGCTCATTATCCAAGGCCGAAATCGGTATGGCATCCACAAGGTTGTCGAGCGAAAAAGTAACGAGCAGGCGCTGAACTTTACCGAACGAACATTGGTCCAGGGCAGCGTACACCAGGGCAGCGCGATCGTCAGCCCCGCACGGCTCGAACGGTATCCGACGATGTACTACCATCGTGGCGGGCCGGCGGGGCGGGTCATGCAGCGATTGCACTGGTTTACGCGTGTCGATTGGAACATCAAGGCCGCCGGGAACCCGCGAATTTGGACGCACGACAACCCCGACAATGCCGCCGATGACGTGCGACTCGCCGCCTCGTTGGTCGGGGCGAATGCGTCGTTCGCGTCCGGCCTGGCGTTTCCGGCGGCGGCGCTCACCAGTGCGTGGTCGGAGCCGCCGTATTCGCTGGTCGGGCTAGGCGTGGGCACGATGTTCGCGTATGGCCATCCGTATCAGCGCGTCGATGCGTTTGAGTTGGATCCCGCCATCGCCGCGATGTCGGAGAATGTGCCGCCTACGTTTCACTTCTACCAAAAGGCCAAGGACCGCGGCGTGCACGCATCGATAACTCGGGGCGATGGCCGACGCGTGCTGGCGAAACCGGGTCGGGAGCGATTCTACCACGCGATCTTCGTCGATGTGTTCAACTCCGACTCGATTCCGCCGCACATGGTGACGTTGGAAGCGATCGAGGATTACTTCAACAGCCTCGCGCCGGAAGGCGTCGTTTGCTTGCACGTTTCCAATCGACACATGGAGCTTGAAAAGGTGCTGCACGTAAATGCCGCCAAGTTGGGCATCGCCTTTGAGGTGGTCAAGGCCGTGCCAGATCCAGATGTGCGCCATCCGGCATTTTCAGCATCGAACTGGGTGTTGCTTACACGCAACGGTGAGATCATGAAAAAATGGCTCGACGCCGGGCAGATGGAGCGTTTCGAGTTGCCGAATCGCAAGGGCGGAATCCGTTCCGGTAGCGAGCATTTATGGTCGGACGAGCAGTTTCGCCCGCTGTCGGCGTTGCGCAGCGAAGAACGCTGGGGCACGTTTATCGTGGCGATGCTGGCGATCCTGTTGGCCTTTGCTGTCGTCTATGGCTTCGCGGAGTTGATCGCTGTGTTGTTTAGCCGCTCGCCTGTGGCGAGCGCGGTCATCACGCCAACGCGCTCGCCACAGGCGAGCGGCTAAACTACGGGCGCTTCCGCACGTAGCGGATGCGGCAGCCGCGGGCGATCGTCTCGTCAACCTTCGGACGTTCACCCTTGAGCGCCGCGGCCACGGCGGGGTCGAGATAGTTGTCCTTCACGTTGGCTGCGATGCTCGTGTTGTCCATCGCCCCGCGAAATACAAGCTTGCGATTCTTGCCGAACACGAAGAACTCCGGCGTCATGTCGGCGTCGAAATCCTTCGCGATCTTTTGCGTCTCATCGAACAGGTAGGGAAACTCGAAGCCGCGAAACTTCGCGCGTTCGATCATCTGCGGCATGCGGTCCTCGGGAATGACGTTGACGTTGATTGCAATCAGCGCGACCTTCTTGCCCGGCCCGCAGTGCTTTTTCTGAAACGCCATCAGGCGATCCTCGTACCCAACCGCGATCGGGCAGCTATTGCACGTGAACACGACGACGATGACGTCCTTGTCCTTGAGATCGGCCAGCGCGTGCTTCTTGCCATCGACGCCAGGCAGATTCGACCAACCGGGGATCGGATCGCCGATCTTCAGCGGCTTCTGGTCGTCGCCGGCGAAAGCCTGAGCGAGCAACAACAGACCAAGAGCAAGGGTGATGAGTTTGTGTTTCATGGTTGTTGTTACTCCGATTTCGCTTCAGCCTGGGCCTGTTTCAGGGCGTGTTCGATCTTTTCTACGACTTTGGTATTGGCGTTGTTGGTCCCGCGCTCGATACAATCCAGCGTCTGTTGGGAGATACGAGCAAGCTGAGCGAGTTCAGCCTGCGACAATCCCAGGCGGCGGCGAGAGCGGATGATGTCGCGTACCAGCGAAACCGCCATCGCTGCCAAGGCTGGATAGCAACCCGCGGCATCGGGCGAAGGCATGGCGGGTTCCCAAACGTCGGCTTCGGTTGAAGTTGTTTCATCAGGCGGATTTAGCATTGCGTCATTCCCAGAATTCAACGACAAGTCCCGGAATATGCTCGAAATCTCGGCAATTTCGTGTCACCAACGTTGCCGAATGAACGATGCAAATCGCTGCGATCCGTAGATCATGCGTCGAGCCACGGAGTTTCCGCGCCCGCCATGTCTCATATTGGGTCTCTGCATGAGCGTTATAGGAAAGTAACGGTAACTCACGAAGATCCAAAAGCGCAAGTTGAAAATACTCGTAAGCCTGCTCGATCGTCAGTTTGCCTTTCCCCGCTTCGGCTTGGCGAATGGCGTTGAGCCTGCCTCGCAATATCTCTTTAGCCGCCACGACTGGCAGCGATTGTTCGGCAACGGGAACCTCTGCGGCGCGTTCGGTAAACACCGGATTGCCGCGCATTATTTGCGTCAGGATGTCAGTGTCAAATGCCTTCATTCGCGCACGTCCGCGTCCCGTTCCCTGTAGGCTTCGTCGCAGATATCCTGCAACGTTGGATCATCACGATATTTTCCGGCAAATGCAGCAACGCCCTTTCGGCCAACCTCCAAGTTGAGCAATTCTCCTTGCTGGACTCGTTTTTCGATTGCGGATTCAAGCGCCGTGAGGGCTTCGGCACGTGAAGGAGCCGTTGCATTCACTTCCGGTGCGCCAAGAACTGCAGCCGCGAATTGCCCAGGCGTCGAATGCACGATCACTGAAAATGTCATGATAGTTCCCCTTCATGTAAATCATCGCTGCATCCACGCCCGGCAATTTCGATCTGAATCTGCAATTCCCTATCCCTTCGACTTCGCCATCCGCTCTGGACGCAGTGAACGCACGACTTGGCCGGCGACCCACATCTCGCTGGCGGCGACTTCCTTCAGCTCCTTCTCCAGCTGCTCGCGATAGTCGGGTTTGCTGTTGACATCAAGCACGCGCTTCGTTTCCACGCCCGTTGCGACGCTCTGATACAGCTGCTCGAATACCGGTTTCGAGCAATCGCGGAACCTCTTAAACCAGTCGAGGGCGCCGCGCTGGGCAGTCGTCGAGCAGTTCGCGTACATCCAGTCCATGCCATTCTCGGCAATCAACGGATAGAGCGATTGCGTCGCTTCCTCGACGGTCTCGTTGAACGCTTCGGAAGGCGAATGCCCGTGCTCGCGCAGCACTTCGTATTGGGCCAGCCACAGGCCGTAGATCGCGCCCATGAGCACGCCGCGTTCGCCGGTGAGATCGCTGAAGACTTCCTTCTGGAAGGTCGTCTCGAACATGTAGCCCGAGCCGATGGCGATGCCCGTCGCCAGACAGCGGTCGAGCGCGTTGCCCGTCGCATCCTGATGAATCGCATAGCTGGCGTTGATGCCTTTGCCTTCGAGGAACAGGCGACGCACCGTCGTGCCCGATCCCTTCGGCGCGACGAGAACGACGTCGATGTCCGGCGGCGGGATGACGTTGGTCTGCTCTTTGTAGACGATGCTGAAACCGTGCGAGAAGTAGAGCGCCTTGCCCTTGGTGAGCAACGGTTTCAGCTTGGGCCATTGGTCCTTTTGGCCGGCGTCGGAGAGGAGATACTGGATGATCGTGCCTTGCGTCACGGCATCTTCGAGCGACAGCAGCGTCTTGCCGGGGACCCAGCCGTCCTGCACGGCGAGGTCAAAGCTTTTGCCTTTGTTTTCGCGCAGGCCGATGATGACGTTGATGCCGTTGTCTTTCATGTTCAGCGACTGCCCACGGCCCTGAACGCCATAGCCCAGGACGGCGACGGTTTCGTTGCCGAGGATTGCCTTGATGCGTTCGGGCGGGTAGTCGGACCGTTCGACGACGTTTTCGCTGCAATTGCCAATCTGAATTTTTCGCATGATCGAGAAGTCCCTTGGTGTTAAACAGATACTGTCAAGGGAAATTGTAGGAATCTGCGGCCTCAAGCCCAAGGGCTGGGATATGTCGCACCGCAATAGAAATGTCCCCATTTTCGTTGCATTAGAAATGTCCGCATACATTTCTCTATGCTTTCTTCTTGAACCCTTTTCGCCAGGGGTGATTCGTGGCTGGGCGCCATGGGATTTTTTGGGTAGTCTCGCCCTTGCCAA
>SIAQ01000036.1 GCA_009697105.1 Gemmataceae bacterium | reverse complement strand
CCAAACGCAATCGTTTCGCACCCAGTCGCGAAATTCACTCGGCAGATTCCACGTCTCGCTCTGCGTGCCGATCAGGTCGGTTAGCTTGTCAGCATTGCGTTCGATCAGTTCGCAGGGCAGCATTACCGGCGCGGCGGCCTTCGCCTGGAAGCGCGCCCACAGCACCTGTGTCAGCTTCGCGGGCAGCGTCTCCGGCGGCGCAGTGAGCTTGTCCTCCGGAGCGAGCACGTAGCCCGATTCAGTCGCATTGGTGACGATGAAGCGCAAGTCGGGCGACTTCGCGAATGCCAGCACATCGCTCCATTGCTTGTCGGCGGAGACAACTCGGCTGATGCTTTTGACCGGCTCGTGGCGTTCGACGAGTTCGCCGTCCTGGTAGCCACGAACGAGCACACGATAGCCGGCGGGGTTGTTGTGCAGCCCTGCGGAGCGATGATCGGCGGAGCGCTGCACGACGACGATGCGCCCGACGGCCTGGCCCGCTTCGTTGGCTTGATGCACAAAACGATCAACAAAAGCACGCAGAAATCGGCCCGTGCCGAACTGAAGAATTGTTTCGGGAAGGGTCATGAATTTGTCACGCTTTCTTGCAATATTGGGAATGGACTACGACGGGCATGCCACGAGGCTACTTTTCCCCGTCAAGCGTTCGTGGCATGCTCGTGCTCTCACGTTGGTATTTGCAGGATCGATGGAATCAATATATATGCGGATTAGCGATGTGCGATTCGACCTGCGATCGATGTTCGCGATGAGGGAAAGGCTCACGATAGAATTTTCCAGAAGCATTTTGCGGACGGATAAAAAATGGTATAATGACGAGTGGAGTACCTTGGTTGCTCAAATTGGCGGAACGAACATGAAAGCTATATTGCCGCTTAATAATAACATCGCCGTGCGACGGCTTGAGATTAAGCCAATTGCAAGGGCAAGCGCTGGCGCGGGAAAAGAACCTCCAACACAGGGCACTGTTGTAAGCGTTGGTACTAACCGTGTATTGGCATCTGAAAGCCGTGTGTTACCCTTACTCAAAGCGGGCGATCGCGTCTGTTTCAAATCGGCTGCGGGCGGCGAAGTAACAGTCGATGGTCAATTGCTGCTGATACTCGCGGAGGCGGACATACTTGCCGTGCTTGATGCTATCGAAACGGATCCGTTGGAAGAAGATTCGGCGGCAAAATCGTCGCAGGTTTCTAATTCGTCGGGTTCTTCGCTGTCGGAGCGTTTCCTCCTCGGCATCGGTTCCGTTTTGGAGTTTTTTCCATCGCCGGAACGATTCGATTCGTGGCGACTTGCGCAGGACATGCCATTCGGTGCTTGGCCGATCGCTGTTCGAAATGAATTCGCCGCTCTGCAAAGCGCTTGGAAAATCTGAGGAGTCGGCATGAGTGCCCCAAAAGCCCATCGAACTGAAGACGCTCCTCGACAAGATCGAGAAAATAGCTTCGACATCGCCCGATTTGGCAAAAACCCTGGTCACGGAGTTCCAGGCTTACTCCGAGCACCTCCGTGAGATGGATCGCAGATCGCTTCAGGGTCAGATCATCGTCACCTATTTCGGTCAGGTCTTCGGCTTTCTCATCGGCATGACGGCGATCATCAGCGGCGCGCTGACCGCTTACAACGGCTCGCAATGGGCCGGCGGATTCATCGGAGACGGCGGCGTGATCGGCCTAGTCTCCGTGTTCGTGCTTGGACGCAAGAAAGCCTCGTAATCCCCATTCTATGTAAACCATCCCGGAGCCGGCTTCCATGTCGATCTTCGCCATTCGCTGCGAACGCTTGCAAAAAATCATCTGCGACGAAGGCGTCGACCTCGCGCTCATCACCAATCCAATAAACGTCACTTATCTCACCGGTTTCAGCGGCGATGCGAGCAACCTGATTGTCACGCCGACGAAGACTTTGCTCGTCAGCGATGGCCGATTCAAAGTGCAGATCGAGGAGGAATGCCCGGGGCTTGAGGCGTTTATTCGTGGCCCGGCCCGGTTGACGGTCGATGTTACCATTGCGCAAATGAAATCGTTCTCTCCTCGCAGCATTGGGATCGAGAGCGGCCACCTGACCATGGCCGATTTTGACACGTTCAAGGAGGGTATGAAGACTGCGGACTGGAAGCTGGCGAGCGACCGCGTCGAGAAATTGCGTATGATAAAGGACGACACCGAGGTCGCGCAGATACGCTCCGCCATCCGCATCGCCGAACGGGCATTCGCGATGTTTCGGGCGTGTCTGAAGCCGAGCGACACGGAAGTGGACATGGGCCACGCGATGGAGTCGTTCATCCGGCAAGCGGGAGGCAGCGAATCGGCGTTTCCGGTCATCGCGGCGGTCGGTCCACGGTCGGCGCTGCCGCATGCGCCACCAAGTTTGAGTGCGATGCAGGAGCATCGGTTGTTGCTCGTCGATTGGGGCGCGAGCGGACTGTTTTACAAAAGTGACTTGACACGAATACTATGGACGTATAACAATTTACAGTTCCCCAATGGTTGTGCGATTCCGGATAAGGTCCGTAATGTACACGCGGTCGTCAAGGAAGCCCAGCGCCGGGCAATCGCCGCGATGAAGCCCGGCGCATCGACCAAGGAGATCGACACGATCGCGCGAGGCTATATCGCGGATCAGGGTTTCGGCGAACTATTCAATCACGGTTTGGGGCATGGATTCGGGCTGCAGATTCACGAGCCGCCGTTCTTCCGCCCGAGCGTGGACGTGACGCTAGCCGCCGGGATGGTGGTGACATGCGAACCGGGCATTTATCTGCAAGGTGAATTCGGCATACGGATTGAGGACGACATCCTGATTACGCTGGATGGTGCGGAGATATTAACTCACTGCCCGCGCGAGCTTGATGCGAGTATTGTCGAGTTTTAATTCGTTCCGCTTGCGAAAATAATCGCACATGGGATCGGTTGAGCGCTAAGCCGCAAGCGGAAGACAGAGACCGATAACTTAGCTCCGCTTTTCACGCGGAAAACCATAAACGAGGTGATTATTGTCCACCAACGCCAAGAAGCCATCGCCGTTTGACGTTAAAACGGTCGAATCGCTGATCGCTTTGATGTCGGCAAATGACATGAGCGAAATCTACTTGCGTGACGGTACCCAGCATATGCGACTCCGCCGAGGCATGCAAGCGGGGCCAGTCGTTGCGACACCCATGCACTTCCCTTCGGCTTCGATAGCTGCGCATGTCGCCGTCGCGTCGCCATCCACACCGGCAGCAGCGCCGCCACGGAATCATCTGATCGAGATCAAAAGCGAAACTGTCGGCACGTTCTACGCTCAGCCCAAGCCCGGCGATCCGCCGTTCGTCAAAGCCGGCGATCGCGTCACGCCCAACACACCAGTCGGCATAATCGTCGTCATGAAAACCAACAACGAAGTCCTCGCCAACTGCACCGGCGTCATCGCCGAGGTTCTGGTGAAAAACGACCAGTACGTTGATTTTGGTCAGGTGTTGTTTCGGGTTGAACCAACTTAGTCCTTGGTACTTCGTCCTTAGAACTTAGTAAGCGAACGTCGAATATCAATCACCGTGGTCGACCTAAGTACAAAGCACCAAGTACCAAACTCTGCATTTTTTCCCTCGCGAACCAACTATGTTCCAGCGCATCTTAGTAGCAAATCGTGGCGAGATCGCACTGCGTGTGATTCGCGCTTGCCGAGACCTTGGCATTGAGGTCGTCGCTGTCTTCAGCGAGGCCGACCGCGGGGCGCCATACCTTGAGCTGGCGGATCAGGCGATCTGCATCGGGCCGGCGAATTCGGCGGAGAGCTACCTGAAGATTCCGCGCATCATGAGTGCAGCCGAGGTCGGGAATGTGCAGGCGATCCATCCGGGCTTTGGGTTTCTCTCGGAGAATGCCCATTTCGCCGAGGTTTGTCGGGCGTGCAAAATCGAGTTCATCGGCCCATCCGAAGATGCGATGCGCCGCCTGGGCAACAAGAACGAAGCACGCAAACTAGCCGTCAAGGCGGGCGTGCCGGTCGTTCCCGGCAGCGAAGGCCTGATTACCAGCGAGAGCCAGGCGCTCGGCGTGGCCCACGACATGGGCTACCCCGTACTTGTCAAGGCGGCTGCCGGTGGCGGCGGTCGCGGCATGCGCGTCGCCCGTGATGACGCCAGCCTGAAGACCGGTCTCGTCGCCGCTCAACAGGAAGCCGAGGCCGCCTTCAAAGACGGCAGCGTCTACATCGAAAAATACATCGAACGGCCTCGCCATATCGAAATCCAACTGCTAGGCGACAAGCACGGCAACTTCGTCCATCTCTTCGAACGCGATTGCTCGCTCCAGCGCCGCCACCAAAAACTCGTCGAGGAATCGGCAGCGACGAATCTACCCGCCGAAGTCCGCCAGCGCATCTGCGATGCCGCCGTGCGCCTTGCGAAAGAAGCCGGCTACTACAACGCCGGTACGTGCGAATTCCTTCTCGACAAAGATAACAACTTCTATTTCATCGAAGTTAACGCTCGCATTCAGGTCGAGCATCCCGTTACCGAATTGGTCACCGGCGTCGACTTGATCCGTCAGCAAATTCTCATCGCCGCCGGCGAGAAGTTGCCGTTCAAGCAGAAGGACCTGCACCACCGCGGGCACGCCATCGAATGCCGAATCAACGCCGAGGATCCCGCCAACAATTTCCGTGCAACACCGGGCCTGATCACACGCTGGCAGGCGCCGGGTGGCCTGGGCGTTCGGCTTGACACGCACGCATGCCAGGGCTACCGCGTGCCGCCCAACTACGATTCGATGGTGGCCAAGCTGCTTGTGCATCAGCCGACTCGCCTGGAAGCGATCGCGTGCATGAAGCGAGCGCTCCGCGAGTTCGTCATCGAAGGAATCAAGACGACGATCCCAATCCATCTCGACATCATGTCGCACCCCGCTTTCATCTCAGGGAATGTTGATACGACGTTTATCGAACGGACATGGTCACGTCCTTAGTCCTTGGTCCTTAGTCCGTAGCATCGAGATAACTCGATTGCAAATGGGCTATTGCTACTGACTACTGACCAGTTTCACGCTGAAACAACTCATTAAACAAATGCCGCGTCTGTGTTGTGTGCCATTCAAGCACATGCAGGAATATTTGGCCGGCGGAGTGTTCATCGGTCGGTTCGCAGCCCAGGCGTTTGGCGAGTTTTTCCAGGTCTTCGGTAGCTTCGGGCAATTCATCGAGCGAGCGGTTGTGGAATATTCTCAGCCGGCCTTCGACGGTGCGCATGAAATCGTAGCACTCCCGCAGCGTGGCGTGTTCGTTCGCACTGATCAGGCCCTCGGCGTGAATCGCGTCCAGCGCGAGCCAGGTGTTGGGTTCGCGGATATTGGGATGGCGCAGGCCGTGCTTGATGCGAAACATTTGCGTCAGAAATTCGATATCGATGATGCCGCCGAACCCGCGCTTTAGATCGCGCTTGCTGCCGGACGCCTCCACGCGGCTGCGCATGGATTTGATTTCCTCGGCAATCTCCGGCTTCCATTCCAATTCAAAGATTTGGTGATGGATGCTCTGCACGAGGCGTTCACCGAATTCGGCATCGCCGAAGACGACACGAGCACGGGTCAGGGCCTGGCGTTCCCAAAGCTGAGCGTGGCCTTCGTTGTAGTAGCGTTCAAATTCGAATAACGGAATCACCAGGCTGCCGGACTTCCCGGTCGGGCGCAAGCGCATATCCACCTGGTACAATCGGCCACGCGGTCCCATATAGCTGGCGGCGCGGATGATCTGCCGGGCCAACTCCGAGAAGAAGTGGAAATTGTCGCTAAGTTCAAAGCGGTCCCAACGTGTCGAGCCAGGTGGCGGGATGGTTTGGCCATCGCCTTCGTAAATTAAAATCAAGTCAAGGTCGCTGTGGTAGCTCATCTCTCGGCTGCCGAGTTTGCCCAGAGCGAGCAGCGCGTAACGGCTTTCCTGATTGGCGCGAGGCCCTTCGGTAAGACACGGCATGCCAAGGCGACGCACGAGGGGCTTGTACTGTTGCGATGTCAGCTGGACGAGAATCGTTTCCGCGAGGTCGCTTAGAGAACGCGTTGTGTCGATGATCGTGTCCTTGCCAAGGATGTCGCGTACGCCGATGCGTAGGAGCTCGTTGTCCTGAAAGCTATGTAGAATCGGATCGGTGTCGTCGGCGTTACGGCAGAGTTCGGAGAGTTCGGAGCGGAGTTCGTCGGCACTGCGGGGCGAGTTGAGCACCAGGCTGTCGAGCAGTTCGTCGATCATGCCCGGATTGTTGATCAGAATTTCCGAGAGGAATTGGCTCCACGCGCAAAGATCGACATAGAGCCGCAAGCTCGGTGTATTGAAGCTGAACAACTCCCACAGGACCGCCTTGCCGCCGAGCGAGGCGGAGACCTTTTCTAGGTTGACAAGCGCCATATCGGGGTCGGGAGTTTCGGCGATAACCTTGAGCAGCTGCGGTGCGATGCTGGCGAGAAACTGGCGACACCGACGTGAGGAGAGGAACGGAATCGTTTCGGTTGCCAGCAGGTTGAGGTTAAGGTAAGCGGCCAGCGGGTCTTTGAACGGATATTTCCCCAGCACTTGCTGAATGCGCTCCGGATCGGGTTGCGGATCTAACAACAAGTCCGATTCGGGTTCCTCATGGCTGCTCGGAAACGATAAATGCAGAAGGTGATTCAGAATCGTGCGATTGAGCGATGTCTTCTCGCGGTAGTCGGCCAAAAACGCTTCGAGGGCGTCCTGCATCTTACTCGGCTCCGGCCCGTCGATGCTTTCAGGTGCATTACGCGGCGTGGTGTAGCCCATGCGCAAGGCGAGTTTGCGAAGTTCATCGGGCTTATCGGGCAGGCGATGCGTTTGCTGATCAAACATCAGCTGCAGGCGATGTTCGACTTTGCGTAGAAAACGATAGGTATCGTCAAGCACGCGGTATTCGAGGTCGGTGAGGCAACCGACTTTCGTCAGGGCGAGGAGCGCTTTCAGTGTGTTGGCGAGACGGATGTCGGTGAGATCGCCGCCATTAAGAAGTTGAAGGAACTGGATAGTGAACTCGACATCGCGAATACCGCCGTGTCCGGTTTTTACTTCGGTATCGCTCTCGCCGAACTGCCCGGATTTGTGCTCGATCTTGCGCTTGAGCGCTTTGATTTCGTTGATCTCGGCGACGCTGAGATACCGCCGATAAACGAACGGTTCGATGGCTCGTATGAATTCCTCGCCAAGCTTGGCGTCGCCGGCGACCGGGCGAACCTTGATTAACGCCTGGCGCTCCCAGGTTCGGCCCATCGTGTCGTAGTACGACAACGTGCTGGCGAGCGAACGCGCGAGCGGTCCGCGCTGGCCTTCGGGACGCAGCCGTAGGTCGACGCGGTACGCCTGGCCGCGATCGGAGTGCGTGCTGAGCAGCCGGACAACCTCGGAGCAGACGCGGGCGTAATAGTCGTCGTTAGAGATGATGGTAACGCCTTTGCCCCGGCTGTGGCCTTCTTCGTCGTACAGGAAGATGAGATCGATATCGCTGGAGTAGTTGAGTTCCTTACCGCCGAGCTTGCCGAACCCGATAAACACACAACGAGCTGGCACGTCCGCGTTGGTGTAGGGATCGCCAAAACGGCGGCTGACGTTGCGCAGGGCCACTTCAAGGGCGACTTCAAGCGACGTGTCCGCAACCCGTGAAATGTCGCGCGTGATCTCCTCCAGCGGGCGATCGCGGATGATGTCGTTCGTGCCGATGCGTAACATTTGCATTTGGCGGAAGCGGCGAAACGCACGCAAGACGGCAGAGTCCTCATAGGCAGCCTGCACATCCTGCCGAAGGTGTTCGAGCATCTCAGTTCGGCTCGGACTACTGCGCAGCGGGATGCGCAGCATCTCAAGAAAATCGGGATGCGTGGTGAGCAGGTCGCTAAAGAACTGACTCGTGGAAAAAAGCTGAAGCAGCGTCTCCAGCGTGCGTGCCCGGCTTTCCATCAGCGTCGGCAGGATGCCTGCGCCCGCGGCGGCGAGGAAGTGATCCAGGTTGTTGAGAGCCATGTCGGGATCGGCGCATCGAGGCAGCAATCGACTCAACGGATGGCATAGCTCGCCCAGACTGTCCACGCCGAGCACGCCGGCGATGCCGACGAGGTTGCATCGTCCTCGCTCGAAATCTCGCAGTCCCCAGTCGAACAGAAGCGTTGTGGCTGTTGGAGTAAATTCAAGGCAGCGGCGCAATTCGTCCGTTCGCATGATGGCTCTTTCCCGGAGCCCGGATTTCCATGCGGGAGAGAAGAGCATGCCGGGCGGAACCGATGATTGCAATTATCTTATGCCGGTTCGAGGAAAAGTGACCAATTCGTCCGTAGTCCGTGGTCCTTAGTAAGACAACATGCGACCACTTTGTTTTGAAGCAACGGACTACGGACTACGGACAAATGACTAATTGAAGAGATTGAAGGCAAAGTAGCCGATACCGCAGGCGACGATGGCGGTAACCATGACGCCAACGGGGCCCATGCTGGTTTCCCAGTAGGAATTCTGATCAGGATCTTGTGCCGAACCGCCAGGAATGGTGTTCGTCCCTGGCGGCATATTGTGTTGGGGCTGCGGAATCGATTCCGGAGCCAGCGCAGGCTTTGGTGCGGACATCGTTTGATTCCGAACCGAGTTTCGCGTCGGCAGGGCAACCATCGTGGTTGGGCGCGGCGTCGGAGAAGGCGGACCTGGCTGCTTGGTCGACGCTGATCCCGCAAGCAATGGCATGAGGCTCGGTTTCGCACCGGGCATCGGAGCTGCGGGGCGACCGTTCGCTGCGGGTTGCGTCTTGACGTTGGGCGTTTGTCGGCGTCCGAACCCATGCAGTTCCTGCACGATCTCGCCGACCGTTCCGTAGCGATTTTCCGGCTTCTTCTGCATCAGGCGTTCGACGGTTTCGATGATCTCCACCGGCGTATCCGGGGCGAGCGATGCCAGCGACTCCGGTTGCTTGAATTGGTGGGCCATCATCTTCTCAGCTGCGCCGCCGTCCGGGAATGGGTATTGGCCTGACAGCATGTAGTACATGACGCAACCGAGGCTATATTGATCGCCGGTCGGCGTGAGGTTGCTAGGGTCCATGATGCTTTCCGGGCTGGCGCAGTCGAGACCGCTCGCCACGGAGTTCGCGGTGGACATCGTGTCGACGAGCGATTCGCCTTCGGTCTCGGCAAGCAAGCATCCGATGCCGAAATCGAGGATGTAGACCTGGTTCTCCGGCCCAACCATCAGGTTCGACGGTTTGAACAGGCCATGGAACAAGCCTTGATGATGGCAGATTTCCAGGCCCTCGGCGATTTGGGTGGCGAAAGCGGCGACGAGGTCGGCGGGCAGCTTCCCTACTCGCTGCACGAACTTGTCCAGCGTTTCACCTTCGACGTGCGGCCAAGCAAGGTAATGCATACCGCCAGCGGTGCCCACGTCAACGAACGGCACAACCGCGGGATGCTTGCATTGCTCGAACGAGCGCACCTTGCGGCGAGCGATGCGGACGTTCCACATGCTGCGGCGTGGCAGTACTTTGACGGCATACCACCCGTTGTCGGTTTTGTTGTGTGCTTTATAGACCGTGCCCATGCTACCCGAGCCGACCGCGTCCATCAGCGTGAACGGGCCAAGCACGAAGCCTTGCGTCTTGCCTTGAAGCAAACGCTCAGCCTGGAATGGCGTGAGAATCGATTCGGCAACGAGAAAGTCGGAAAGTACGGAGGGTTCCGCCCTTGGGTTCCTGTTGAGGAACTCGCCGACGACTTGGTCGAGTTGCCCGCGGTCGATCAGGTTGCTGCGGCGCAGATCCCAAACAAACCATTCACATGCGCCCAGTTCTGTGGTGACCATTGCTGTTTCCTTTTTCAAACCAGAGGGTAACTTCGGGGAACAAGTTGCCCTTGCATACAAGCAAGGCAACCGGCCAGGATACGGTGAACGGACCAGACATGCCGGCGCTACCGCTCCTTGTCCTAAACATGGAACAAAAAACCAGCGCTGTCAAATTGTAACAAAGATAGTGCGTGTAACAAGGAAAACGATTGGGCGACAACATGGACGGGCGCACATGCAATTTGCCGCTTTCCGCAATGCCGCCGACAAAAAGTCCGTTTCCGAGGCTGAAGCGTAAGCGAGGCAGCCTGAATGCCTCGCTTACGCTTCAGCCTCGGACGGGAAATCGACTTTTGTCGGTGGCGTCAACGCTGTTTCGCTTCGTGGATTGCATGCGAAACAAAGTATCGGGAAACAGAGTTTCGGAACGGATCAAAACATTTCCGAGCCGCGACCGTAAGGGAGCGGCCGACATTATCCGTACGGCAACTTGTCGGCCGCTCTCTTACGGTCGCGGCTCGGAAAAGCGTCAAACTCACCCGTCAAAGGTATACAATAAAGATATTCTGCGAAAACAATGAACTATGGGTTGGATACATTCCGTTGTTGAACAAACTTGAATTACCGCTGATTGTTGATTCAAAAGCCGCGCCCACCTGGGAAGGGCTGGCGGCGTTTGGCCAGCTGCCGGCGTTGCTGGACACTGATTCGCCGCTGCCGTTCGATCCGCAGGGTGCCTATAACGCGGCGCGGCCCGAGATGCCGTTGAGCGTGCCGTTGATCGCCGCGGAGGCTCCGACAGATCCCGCAGAACTGCTCGCCCCGGCGGGCGGGCTTGACGCAGGTTTCGCGGCCTTTCATTTCGGCGCCGATGCGATCTATCTCGGCCTGAAGAAATTCTCCGCTCGTGCCGAAGCCGAGAATTTCACGTTCGAAGAACTCGACGAAATCACCGCCTACGCGCATTCGCTCACGCCCAAGCGGCGAGTCTTTGTCACCATCAATACGCTCATACTCCAGGACGAAATTCCCGAACTGATCGATGCGCTCACGTCGCTTGTCGAGATCGGCGTCGATGCCGTCATCGTGCAGGATCTCGGCGTTTATCGCGCGATTCGACAATGGTTCCCGCAACTTGAATTGCACGGCAGCACGCAAATGGCGGTTCACAACCGTGCCGGGGCCGAGACGCTACGACGCCTGGGTTTCAGCCGCGTTGTGCTGGCGCGTGAACTGACGTTTGAGGAAGTGGGCGAAATCACCGCGACCGCCGGAGTCGAGACAGAAGTGTTCATCCACGGCGCGCTCTGTTACGCCTACAGCGGACTCTGTCTGTTTTCGTCGCAAACCCTCGGTCGCAGCGGCAACCGGGGCAAGTGCGCCTACAGTTGTCGGGATTCATACGAAGTCGCCGACGCACCGATGACATTGCGCGACGGCACGGAAGTCAAACGCGATCCGCGCCAGGGCTTCCCGTTCTCGATGAAAGACCTCGCACTGCCCGATCATCTGCCGGCTCTACGTGCGAGCGGCGTGTCGTGCTTCAAAATCGAAGGCCGTAAGAAAAGCCCGCTCTATGTCGCCACGACCACCGACTACTATCGTCGCCTGCTCGATGGCACGCTCGATCCGGACGCGAGGCCGGACATCGAGGCCGACCTGCAGACCGTCTTCAGTCGACCGTGGACACGCCTGTTCATGCAGTCGCATAAAGACAAGGAAGTGGCCGACCGCGATACCGTTGGCCATCGCGGCACGTTGATCGGAGAGGTTGAGGCGGTCATCGGTCGTCGCCTGCGATTCCGCACCGACCGCGATCTCGAACGGCACGATGGGTTGCAGGTGGACCTGCCGATCCTGGGCAAGCCGTTTGGTTTCGCCGTGGATCGTTTATTCATAGCGGGAACGCATCGAGAGCAGGCACGTGAGGTGATCGAGGCTCCCGCCGGTGCGGTTGTTGAGGTCGAGCTTCCCTACGAGGCACCGGAGATTCCGCGCGGAGCGCCGGTATATTGCTCGTCGTCGCAAGCGGTGAAGCAGCGGTATCGTTTCGCGAAACCGAAACCGGGCCTTTGGCATGGCCGTCGGCCGTTGCGATTTGAACTGACGTTGACACGCGATCGTCTGATTGCCGTGGCCAGCAGTGACGAGACGCGCGTCGAGAAGTCGCTGCCCGGCCCCTTCGCCGCGGTACAAGACCTCGCTGGCATGGAACGTACCGCCAATACGTGCTTCGCTCGGCTCGGTCAAAGTCAATTTGCGCTCGACGTCTTCGATTGGCACAATGCCGACGGGCTGTTCGTGCCTGTGTCGCAGTTGAATCAGCTTCGCCGCGATGTCGTTGACGCAATGGAAGTCGCACTGAAGCGATCACGAGTGGAGACGCTTAGCGCGACCACTAAGCAGGCGTCGCAACCCGGTGAACGGGTCAGGCAGGCACCCAAGCTCTGCTGGTCGATCAAGGTCGATTGTGTCAGCTTCCTCGACGACTTCGCCAGTGAAGATTGGCAGGACATCGACGAAATCGTGATCGACATTGCTCGCGATCATCCGTCGATTCTGCGTGAAAAACTTTCGCGTATAGCTGACCATGTGGGCCACGAAAAAATCCGCCTTGCCTTGCCGGCGCTGACGCGATCGTGGGAGGACAAGGGCATTCGTCAGAAAATCGATGCATTACAAGCCGCGGGTTGGCGCAAGTGGGAAGCGGCCAATCTGTCGGCGTGGCATTACCTCGGCGTCGATCCGCTCAAGCCGGCTGGCGTTCTCGATCTCGCCACCGATTGGTCGGTCTATGTCATGAACCGCTTGGCCGCGCTGCAACTCTTCGACATGGGCGCCACCCGTTTCGCGCTGTCGCCGGAGGATGGCATCGATAACGCCCGCACGCTCTGGAGCGAGTTTGGCTCCCGGGCGGTGCTCATCGTCTATCAAGATACGCCGCAATTCTTGGCCGAGTCGTGTGCATACGCCAACCTGATCGGCGGCTGTCCGGGCAAGGCGAACTGCAATTTTGAAAGCATGGAGATGGTCTCCAGTCATGGCGAACGCGTGACGGCACTCGATTACCATTGTCGCACGATCGTGTTGAACCAGGAACCGTTCTGCCTGTCATCACGCTTGGGCGAGTTGAAGAAAGCGGGCGTGTCGGCGGTGCGTGCCGACTTCATTTATCGCGCGTATTCGGCAAACGTCGTGCGAGAGAACTGGCGACTATTGAGGCAGGGCAAGGCGATTCGTAGCACGCAGGCGGCGAAATTCGCGACGGGGGTCTTGTAGGATTTCTTTCTTAGATTTACGGTCTCGAAATAAATCCGAAATACAACACTCGAAATACGAGACAAAATCAAAAATAAGATAAATCAAAACAGTCATCACCGAATAAAAGTCGATTTCCGAGTTGAAGCGTAAGCGAGGCGGACTGAATGCCTCCCTTACGCTTCAGCCTCCGACGGAAAATCGACTTTTGGCGGCGGCGTAAATACAAGAGGCGATGGACCTGGCATAGCTCGTCGTTTTATCCGACGGGGAACGTGCGAACTGCGACTATCGAAGAGATGGTTGAGCCGATGCGGTCGTCGTTACTGCGGGGCGTGGCACTGCAAGTCCAAGGGTGAGGTACTCCGAACCCTTGGACTTGCCTCGGATTATCCCAAAGGTTCGGAGTTCCTCACCTCTGGGCTTGTATCGATATTTAGCGAGGATCGCATGAACAACCACTACTGGATGCTCGCATGTCTACTCGGTATCGCCTTCTCGCCGAGCGTGCTCGCTCAGGACGACGAGCCTCGTAGCTATGTGCCAATCCCGCTTGATCCCAACTTCGAGGCGAAGTTCAAAGATCGGCTGAAATTCGAGAAGCAGCTGGGGCCGTTCAAGGACCTCGTACGCCAGATCATTGCGGACCCGAACAAGTTTCCCATCGATCCCAAGCAACTCAAAGAGCTCAAATTCGATGACCCGCAATTCAAGAAGGCCCTGCACAACTGGGCGGCGAACGATCCGCAGCTCAAACAGGCGTTGCAGGATTGGATCAGCAAAAATCCGGTCGGCAATCAGCCAGACGATGTGAAGCAGATGCACGACAATCTGAAGACGCTGCTCAATCAGTCCAAACCGCCAATGGCCGATCCGAAGAAACTACCCGAGTTTCCAAAGGAACTGCCGAAAATGTCGCAACCGCCGCGACCGGATAATGCGATTCCGCGTGCAGTCGAGAACACGATGAAGAATGCAGAGAATGGCAAGCTTGGCGAATGGCTACGCGACTCACCGGCTTGGCGTCGAGCATTCAGCGATCTGAAAACGGCGCTCGACAATCCGAACAACCAGCGTTGGGGCATGCGGGATATCGAGAATAAACTGAAGTGGTTTGAGGGGCAGAACTGGACACCCGTCGAGAACGCCCTGGATCGGCTGCGCGAGATGCCGCGCCCGAACTGGGAGCGATTCCGCTGGGATCGACCGGTGCCCGGGTTGGGCGGGACTCGAGCGCCGAATCTGCCGGGCGGGCTGCCGGATTTCTCCGCGCCATCGCTGCCGACGATCGGTGTCGGCGTTAGTTGGTTGCTGTTCCTGGCCGTGTTAGCGTTGCTCGTTTGGCTGTTGCTTCGCTGGGCAAAGAAGCAGCAAGGCGAAGCGACCGAATCCGACGCAGTCACGCTCGGTCCCTGGCCGGTGCGGGCCGACGCCATCACTACGCGCGCCGACCTCGTGCTGGCATTCGACCATTTAGCGAGGTTGACGCTTGGCGCTGCCGCCGAGTGTTGGAACCACCGCGTCATCGCCGCGCAATGGTCGGCCAAGACGCCCGCATGTACTCCGGTCGCCGACGGTCTCGCGCAGCTCTATGAACTCGCCCGCTACACGCCGGGTGACGCGACGCTTTCGGAGACCGAACGCACACAGGCCCGCTCGGCCATCGCTCAGATCGCGGAGGCGGCATGAGTCGCATCCTCATCGGATTAACGCTGCTCCTGGCGAACACCGCGTTTGGCCAAGACCAGGATGAGGTCCGCACCATCCCGTTCGATGGGCCGGAGATTTTCTGCCACATTTTACATAACGAAGGCGCGAGGCCATTGCACTCGATCCGCGCCGCCGTTGATGATCCGCGGAGCAGTTTGATTATCGTTCTGGGCAATCCGAAAAGGATCGAGGAACTGCAACGAGACGCCGACGGTATCCAGCAATTCCTGCGTCAGGGCGGCAGTTTCCTTCTCGCCACGGATTACCCGTTCAGCGCGTTCTCGCTCGGCATCGATATCCCAGGCAACCGCGTCACGCAGGCCAAGCAAGTGGCGTATCACGGCCATCCGGAATGCCCGTTCCTGCCTTTCTCACAGAACGAAGACGCCGGCAAATTCGCTCGCGGCCATCCGATCTTCCATTTTCTGAGCAAGGGCCTGGCGACCAACTGCCCCAGCCATGCTGGTCCAATTCGCAACGGGACTGGCCTCGACTATCTGTTAGACTTCCCGCCCGTTCTGCTAGACTTCCCGCCCGGTGTCCGCCGTCAGACCGGAACCTACATCCTCGGTTCGCCGAAGGGCTCGGCTCCAAGCGGGCGATCGCTATACATCGCAGGGCATGGCATCTTCATGAACGGCATGATGCTGCAACCGGACAACGACAACTTCAACTTCGCGATGAACGTTGTCCGCTGGCTGCGCGACGGCCCGGACGGCGTGGCCAGGCCGAACGTGTTGCTCATGGTGGATGGCACGATTATCACCGACTTCGACATGAACCTGACGCCGCCGCTGCCGCCGATCCCGATTCCGACGGTGCGGATGCTCAATCGACTGATGCGTGGCCTGGAGCAAGAGCGAATCCCGCAGCGCATTTTCAGCGACCTTCTCGGCGAACAGCTCGGGCGTTTCATCGGCATCATGTTGGCGATTCTCACGCTTGCGCTGCTTATCTATGGCACGCGGACGACGATTGCCAGCCGAGAGTCCACCGATCTCGGCAAAGGCCCGACCGTCACCCCGACGACGGCGAGTGTCGATGGTGTGCCGCTCGACAAACAGCGCCGTCAGGCTGTGCTACGCGGCTGGGATTTCGCCGGCGAGGCCAAGCTACTGGCAATGGATTGGTTTCGCGAAATCTATGACATCACGCCGGACACCTGGCACGACGGCGTGCAGGCCGAGCTGAAGGTAACCGCCGGTTTCTGGTCGCATCGCCAAATGCCACACAACGCCGAATGGGTCTTGCGTCTCGCGTGCGCCAGGAAGCCGACACCCCTGAAACGAGCCGATTTCCAGCGACTAATACTAGCATTGCGCAACCTGTCGATTGCCGATCGCGATGGCCGAGTCGTGTTGCTGGTGGACGGAAAAAATGTAAGACAGACGTGATGCCTCGCGCCCAATGTAGCGAAGATCGCTCGAATTTCATGGCCGGAATCAACGCATGCTTGAGGTAGAGACTATTACGCCGACGACCGATCTCGCGACCTGGGCGGCGCGCGCCCGCGAGCTTCGCGAGCAAACGCTGCGTGAGGTGGCACGCGTTGTCGTGGGTATGGACCGCGTCGCCAGCCGATTCCTAATTGCGCTGTGTGCCGGCGGACACGTGCTGCTCGAAGGCGTGCCCGGCGTTGCCAAGACCACGCTCTCCAAAACGCTCGCGCAAATCCTTGGCATCCAGTATCAGCGCATCCAGTTCACGCCGGACCTCCTGCCTTCGGATGTCACCGGAACCTATATCTTCGACCGCAGGACCAACGAATTCACATTGCGCAAAGGGCCGATTTTCTGCCAGATCTTACTCGCCGACGAAATCAATCGCGCCCCGGCAAAAACTCAGTCAGCTCTGCTAGAGGCGATGCAGGAATACCAAGTGACGATCGAAGGCACGACGCTGCCGTTGCCTCGACCGTTCATGGTGCTGGCGACGCAAAACCCCGTCGAGCAAGAAGGCGTCTATCGCCTGCCCGAGGCTCAACTCGACCGCTTTCTCCTGCGTATCGAAATGGGCTATCCGGGTCCCGATCACGAGAAGGCGATGCTCAAGCTTCACAGTCAACCGATTGTGATCGCACCGCAATTGTTCACGTCAGAATTGATCCTCACGCTGCGGGCCCAGGTGAATCGCGTTTACTGCAAGGAAGAACTTTACACCTACATCATTGACCTCGCTGAAGCAAGCCGACGCCACCCCGATGTCGCACTCGGCGCCAGTCCGCGGGCGTCGTTGACGCTTTTGCGCTGTGCGCGATCGCGAGCACTGCTCGATGGCCGAACCTATTTCACGCATGAGGATGTGCAAACAATCGCCCTCGGCGTGCTCGGCCATCGGCTCATCATCCGCCCAGAGGCCGAGGTCGAAGGCAAATCGGCGAAGCAGATCGTCCGCGAGATCATCGAAAGCGTGCCCGTGCTCGTCGCGAACTGATCTCGCACATCGTTTGCAACATTTCCGCACACTTTGCGATGTCAGCTGTCAAATTTCGTCCGGAATTGAAATCACGGACAACGCGGATGGATCGAGTCCATTCCGAGCCGCGACCGTGAGGGAGTGGCCGACATCGCGTGAACCGGCACGTCGGCCACTCCCTCACGGTCGCGGCTCGGAAATGTGCCGTTTCACATGCCGCCAATTGCTCATTGGCATCACGTTTGCTCTGCTATGGTGTGGGCAGATCACGAAACGTTATCCGCCCACACATTTGGAGGGTTCAGCCATGTTGCCATTCAAGACCATTTTGTTCGCCACCGATTTCTCACCCGCATCAAAGGTTGCCTTTGAGGTGGCATCCGCATTGGCGCGCGATTATCGGGCACGAATCATCGCCGTGCATGTGGTCGAACCGCAGACCATTGGGTTTTCTGAATTCGGAAGCTACGTCGGCCCGAAGGAGGACCCCGGCGAGGCGATGCGATTGTTGCGTTTGCTGAAGGCCCCGCCGTCCGCCGTCACGATGGAGTATCGCCTGCTCGAAGGGAATCCCGCATCCGTGATCGTTGAGACCGCTGCGGAGACTAATGCCGAAGTCGTCGTCATGGGTACGCATGGCCGAACCGGCTTTTCGCGGTTGGTCATGGGTAGTGTGGCGGAAGAGGTCCTGCGCGGTTCCCCATGCCCCGTACTGACGGTGCGAGCAGACATGCCCGTGAAAGACGAGCAGACGGATGAAGTGGAACTATCGGAAACGATGGCGATCTGATTTTATCCGAGCCTGAGCGCCAACGAAGGGCTGCCTGGTGCCCTTCGCTGGCGCTCAGGCTCGGATGATTCCGCTCACGTCGCCGCCAGCAACTCCGCGAGATGTAGGATGCGCGTCTTCTTCGCCTGGCGGTTGAGGCAGCCACCGATGTTCATCAGGCAGCCGGCGTCGGTGGCGATGACAGCATCGACATTCGCTTTTTCGATGAAGCCGGCTTTGTCACGCACCATCGCGCCCGAAATCTCCGGATAACGTACCGCGAACGAGCCGCCGAAACCGCAGCATTCGTCGAAGCGTTCCATCGGCACGAACGTCAGACCCTGCACTTTCTGGATGAGTCGAATCGGCTCCGTCATCAACCCCATGCCGCGAAGGTGGCAGGCCATGTGGTAGGTGGCGGAGCCGTTGAACCGCGCGCCGACATCTTCGATTTCCAGCACATTGACGAGATAGTCCGAAAGCTCAAACGTGCGTTTGGCGAGATCGACGGCCCGCGCATGCCAGCGTTCGTCGCCGTGAAACAATTCGGGGTATTCGAGCTTGACCATTGCCGCACAGGAACCCGACGGCGTGACAATCGTTGGCGCGTCGGCAAAGGCAGTGATCGTGTGCTTGGCGAGTTCGCGGGCGTCGTCGTGATAGCCACTGTTAAAGTGCGGCTGTCCACAACAAGTCTGCGCCTGCGGAAAATCGACCATCGCGCCGAGTCGCCTCAGCAGCTTCACGCTGGCGACACCGACGTCGGGGAAGAACGTATCGCCGAGGCAGGTAATCATTAATGATACGCGCAAACTCGAACCTCCTTTGGTGAGTTGTCAGCGCCGTAGGGTGCGTCAAGCGTACTTGCGCCGACGCACAGCTCCCTTGCGAACGCGCGGTGCGTCGGCGCGAGTACGCTTGACGCACCCTACGGCAAATTGCGGACAATTTATTACTGATAACTGACAACTGATAACTACTTCCGCAGCAAAAATTCCTTGCTATTCAACAACGCCGCGAGCAGGTCTTCGAGTGCCGCACGCCGATTGGGCGCTGCCTCGATGCGCGTGAGGATCGCCGAGCGTTCGCGATCGTTCGGCGATCGGCAGAGGGCGGCGACGAACAGGTCGTCCATAATCTCGGCGTTGGTTTTACTCGCCTTCAAAAGCCTGCCGATGCGGTTGTCGGGTTCCGTCAGTGCATGCTGAACGAGCGGGCCGGTCATGAGCTGAAGGGCTTGCGCGAGCGTCGTGTTGTCGTTGCGTTCGCAGGAGCAGGCAAGCAGGCGTTCGGGTTTGCCGAATTGGCGCAAGAATTTGACGCCGTTGTCGGGCGTCTCCCGTCGGCTGGGGCTTGGCAAGCACGGTATCTGGGCTGCACGCGTGCCAGCGGGGTAGCCGTCGAAACTCGCGGGCACGCCGGTGATTTGGCTAATCGCGTCGAGCAACGCCTCGGCGGGCAGCGAGCGGATGATCGTGTGCGAATAGTTTGCCTCATCGTCCACGTTGGTCACGTTGGGAATGGACGACGCCTGATAGGTGCGCGAACTCATGATCGTGCGAATCAGATGCTTCAAGTCGAAGCGATGTTCCGCGAGGTCCTTCGTTAACGCATCAAGCAATGGCCCGTTCACCGGTGGATTCGATTCGCGGAAGTCGTCATCCGGATCGACGAGGCCTCGGCCCATGACCCAGTACCAGATGCGATTCGCCTGGGTGCGAGCGAAGTAGGGATTTTGCTTATCCGCGACCCAGTTAGCCAGCGGGATCAGGCGATCGTCTTTGGCGTCGGCCTTGAACACCGCGCCGCCGAGAAAGCGAGGTTTCAGTACGTCACCGGAGACGGGATGTTTGACTTCGCCAGTGTCGCTCATGAAGACGAGTTGCTCGCCGATGAACTCGTGCTTGTCGAGTTTGTCCTTACGCTTGTTGTCGAGAACCTTGTAATCGACGCGCGGAAAGAACGCCGCCAGCTGGTGATAGTCGTTCTGCGTCAATTGATTGAACGGATGATTATGGCACTTTGCACACTGCATGCGAATGCCGAGGAAAACCTGAGCGAACGCCTCCGAGCGGATCTGGGGCTCACGCAGGGCGCGGTAATAATTGGCGGCGGGTTCCGTGTAAGTGCTGCCCCGGCTGGCGATCAGTTCCCGTGCGAACTCGTTGAGCGGTTTGTTGTCAACGATGCTTTTGCGAATCCAGGCGTGGAAGACCTTTACGCCGGTCTTGTCGAGTTGTTTCTCCTCGACTTTGAGCAAGTCGGCCCACTTGATCGCCCAGGTGTCGGCGAACTCGGAGCGTTCCAAAAGCAAGTCGATGAGCTTGGCGCGTTTATCCGATCGCATGTCGGCAAGGAACGCACGCGTGTCGTTTGGCGTCGGTAGCAGGCCGATCAGGTCGAGATAAACCCGGCGAACGAAGTCGGCGTCGCCGGCGAGATCCGATGGATTCATCCGCAGCTTTTCGAGCCGAGCGTCGACGTTCGTATCAATGTAGTTGTGCGGCGCCGGCTTTTTGAACACGAAATCGGGCCGAGCGGGCACGAACGCCAGCAATGATGTTGCCTGGCGATCGAGGTAGCGGACGACGATCGTCGTTTCACCCGGTTCCGTTGAACGCACGTGGCCGTCGCGTGAGACATCGATCTTCGGATTCGTCGATTCAAAGACGGCAAGCGATGACACGTCCTTCGTGCTGCCATCTGAGAACGTCGCGCGAACCTGCACAGTGATCTCGTTCTTCGGATGAACGATGTATTGCTCGGTTGGCGTAACCGTCAAACCTTGCAAGTGTGGAACCTTGAGCGAATCGAACTTGGCGCCTTGCGCGATCCAGTTGCGGAGGATGCGGTATTCGTCACTGCCGACGGCGAAGCGAACGCCGCCTTCGTGAGCGACCTGGCCGGTGGCTTTTTGCAACACGAGGCTGGCATCGGGTTGCTGCACGTTGGCGCGTCGGCCGAGCAAGCCGCGCAACATGGCGTCGTGATCGAACGGTAGATTCTCGCCGCGAAGCGAGAGTTTGAACCCGCCGCGCCCGTTGAAGTTGCCATGACAGATGCCCTGATTGCAGCCGGCACGCGATAGGACGGCCATCACTTCATTCCGATAGCTGACCGGTTCCTGCGCGAACGCGGCGGAACCGGTCAAGGTCATGCAAATGAACGCGAGGTATCGGACGGTGTGTGTGTTATTCATAGTCGATACGGAGCAGCGTGGGAGGTTTCCCTTTAGGATACCCGAATTGGCACGGAATGACAGATGCAAAACGCGATTCCTATCCGTGCAAACACCCCTGGCAAATCAACCCGCAATTCATAATCTGCTGGATATAATTCACGCGGGTGGGATTGCCGCGTTTTTAGACGAATCGAACCATTTCCGAGCCGCGACCGTCAGGGAGCGGCCGACCAGCGACCAAGGCACCGTGTTGGCCGCTCCCTGACGGTCGCGGCTCGGAAAAACGACAATCGACGGAGCATGCATCCGATGAAATTGTTTTCTCTAGGTCGCACGGCAATGTTGGCGTTGCCTTTCGGTTTCGGTTTGTGCATCACCGGTTTTTGCGTGAATAACGGGAACGCCCGCATTGCGCTTCAGGTTCTCGGCGTCGGCGTTCTGGTTCTCGCCATCCTGCTGGGGCAGCAGTTCGTACGCGGGTTGCAGAAGTCGCTTGACGACGCGTGATAATATCGCAATATCTTCAGAGCCGGAAGCGTAAGCGACGGTGAATTGTCCGTCGCTTACGCTTCCGGCTCGGGGGTATGGTAATTGTGAAATGACAGACGTTACCTTTTCGATTTGAGGATGAATCGTGGCTGAGCATACCGGATCGGCAAACGAACGCATCGACATGGGCCATCGCCTGTTCTTGACGGGCTTTTTCCTGCCGCTCGCGCTTGGCGCTGCCCTGGCGACCGTCGGCTTCGGCATGACACGCAGTAGCTGGGTTGCGCTCTTGGGCCTGGCCAATGTCATTGGCTTAGTCCTCGCGGCCAACTTCCTTTACACGGGCAAAAAGGGCGGCGCAAAGATTATCATGGCGATCGCCGGCGTCTGCTTGATCGCCTCGATCGGTGTATTCGCCGCCGGTCAAGGTTGCCCAATCGCGGGGCACGTCTCGGTTCAGCTGTTCCTGCCTGCCATTTTCGCGGGTTTCCTGGCAGCTCCATCGGTGACTGTTTATCTGGCGTCGCGGCGAGGCGAGATCATTGCCGAGCCAGAACACGAGGACGGCCCGCCAGAATTGTTGCTCACACCGACCGCCGACGGCAAGGGCGCTTCGCTCCGCGACGAGGCTCGCATTCCCGCTGCTACCTTCACGAAGGTTCTGCTCGGCGTTTGCGGATTATTGACTTTGTGCGGCATCGGCGGCATTGCCCTGGCCGTGTTGTCGCTGATGAACACCGGCACGGGCGTGATGCTGATTCTCGCCAGCCTAACTGCATTGCCCGCGATTCCCATCGTCAAACTCCTGTCGGAGCACTTTGGATTTCTCCTGTCATCCAAGGGCCGTGAGAAGGCCCATCTCGAAAACATCGTCGATGAAACGGGGACGATATTCAACGTCGTCAGCGTTTCAGCATTTGTTCTCGTGGTCCTCGTCGTCATCGACTTGATGGTGCGGTAAAAGTGGATAGCGACTCGTAGGGTGTGCCAAGCATCAGTGCGGACACACCCATACTCGCCGCGGCTTTGTGCGTCGGCGCTGACGCTTGACACACCTTACAAGCCGATCGGTCGCAGTCGGGGATCACTTCATGCGCACACGCATTCTCGGCAGAACGGGCATCGAAGTCAGCGAACTCGCGTTTGGCAGTCTTTTCACCTCATCTCTCGGACTCGGTTACGACGATAGCAAACGAGCCGTTCACAAGGCTATCGATCTCGGTATCAATTACTTCGACACCGCTCCGGCGTATGCCAACAGCGAAGAGATTCTCAGCCAAATCCTTGCCGACATTCGCACGCCGCTTGTCCTGTCCACGAAGCTGGGCGGCAGACCGAAGCCGTTCGATCCGCACAACAAACAGCAACTGATCGGCTCGGTCGAGGAAAGTCTGCGCCTGCTTCATCGCGAGGTGATTGACGTGCTCTTCGTCCACGAGCCGGATCGCCCACTGCAATATGATTGGTGGACCGATCCCGCCACGGCGTTTGGCCCCGTCGTCGAGGCGATGGACGAGTTGAAGCAGCGTGGCCTGATTCGCTTCACCGGACTGGGCGGGACAACGGTGACCGAGATGGCGCACCTCGTGCGTTCGAGCCGATTTGATGTCGTCCTCACTGCGTTCAACTATAGCGCGTTATTTCGCGAAGCGACGCACGAAGTAATCCCGGAAGCCAAATTGCGCAATATGGGAATCGTACTTGGCTCGGTGTTGCAGCAAGGCGGGTTGGGGCGTCGCTATGATGACGTGGTCCGCGCCAAGCCGGCGTGGCTATCGGTCGCTCGGCAACGCCAGTTTCTCGCGTTCTACGAATTGCTTGATGCCTCCGGCTTATCGATCGTCGAACTCGGACTGCGTTTCGGCATCGGCTGCGCGGATGCGAGCACGGTCCTGATCGGCCCGAAGACAGCGCTGCAAGTCGAAGAGTCGGTGCGCGCGATTGCCAAAGGCCCGCTGTCCAAGGACGTGACGCGCCGTCTTGACAAGATCGCGGCGATGGTCCCGTATCGCCCGTTCGAGGAGCCGATGATCCTGCCGTTCAACAAGCCGAATGATTATTGGGGTCCCGGCATGGCGAACATCGGCCCCGGGGCGAAGGTGGGGAAGCTATAAGAACTGTTTAGCCGCTCGTCTTTGGCGAGCGCGAACCAGTGCGAATCGCGCTCGCCAAAGGCGAGCGGCGAAACGAATCGAGCTACCGCTTCTCGCCCACGGTTACGGTGAACGGGAAATTATCGTACGGCAGGTTTTGGTCGGTGACGCTGTAGGTCCACTCGCCGGGAATGGCGCCGGGTACTTCGACAACCGCCGTCGATTCCAGATCGACCGTGAACTGTTTGGCGTCCGGTGACACGATACGAAACCGCAGCTTCGCGCCTTCATTGCGAAAGCCGAGGACGAAGCGTAGATCGCATTGCGACTTGTTCGTGTATTTTTTCTCGATCGTGTTGCCACGTTTGGGCGTGCTGAGCAAGTTCGACTTCTGTGGCGCGAAACCGCCTTCCTCAAGCTTGTCATTGACATCCGCATCGACGCCGGCGGTGACGAGCGAAAAGACGATGTACTTCAGCAGCTTGGTTTCAACAGCGCTATTCTGCTTTTCGTTGTGGAACGAGGTGAAAATGACCGTCCCCTTGCCCATGCTGAAGCGGACCATCAGCGGCGCATCGATTGTCTCGCTCTCGGCCTTGAATTTCTTGAAGCGGCCCTGAATCAACGGTTTGACACGCGGCCCTGCGAACGCGGCTGACTTCCACTCGCCGATGTCGAACTTGAGGTGGATTTTGTTACTGCCGAGCACATCGCGCAAGTCCGGGTCAACAATGTCGGCATTGAGCTCCTGCTGAGCACCGACGGCGACATATTTCGGCGCGACCATGGCGGGGAACGCCGCCGCCACGGCACCATAGCGCCAATCCGACGCATACAGGATGCCGCCGCCGGAAACATAATCGACCAGTGCGTCCTTGAGCTCCAGCCCGCCGGCTGCACAGGTCAAGAATACGACATCATAGTCGTTCAATTTCTTGGGATCCAAGGCGATGGCCTGGATCGGCAGAACGTCGAACTTGTAGCCGTCGCCCATTTCGGTGAGCAGTTTGCCCATGTCGTCCCACTTCGACCCCGGCTTTTTGGTGAATGGGTCTGGCGGGAAGCTGGCTGAGGGTGTGACGGCGAGCCGTAGCTTCTTGGGATCGCGGAATTTCGTTTTGATGACGTTGGCCCGCATCGTATTTTCGCCGAGTCCGGGGTCGCGCGAAAGAACAAAACGATCAACGAGAAAGACGCACAACAGCGCGAACGCCAGGGCGATCGCAACGGCGGCGTCGATCAGAGGTCGAAGAAAATCGGGCATGGCGGTTGGGTCCTCGATACTTGTGCCAACTTGTCGTTTAACGATCGCGCGGTGTCATGCGGGCGCTAAACGAGAAACGGAACACAATCAAAACGTCGTGAAGCATTTACTACAGCGCCGCTCGCCGGGGATGCCCGTGACTCGCCGATGGCAGATCGGGCAGCCGCCTTCCGATGGCACGGCAGCCTCGGGCGGCTTTGTCGCAGCTTTCGGCGGCGCGGCGGGTTTCGGCGCGGGCGGCGTTGCCGTAATCCCGGTACTAGGCGCTGGCTTCGGTGCCTCTTTGACTTGAGCGGGAGGCAGCGTCGTTGGGCCGTTGCCATGCTTGACACGCTCGTTGAACCGCACGACGTTCACTCCGAACTGGATCGCATCGCCATCCTTGAGCAGCGCTGGTTGCCCGATCCGTTCGCCGTTGAGCAGCGTGCCGCCGCGCGATTGATTGTCCTCGAGCAAAAATCGGCCATCGGGCTGCTTGATGATTTTGAGGTGTGTCGGTTCGACTCCCTTGGCACCGAAAGCGATGAAGATGATGCTCGATTTCTCCGACGTGCCCATCGTGACAACATCCGAGCCAAGGATCATCTGTCGGCCAGGCCGAAAGCCACCTTCGACGGTAAGCCAGGCTTCCTTCAAGACGACTTGCACAAGACCAACGAAGAAGCCAATGCACAATCCGAGCAAGACAAAGGCAGTCGCGCGACTCGTCACGGAACTGGCAAGCAAGGCGATGATGCCGAACATTAGTCCGCCGAGAAACCCGCCGACGATGCCGCCGAGCAAGCCGTTGCGGAGCTTGTTGTAGGACCGATCGACGAAACCCTCGCTCAGGCCGATGCCCGCGCCGATGCCGATGCCGAGCAAGGCAAAGCCTAGGATGCGGCCAACGAACGTGAGAAACGAGTTTTCGCTATAGCTGATGACGGAAAAGACGCACGAGCCCAGCATGCTGCCGAGCAACCCGCCGACGAAACCCGCGGCCAGGCCGAGGCCGAGCCGTTTGAGCAAGTTGAGGATTTGCGGATTGGTTAATCCGGTCGCCGCGCAGATGCCGCCGCCAATCGGCACGGAGACGAGCGTGGCCATGAGGATTGCGATGTACCAGTGATGGATCCAGCGATGCAGCGCGACTTCCGTGAACAGCCAGCCGAAGAACGCCGACCACCCACCGATCAGGCTGCTCCAAACGATCAAACGAATCAGCGACATATGCGACGACCCCTGAGTGCTTTTGGGTCAGTCTATGGCAACGGCGAGATGGTTACAAGCAGTTCCCGTTTAGCCGCTCGCCTTTGGCGAGCGCGTGCGTGTCGTTATCCGCGTGTCGTCCGCGCTCGCCAAAGGCAAGCGGCTAAACCGACGGCGTCCAGTAATCCGCGAAACGCCGCAGCCCCACCAGACCCAGCGATCCCGCGATCAGGCCCTGGATCGGGTTGATCACCACTCGGCGTAACAGCGTGAACCACGGCACGACGATGCCCAGCACAACGCCGACGCCCAGCCAGCACAGCACCGCGAGCACCGACCACAGCAGCAACAACCCGAACCCGCCGCGCTGGCCAAGCGTCAAATGCCAAAGCGTGTGCGGAATCATTTCGACGATCAGAAAGATTGCGGCCAGCGTGGCAGCGATTGCGAATCCCGCCCCGGCGCCGGCGATGACGCCCCACGGCGCATCGAGCATCCCGCCGCCGCCACGTAGCACGAGCAGCACGCCAAACACTGCGCCGACCCACCACAGCCGAAGCACAAACCAGCGGATAAAATAACTCGCGAAGTAATGGCGAAACTCGCTCATGCTCAGCTCAGCATTGTTGCCGTTCTGAAAAGTGTTCGCCGACAGTTTGTCATCGACTCCCGTGAGGATCGGCAGCCAGGGCAGATTCAGCCAACCGCCGATCTCGCCGAATGGGCTGTCAACCGTCGGCTGGACGCCGAGCTTCGTGATCGCCGCGATCGTCACCGTGTCGCGTCCGTACCAATCGACGATCGGGACCAGAGCCATGCGCACCATGAAGCAGAGCAATACCATCGTCAGAAACGCTGGCATGAATCGAGCACGATCGGCGGGAAGGTGAGCTACCGTCGGCGCGATCACCGGCGGCGGTTCGCCGGCTTTGATCGCCGAAGACGGCGCCGGCTTCGACGCTATCGTCGGCGCGCTCATGATGGTCGACGGCGTCGCCTTTTCCGCCGGCGCGCCGATTACCTCCACCGTCACCTTCACTGTGAACTTCTGCCCGCCGTTTGCGGTTAGCGTCAAGCGCCCTTCGCCGATCGGGCCACCGGTCCATTGCGTCGTGTCGATCTCGATTGGCACGACCGCCTGCTGTGCTCCGCTTACTTGCGGCATCGGCGTTTTCAACCACAAGCAGTCACTCTTGATGTCAGCGTACACCCATTTTTTCACGTCGGTGGACAGCGTCACTTGCCCCCGCAAGGTGTCCTGATGCTTGCACGTAAAGCGAAATTCTTTCTGCGATAGCTGCACGTCCGGCGGCTTCGACAACCCCATGCCCTCGAAAAACTGCTGCACGCCGCCCACACCTTTGACCTGCTTGCCACTTACCGGATAGGTCCACCCGTTTTGCTCGAACCAGCGTTGTGCTTCTCCCGATTCCAAGATCGGCACCGCGGCCTTCGGTTGCAAACGCATCTTCTCGGCGAAGTCTCGCTGCGTCCGCACACCTTGAAACGGCGGCTGGGCGAACGGCTGGGCGGCCAGGTCCATCCGCAACGGCACCTCGACGATGCCGCCGTTCGTCACCACCGTCAGCTTGGCGCCATATGTCTGCCCCGCGGCGATGCCCTTGGTCTTGATCGTGAGACGCACCGTCTGCTCGCGCATCGTCGAGACTTCGGCTTCGTGCACCGGCTTCGTATCGCTTAGGCTGAGCCAATCCTGGCCCTCGGCTACGGTGATCGTGCCTTGCAACATCCCCGGGCCCTGGTTGATGACCGTCAACGGAACCGTCTTCGTCTCGCCGACGAGCAAGCTGCCAAGCAAGATGCGTCGGGGCGTGAGATCAAGCTTCGGTGAATGCGTGCGAGTGCCGGGCAGCGAGATGAGAAATGTCGTCAGGGCGATATCCGGATTCGTCTGTGCCTTGGCGTCGTCGGCCGCGCGAACGAGATCGGCGCGATTGCCCGCGCGGAAATATTGCGTGAACATGCCGTGCATCAACAGGTCGCGCGCGGCGGCCCACTCCTCCTGGCAACCTTGTGCGAACTCGTCAAACGTCTTGCAGCGTCGGCCTGAAGGGAAGACAAACTCATTGGGCAGACGATGAGCAGCAGCATCCTGATGGGCTTGCAGCACAACCCCATCGAAATGGCAGTAATTCGCAAATTGCGGATTAACGTGCTTACAGCGAGGACAAATCGTGACCGGCATACGGTTTCCGCTATCGCCGCTTGCGGCTAAGCGCTCGCGTGGGATACACCGAGCGCTTAGCCGCAAGCGGAATCAGGAAGTTTCATTCGTAACTTCCCTTAGTGTACCGATTCGCCGGCGTTTTCCCATCAATCTCGAGCATACGGCATGATCGCCGTCGAGCGATTCTGAATCCATGGGTACGGCGCCAAATCACGCGAGTACATCGCACCATAAGATGTCACAATAACCTTCGGTACAAACCGCCCCAGCGGACTCACTCCATAGTGCTGCCAAACGTCGCGCGACCCCGTCCGCGGCAGGTACGGCACAATCTCATAGTTCGGCACGATCTGCACCTTCGGCGCCGGCAGCTTTTCCGGCTGCGCAACCTGCTCCCGTTCCTGAGCACGCCCAACAATCGAGAAAAACACCGGCGAACAAACAATTGAAATAACCAGCAATACACGCATCATGGTAAGACTCCACGAAATTGGCAAAGACGATCCAGCCTTCCCAACCTTACGTCGAGCGCGGGGGCAAGGTTGCCGATGACACTATAAATTGCGACGATCGTTTGCGGAGCAGTCGATGCGATCGCTACAATCGGCACAGGCGACAACAATGGACTCGTCGTTCGCACGCTCCCGGAGATAGTTGAAAAAGTCTGCTCTCAGTGTGGCCTGAATGTTTCTGAATCGTTTCATTTTTTTGGTTCTCTACCATTGGTGGGGGAGAGCCAAATTATAGAGAATTCAATTTCCTGCTCCTGCGTTTTTCCGTGTACTTCCGTGTACTTCCGTGTACTTCCGTGTACTTCCGTGTACTTCCGTGTACTTCCGTGTACTTCCGTGTACTTCCGTGTACTTCCGTGGCTAGCATCTTCTGACCAGTGGTTGCGGCTTGGCCTCGCTGGGCTTTCCGTGGCAGTATTTGCTCCGTGGCTTGAATCGTCGTGCACACCATCGCAGCGAAGCGTGTTTGCAAATCGCCAGCGCATGCATAAAAAAACCAATCGTGAAACAATGCAGAAAGAGGATAGCACAGATGTCGGCTCTGAACGCATCGAAACCCATTCGCAAGCTGTTGGTCGCCAATCGCAGCGAAATCGCTATTCGCGTATTTCGCTCGGCTCACGAACTCGGCATCCGCACTGTCGCGATCTACGCCCACGAAGATCGCTTCGCACTGCACCGCTTCAAAGCCGACGAAGCCTATCGCGTCGGTCAGTCTGGTGAACCGTTGCGCTCTTACTTGGACATCGCCGGCATCATCGCGCTGGCGCGCGAACGTGAGGTCGATGCGATCCATCCGGGCTACGGGTTTCTCTCGGAAAATCCGAACTTTGCCAAAGCCTGCAACGACGCCGGCATCATCTTCGTCGGGCCGCGTGTGCAGGTCCTCGAACAACTCGGCGACAAACTGGCAGCACGCCGACTCGCACAACGCGCCAACGTCCCGATCCTCTCCGGCGGCGATGAGCCGCTCAGCGATAAAACCGCCGCTCGCGCTTTGGCCGAGAGGCTCGGTTATCCCGTCATCGTCAAAGCCTCGATGGGCGGCGGCGGACGTGGCATGCGCGTCGCTCTCTCCGCCGATCAACTCGACGATGCCGTCGAGCAAGCCCAACGCGAAGCAGGCACGGCTTTTGGCGTGCCCGATGTCTTTCTCGAAAAATTCATCTCTCGCGCTCGCCATATCGAAGTGCAACTGCTCGGCGACAAGCACGGCGGCCTCGTCCACCTCTTTGAACGCGATTGCTCGCTCCAACGCCGCCATCAAAAGGTCGTCGAGATCGCGCCAGCCCCAAATCTCGACGACGACATCCGCCACGCGATGTGGGACGCCGCCCTGGCGATTGGTCGAGAGGCGGGGTTGGACAACGCGGGCACGGTCGAGTTCCTGTATGATGTCGAGGCCAAGAAGTTTTACTTCATCGAAGTCAACCCGCGCATCCAGGTTGAGCATACCGTCACCGAGGAGATTACCGGGTACGATCTGATCCAGTCACAGCTTCTCATCGCGCAAGGCAGGCCGTTGTCCGATCCGGAAATCGGGCTGGGTGAACAATCGAAAGTCATGCAGCACGGCTTCGCCATCCAGTGCCGGGTGACGACCGAAGACCCCACCAATAAGTTCGTGCCCAACCACGGTCGGCTCAGCCATTATCGCTCGACGGGCGGTTTGGGCATCCGCCTCGACGCGGGCACGGCCTTTACGGGCGCGGTCATCACGCCGTTCTACGATTCGATGCTCGTCAAAGTCACCGCGCGTGGCATTCGCTTTGTTGATGCCGCCCGACGCATGGAACGCGGGTTGCAGGAATTCCGCATCCGCGGCGTGAAGACGAATATCCCGTTTCTCATCAATCTCGTCAAGCACGAGGCGTTCCTCAAAGGCAAATGCACGACGCGGTTTTTGGATGAAACCCCCGCTCTCTTCCAACTCCCCGAACGCAAGGACCGCGCCACGAAGTTACTGACGTACATCGGCGAGGTCATCGTCAACGGCCATCACGAAGCGCCGGTGAAAAACTTGGCTCCCGAACGCCGGCAGAAAATATCGCGCGAACCGGCGCCGCTGCCGAAGGTGACCACGGAGAAAATTCCTGACGGCACACGCCAGATTCTGCTCAAGGACGGCCCGGCGGGATTGGCGAAATGGGTGAAGGCTCAGAAACGCTTGCTGCTCACCGATACCACGTTCCGCGACGCACACCAATCGCTGCTGGCGACGCGCATGCGCACCCACGACATGCTGCAAATTGCACCGGTCTATGCGCGGCGCCATGCCGACTTCTTCTCGCTCGAAATGTGGGGCGGCGCCACCTTCGATACCTCCATGCGCTTCCTCAAGGAAGACCCCTGGCAACGCCTCGAAGAAATGCGCGAACTCGTCCCGAACCTGCTCTTTCAGATGCTGCTCCGCGCCAACAACGCAGTCGGCTATGCCAATTATCCTGACAATGTCGTCAAACTTTTCGTGCGTGAGTCGGCCCAGGCGGGTGTCGATGTCTTCCGCATCTTCGACGCGCTGAACTGGATGCCCAACATGCAGCTCGCCATCGAAGCGGTCCTCGAGCAAGGCAAAGTCTGCGAACCCGCGATCTGCTACACCGGTGACATCCTCCATCCGAAACGCGACAAATATTCGCTGAAATATTACGTCGATCTCGCCAAGCAACTCGAAAAACTCGGCGCGACGATCCTTGGCATCAAAGACATGGCCGGCGTTTGCAAGCCGCATGCCGCTCAGAAACTGTTCCGCACGCTCAAGCAAGAGGTCGGGCTGCCGATTCATTTTCACACGCACGACTCAGCTGGTGGGCAGATCGCATCGCTCATCGCCGCGGCACAGGAAGGCGTCGATATCGTCGATGCAGCCATGAGTTCGCTTTCGGGAATGACGAGCCAAGCGAATCTCAACACGCTCGTCGAGTGCTTGCGTTTCACCGAGCGCGACACCGGCATGGAGTTCGAGTCGCTACATCAAACCGCACAATATTGGGAAGCAGTCAGGCGCTATTATCTGCCGTTCGAGACCGGGCAATACGCCGCCAGCTCCGAAGTCTATCGCCACGAGATGCCCGGCGGGCAGTACACGAATTTGCTGCAGCAGGCACAAGCGCTCGGCATCGAATCGCGCTGGCCGGAATGCTGTCGTGTGTACGCCGAGGTCAATCAGATGTTCGGCGACATCGTCAAGGTCACGCCAACGTCGAAAGTCGTCGGCGACATGGCGCTGTTCATGGTCGCGAACAACCTTACTCCGAACGACGTGATCGATGGCACGCGCGAGCTTTCGTTTCCGGAATCGGTCGTCGAGTTTTTCGAGGGCAAGCTTGGCCAACCGGTCGGCGGGTTCCCGGAGAAATTGCAGAAGCGCGTACTAAAGAATCGCACCGCCATGACGACGCGCCCCGGCGCCATCCTGCCGCCGGCGGACCTTGAAGTGCCGCGATCAACACTGGCCAAGCAATTCGCCCGGCCTGCGACGGATCGCGAGGTCGTCACGCAACTGCTGTATCCGCGAGTGCACACCGACTTCTTAACGCATCAGGCGGAGTATTCGGATGTCAGCGTGCTGCCCTCGCCGGTGTTTTTCTACGGCATGGAGAAAGGTGACGAGATCGGTGTCGATATTGAGCCGGGCAAGACGCTCATTATCAAGTTTCTCTCGGTCGGCGATCCGATGCCCGATGGCCGACGACTGATCTTCTTCGAGCTCAACGGCCAACCGCGTGAGGTGTCGGTCCTTGACAAGTTGCTAGCAGGCGAAGTGCGTCGGCATCCGAAGGCGGAGGCGGGGAACACGAAACATGTCGGCGCGCCGATGCCGGGCCTGATCGTGCGTGTCAACGTGACCGGCGGCGAAGAAGTAACGGCGGGCCAAAAATTGGTGACGATGGAAGCGATGAAGATGGAAACGACCGTCTATGCCGATCGCACGGGCAAGATCGCCGAGGTACTGGTCCGAGCGCAAATGCAAATCGAAGCGGGCGATTTGTTGTTGCGATACGCATAGGCCGCTTGTTTAGCCGCTCGCCTTTGGCGAGCGCGTTTGAATGCCGCCAAGCCCGCGCTCGCCAAAGGCGAGCGGCTAAACAACCCACATCAATCCGGCAGATTCGTCACCTCAGCGCCGTTAGGCGTCAGAAAATTAGCGAGATTCTGCGTGCCATACGGGAACATCCGCACGGTTCCATCGCACATGGACATCAGGCCGCCCTGCGGGAACGGTCCGCCCCAGCTGCCGAGCGTCGGGGCCTGGGTGCTGTCGCGTTGCATTGATGCCCCGGCCGGATTGGCGACGCCGTTCTTGCCCGCGCGAATCGTGCCGGTCGTGCCACCGGTCAGGATGGTCGAGCAGAAGGCGACGTTGGAATCGGACTTGTAATCAACCATTTCGATATTGCCATGCCCCGCGAAGACGGTGTTGGACGAACCGTCCGTGATGCCTACAAACGTGCGTTTCATATCTGGGTTATCGGGTGTCTCGGCTTTCGCCGGGTTGTTGAGATAGTTGTTGAGGAAATAGTCCGACCAGGCCCCGCCGCCGCCTTTGCGGAATTCGACGGACGGTCGGCCTCGCCCGGGGCACATGAAGCTTGGAATGCCAACATCCGACGATGGCTTATCGAACAGCGGTAAATGGTCCATAAAGGGCAGAACCTGAAACCCCCAGCTGCCGCTGGTGTATTTTTCCGCCTGGGCATCCTTCGTGTACTTCACTTTGCCAACCATCGCATCGGAGCCGTTGAACGGCAGGCGTTTGCTGGAGTCGTGGAAGCCATGCATCGACAGGGCGATCTGCTTGAGATGGTTGGTCGATTGCGTGCGCGTGGCCGCCTCGCGCACCTTTTGCACGGCCGGGATGAGAAGCGCGAGCAACATCGCGATGATGGCGATGATGACGAGCAGTTCAACCAAGCCGAAACCGCGCCTGGTGAAGCCTGGGTTTGTCCGTGTTCGCATGTCGGGCCTCCTGATAAAGGAATCGCGGAAATGTCTGACGACATCATACGATCCCGGTTGCAGGTCGGCGAGTGGGATATCTCCGCTTGCGGCTTAGCGCTCGCGCGACCCGACGAGAGCGCTAAGCCGCAAGCGGAATTCAATCAACCTCATTTTTTTTCCGATACCACACTCCCACGCCGCACCGGATCGACGCCTTGCAGCTTCAGTGTGGAGACCTCGCGCGATTTCATATCGACGATCTGGATGCGATGGCTGTTGGTGTCGGCCACATACATCTTGCCCGCGGCGATGCTTAGGCCGGCGGGTTCGTCGAAGGTTTTTTGAGCGGGGTCGCCGACAAAGGTATCGCACGAGCGTTTGTTGGGGTCGATGATTTTGATTTTGCTGTTGTAAGTGTCGGCAACGTAGAGCTTGCCGTCGAGGAAGGCGACGCCGAGGGCGTGCTGCAAGCGAACGTCCTTGCCGACGCCGTTTTTGTCACCGAACTCGAACAGGCCTTCGCCGACGATCGTCGTGACGTTGCCCTTGACGCCAACGAGTGGCACGGAACGGATGGCGCTGATTTCACTGTCGGCGACGAACAGGCGTTTGCCGTCGGTGGCGAGACCGGATGGCTGAGCGAACATGGCCGACTTGAGCGGGCCGTCCTTGAGTTCCTCCCATCCCGTGCCGGCGTAGGCGCTGACGTGGCTCTTGGCGGGGTCGAAGGTCCAAATCTGATGATGCCCCGCCATGGCGATGTAGACGAGTTTGTTGTGGATGAGCAAGTCCCACGGACTGCACAGGGCGATCTTCTTGGCCGAGCCGGCTGTGCCTAGTTTGCCAAGCAAATTTTTCACGCCCGTGCCGGCGACGAGTTTGACGGTCTCCTTCTTGAGATCGAGAGCGCGGATCGCATGATTCTTGCGGTCGGCGACATAGAGCGTCTCGCCGTCGAGGGCCATGCCTTGCGGATCGCTGAACTCGGCCTCGGCGAATATGCCGTCCTTCATGCCTTCTTTACCGCTGCCCGCGATGGCGATCTTTTTGCCGTCAAGATCAGTGACGACGATGCGATGATTGGTGCTGTCGGCGATGAAGAGCCGTTTCGACTTCGCGTCGGCGAGCACTTTGCCCGGAAACAGCAGTGGACTGGCGTTGTTCTCGGCAAGAAGCTTGAAGTTGATCGGGTCTTTCTTGAGCGTGCCTTTCTTGTCGAATTCCTGGATGAGCGCCTTGATGCTGCGTTCGACAAGTTCGAGGTTGCCCTCGCCAAACGCCCCGCCGCGAAAGTTGCCGTCGGGATCGATAAGCGCGAGCGTGGGCCATTGATTGACGCCATAGGCCCGCCACAACTTCTTCTCGGCATCGTTGTAGACGGGATGTTTGATTTCGTAGCGCAGGATCGCCTTCAGGACGCTCGCCGTTTTCTTTTCGTTATCGAACTTCGGCGTATGAATGCCAATGACGACAAGCACGCCGGGATAACGAGCCTCGAGCACCGCGAGATCGGGCAACGTGTGGATGCAGTTGATACAGCAGAGCGTCCAGAAATCGAGCAGCACGATTCGGCCCTTGAGGTCGGCCAAGGTAATCGGATTATCGGTATTCAGCCAATCGGTCCCGCCGACGAGATCGATCGCCGGGCCGTTGACTTTCACGCCCTGCGCGGCAGCGGTGTTCTTGAGGGGCGAAGTCGAACCACTTCCGAAGAGATAGAAGGTGCCAACCGCAAACAGCATGACCGCAGTCGGCATCGCCAGAGACGGCAGAATCCTACGAATCAGCGCTCTCAAAAGAATGAACTCATTACGCATGGAAGGAACTCCAGCAGGTCGCACGGTCAGAAAGGTCGCATTGCCAGCAGGATCAAAGTTTTACCGAGCCGCGACCGTAAGGGAGCGGCCGACGGGATGCCGTGCGCACCTTGTCGGCCGCTCCCTTACGGTCGCGGTTTGGGAAAGCGTGAGACTTCCCCCATGGCGACATTCGCCATTGCGGCCAAACCTTACCATTGTACCACAGATTTTACACGTGGCATTCGGCGCGAATGGCCACGATAAGCGGTATCCACGATACGCAGTTCGCCAACGAACTTGCGCAATTTTTTCGTTATCTTCTTGTGAAATTGCCACCCGCGCTTTATCATCACTCCAACAAATCATTGTGAGCCGCATATATACTGGAAATCCTCCGCGGAGAGAGAAATGGAAATATTGCCAATCGTCGGTGCGGCGTGCTGCTGCTTCGGACTCATGGCTGTCCTCCTCGGCGGTGGCGGGGCGGGCTATTACTATTACTGGGGCCCTGGTTCCTCCACCTACGGCGGCGCTGATCAGAAAAAAAGCGGCGGCGACGATTCCGACGATGAAAAAGCCGGCGGCAAAGATGATGGCGGTGACGGCGGCGGCGGCGGCGGTGATGACGGCGGCGGTGGTTGCGGCGGCGGTGGGGATTGATCGCTCTCCCATTGCAATGAAATCTAACCACAGAGTATCCAGAGTTCACAGAGAAATGCAGTAATAGGTAAAATGCACTAACACTACAGCGCCTCTTGTAGCTGAATTCGTGAGAATTCAGGTGCGACGAATCCGAATTCTCACGAACTCAGCTACAAGAGGCGCTGTAAAACTATACGCCCTTTTCTCAGATCATTCATTCACCGGGACACTTGTTCCCGACTGCTTTTCTCTGTGTCCTCGGTGTCTCTGTGGTAAATAATCGGGACCAAACCATGGCTCTCTCTCTTCCAAATCTCGGTCTCGGCATCGGCTGGCGCGCCCAACTCGCGCACGCCATCCTCAACCGACCCGACATCGGCTTCGTCGAAATCCTCGCCGAGGATTACTTCCTCAACGAAGCCATCCCCGCACCGTTGCAAACACTTCACGACCGCGGTGTTCACATCATCCCGCACGGCGTCGGCCTCAACCTCGGCGGCGCCGAGGCCATCGACCCCGCTCGCCTGGCCGCGCTCGGCGAACTCGCCCAGCGCATGCAAGCGCCGTTCGTCAGCGAGCATATCGCCTTCGTCCGGGCCGCAGGCCTTGAGACCGGGCATCTCCTGCCGATCCCGCGCACGCCTGCCATGCTTGACATCTTGGTCGAGAATATCCGCTTAGCCGAGGCCGCCCTGCCCGTGCCGTTGGTGTTGGAAAACATCGCGATCCTATTCGATTGGCCCAACGCTGAGATGGACGAAGCGGCATTTCTCAACGCCATCTGCGAACGAACCGACGCCATGCTCCTGCTCGATCTGGAGAACATCTACGCCAACGCCCGCAACCTCGGCGGCGATCCCGTCGCGCTGCTGGATCGCCTGCCGCTTGAACGTGTCGCCTACGTGCACGTTGCCGGCGGGTACGAAGCCAACGGCATCTTTCACGACACACACGCCCATCCGTTGCCGGAGGATGTCGTCGCCCTCGTCGAAGCGCTATATGCACGAGCCGCTGTGCCCGGCGTGATGCTCGAGCGCGACGACCGCTTCCCCGACGACGCCGAACTGAACACCGAACTCGACGCGATCGTCGCCGCCATGCAGCGAGGCAACATCGAGCGGCACGAACGCGGCTTCGCCCATCCCGTTCTTAGCGACGCTTAATAGAGCCACATCACGAACCCAACAAACTCACCACGGAGATCACGGAGAACACAGAGAAATGCTCAGAAATGTGTTTGACAGGTGCCAGGAACATCACGCACAATTCGAGAGAAATCAACCTATCTCGTCGTGGATTCCTTTCTTGTTTTTCTCTGTGTTCTCTGTGTTCTCTGTGTTCTCTGTGTTCTCTGTGTTCTCTGTGGTGAATGCTTTGGGTATAAGGAAGCCGATCATGATTGCCACCTCACGCGAAGCGATTGCCAAAACCCAGGCCGACCTCGTGCGTGCCCTCGTGCATGGCGCTGCCATCCCCGCCGGCTTCGACGAGCAGCGTGTGCGTGCCGTCGCGCGATCGCTCGTCAACAAACGGCGACAAGCACTGGCACGCATTTGGCCAAGCCTCGTGAAGCGAGTCGGAGACAGCTTCGTCGCGAAGTTCACCGAGTACGGCCAAACGCATCCGCTGCCGTCAAGCGCGAACGCCCTGACCGACGGCCGCGCGTTCCTGGCCTGGCTCGCCGCGCAGGAACCGCCGACCGACGGCTTGCGCATCGAGGCGCTGGCCTACGACCTGCGCTGGCGCGAAACGCCGCTCGGCCTGTGTCGCCGCGGCGGCTTCGGGATCAAGATCGCCCGCCTGCCGCAATCGGGAAAGTGGCTTCTGGGGCTGCGCACGCCCTGGCGCGGCGATCGCTGGTGGGGGATGCCGAGCGGTGACTGAGAATTTGGCGAACGCTACCTGCGGTGCCTGGTTCGCGGAGACGTACTATGGCTACGATTTAATGATGACGACGTTTGACGAGAATGGCTACGCTGAGCCAGGGCGAGTCTATTTTCAGGTCAAAGCAACTGAGAACTTGACGAAAGTCGGCGAGTCGATTGCGTACGACATCGACATCCGCGGTTACAATCTATGGATGATTGAACAATCGCCCGTAATTCTTGTGGTATACGACGCCCCGATGCGAATGGCCTTCTGGATCGACGTTGTAGGATACTTCCTTGATGATTGGAATCGGCGACCACGGCGAGGCACGATGCAAATACGAATTCGGATCCCCACCACTGCAAGGATGGATCGCTCCGCGATACGCGAGATTCGACATCAGAAGATGAATTGGGCAGACCAAGCAGGAAAAACACCATGATCCCACGCGTTCCATTTACCTACGGCCAAGTCGATAACGTTCTTCGCGCATTGGGCTTCTCGCGGCACGAGTTCGAGACCCACAGCAAAGGCGTGCGCTACGACCATAAGGAGTCCGGCGCGATCATCATCTTGCCGTTGTTGCCGAAGCGAAATCGCATGCTCGATTACCATTACGCGCTGGTGCGTGGCACGCTGGAAGACTTTGGCGTTGCCGACCGGCCTGTGTTCGAGGCAACGCTGAATAAGGCGAGTTGAGCGACGATGAGAGTTGGAGCGGCGATCGGCAAGCAGTTCACTTCGGTCGGCGAGCAACAACCCGCAGGAGTGCAATGAGCACGATCGCGCCGACTGTTGCCGTCACGAGGCTGCCGAGCAATCCGGTTGCCGACAGGCCGAGCAAACCGAACAGGAAGCCGCCAAGCACGGCACCGAGCACGCCGACGATGAGATCGCCGAGTAGGCCATACCCGCCGCCTTTCATGATCATGCCCGCCAACCAACCCGCCACGATGCCGATCATGATGAACCAGAGAAATGACATAGGTGTTACTCCCATCCAAGCGTCGCCAGCGGTTTGCTGCCTATGCCACCGCCGCATGGGCGTTATCGCTCGGATTCAGCCAGGCGATCAGCGCGAACGTATCAGCGAAGACGGTCATTGCTTCGGTGTCCACAAGCGATAGTGATCATGTTGCTCAGCCATATCCTCCGGCAATCCGGGGACGGCCCCCTTGAACTTTGCGAACCGTTCGCCGAATGGTCTTGGCTTTTCGAGCGGAGCCGGAGTGATGCGCACGCGAGTTCCCTCGGCTAACGCCGTGGCATCGTCTGGCACGATGACACCATCATGAACCACGCCTTCGAGTTCCATAACACACCTCTCTTGCAATTGGAGTCCATAAAGACTCGCGATTCCTTTTTCTCGGCCCTCGGCGGGCAAAGCTCTATGGTACTACCGGCTGGGCTGTAACCCCGAAGCAAAAACCGCATGACGCAGAAGAAAGACCGAGTCAAGCGATCCGAGGGCACCAAAAATAAAATCTTCAACATTCCGGCGTGGGCGGTCCTGGCATCAGAGACCATAAAGCGGTTCGGCGGCGACCCATGGGGCTGTTCGGAAATGCCTTAGCGCCGGCTTTGCCATTGTGCCTGTTGCCAACCACGCATTTGTTGGGCCTGCCATTGGGCCTGCTGCCGAGCCCGCAGTTCTTGGGCCTGCCATTGCGCCAGTTGCCGAGCCCGTAGTTGTTGGGCCTGAAATTGTGCCTGTTGGTAGGCGAGAATTCTGGCCTGCTCCTGTGCCTGTGCCTGTTGGTAGGCGAGAATTCTGGCCTGCTCCTGTGCCTGTTGGCGTGCGTGCAGTTCAGCCTGTTCTTTTGGCTGTGGGCGGCCGAAAATACTGGCGTGCTCGGTTTGCGGCGTGTCATTCGGCGTCTTGCCGACGGAGGTAACGGTAAACGCCTTTTCTGGTGGAGTACCTTTCGTTTCGGCCGGGGTTGCTTCGTTCTTAGGGAGGAAGAAGCCAACAACAGATAAGCAGGGTGCGCAGCCGAAAACAACGGCGAGACCGCAAACTCCAAGTATTATCAAGCTTCGGAATCCAGTTGGAGCTTTGTGTTCGCTGGTCCCACCACCATCGGACACGCGTTTAGAGGAACCGCCCGCGGAAGATCGAGTTGTCGCCTCACGAGCCTCAGTTGCAATTCGACTGCGATAGTCGTGATCGCTTTCAAACCAGCCTTGCCTTGGAGGTGAGCCGGTTTCGCGATCGATTATTTTCTCATTGGCCTCCTTGCGAACTCGCGTGTCGTAATTCTTGTCACTCTCAAATATGCCTTGCGTCGGTGCCGACCCCGTCGTGGTTTCGACAGTGCATTCGTTTGCTTCGCGAGCAACTCGGTCAGTGTAATCGTGGTCGCTTTCAAACCAGCCTTGCGCGGGAGTTGTACCGGTCGTGTCTACGACAATGGCCTCGCTTGCTTCTTTCGAGATTCGCCCACTATAGTCGGTGGCGCTCTCGAGCCACCCTTGGCTGGGCCGCGACCCGGTCGATTGTTCGATTGTGTGTTCATTGGCCTCACGGGCAGTTCGCCCTTGATATTCAGAATCGGATTCAAGCCAACCTTGATCGGAACTCATGTTTGCCTCCAGGTAAACGCGACGCGACGAGAACAATCCCCATCGATCGCCGGGCGATGTATCCGAAGTAATCCGTGTGCAATCACTTTTTGGCGTGCGGTTGCCTCGTCGCGGAGCACTACGGATAAAATTCAGTTGAACTGAACCGCGGACCCCATTCGCTATGGCACTGGAATCCGCGAACATCTCTCATTGTCCCTTTGCAAGCACTCGCGTCAAGCAGAATCTGGGACTTCCTATTTCTCGTCTCGCCTTGCACCACCCCCAGGAATCGCTCCGCTCATTCTGGGGCTTGCGGCGTCGTTGATATCGGTAGTGGAAACGGATGCGATCGCACGGCATGCTGCGAGCGCTAAACGGCCCCCCCCCCTCTCTCCCTGGGTTTCGTGGCCAACACCCCCTAAAAACGCGAAAAAAGGCCGAAAAAGTGCCAAAGCGCTTGGTCATCGGCCGATGGCCAAGCGCCCCCTGGCCAGGACCCGCGCAGGCTCCTTCGTCGCCTGCGGGCTTGGGTGTATCACTCCCATTCGATCGTTGCCGGCGGTTTGCTGCTGATGTCGTAGACGACGCGGTTGACGCCGCGGACTTCGTTGATGATTCTTGTCGACATTTTCGCCAGCAGCTCGTACGGCAGATGCGACCAGTCGGCGGTCATGAAGTCGTCGGTCTGCACGGCACGGACGGC
>SIAQ01000163.1 GCA_009697105.1 Gemmataceae bacterium | reverse complement strand
CCTTCGGTTTCGTGGCCCATAACCCTATCGCTTGCGGGCTGATCTTTGCATCCGTCTGCCGCCGTTCGGAACGCATGCCGCAAGCCATAAAAGCCGACGCCAGGGCGAGCTACCTCGGCTTTTGCCATCAGCTTCGAGAATTCATGCGTTACTGCCGTTGCTCCGTTTGCGTCGCTTGTCCACGGGCCGCCGAACGCGGTCAGGAAAAATAACTTCCCGAAATTCCGTTGGCATGGCCGCCTGTTCTCCGCGACAACAGCGCGGAGCGCGTTGCACGTTTCCGGCCATAGTTTCGCCCGTCGCAAGATGCCGGTTTTCGGTCGCGCGAAATCGATCCAGCCGGATTCGATATTCACGGCATCGGTTGTCAGTCTGCCGCAATCTTCAGCGCCGAACCCGGCGTTGATTGCCAGCAAAATCATCGCGCGAAGTTGGAGGTTTGCGTTGTCGAGCAGCGTCTGAATCTCCCCCGCTGAAAACATACGCGGGCCTTTGGCATGCTTTGCTTTTCGGATGACAGATCGGCTCGGCTTGTCAAACCCCGCGCCGAATTGTTGCGGGTTTTTGATGTAGCCATTTTTGTATGCAAAATTGAACAGGCTACGGACACGCTGGATTTCGTTCGCCAAGCGAACCGGGCCGCATCGCTTGGCGAGTTCGCGACGGAGTTTCGCGAACCCGATCGGGCCGATAGCAGTCAATGGCGTCGATTTCTTGAGAACCGAACACGCAACCTCGCACGTATTTTTTAGTTCGTCGAATGTCCGCGACTTCATTTCGGCGAGTTGCACCTTTTCATTTTTCGCCGTCAAAAAGCGGTTTAGGAGATCGCGAAGCGTCATCGCGTCAGCATCGACGGCCACGCCAGCGTAAAGTGAATCCTTTTCCGCTACGAACCGTTTGAGCGCCTCATCGTGGCCGTCATCGATTCGGCCAAAATACTTGGTTGCTCCGCGAATCTTCTTCGCGAAGTATCCGGCCTTGTGGATGAAGAATGGGGAATGTGGTGGAAGTTTTTGCGGTTGAACTTTGCGCGGACGCGCACTGTCAGTAGAATAGGACATGTCGATTGCTCCATGAAAGCATCGGCCAATTCCCCGGACGTTAGCGCGTCGCGGGGTGCTTTTTCTGCCCGGCGTCTCAAACGGATTGAAAAACGCAAGCGGGTGTAAAGCGGGTGTAATAGGTTTTATAGGAAAATGTCGAAAAGTCAATTTGGTAAGGCAATATGCTGGATTTTGCCCCCGTAGCTCAGGGGATAGAGCATCGGTTTCCTAAACCGAGGGTCGCAGGTTCAAATCCTGCCGGGGGTAGTTTGATTTGCTCGGTATTTACTGCTCGCGACTGGTTTTGACACTCGCCCGATGCGTAAGCACCGCCTTGATCGCTGGAATGCTTGCAGGTGTTAGGTTCCGCCGCAGGTGCGGTGTGGCAAGGGCGTCCTCGCGTGTTGGCCGCACCAGGAGCCGCGGGTCGGTGATTCCGTTCATGCTGTTCGCGTGAGCGTGAACGGCGTCCTTGAACGCCGCTCGAATTTCCGGTTGCTCTGTGCATGTCATTCCGACCCACACGAAGAGCGGCCGGCCCGTCTTGTTGGCCAGCGCAATCGCCTCTCCTAGATCGGCAAGGCAAGCCGTGTCGCGGGCCTCTTGGCATTTCTTGAGAGCACCAGCCGCCTTGCCTTGCGCTTCGGACGCCGTCGTTGCATCACGATGGAGCCTGGCCAAGGCGAATGCGGCTCTGGCCTTGGCTGTCGCCAGGTCCACGTCTTGAGCGTAACACGCGAACACGCAAGTAATCGCCGTCATCGGACTAAGGAGCCATCGCATAGAGCACCTCCCACTTTCGTTTGAGCGCCAGCCGGTCCAGCGGCTTCGCGCGGTTGTCGTGACGAATGAACCAATTGAGTTTACGAGCAGGCCAGCCTTGAACCGCCGAGAACGCCCAGGAATCGCCTTGCTCGAGCATGCAGTGGATTACAGTCGGTCCATCAGCGTAGAACCCTGACGGCGGCGGGTTGCCGGGTCCGAGGGGGCCCGTGTGCGCGGTCGGGCCCCAGCTGTTCTCGATGCGGCCGTACTCCTTGCCGTTGATCGATGCGTAGCCAACCAAGGCCATGCAATGAGCCCACGACCCGCTCGGCTTGCAAATGCCGTTGGCGTCGCGCTGCATCGTGAAGCCTTGATTCGAGCAAATGGCCATCGCGTACCCGGAGGCCAAGGCCTTCTTGGCTTCGCCCCAACTTTTGACCTGGGTGATGTCTTTGACAGGATGCTGCCTCGCCGCGTCCTGCAATGACGCCGGCACGCCGGTTTGGCCGAACTCACGGCATCGCTGGATGTTGTAGGTCAAGAGATCGTACTGGCCGTGTTTCTCTCGCGCGACGATACCCCATTTGTTAACAAACTGCGCTGCCCAGGCGCCGACGGAGCCATCGCCGCGAATCTTTCCGCCGCCGATCTGGACACGCGAGCCGCCGTAGGTCACCTCCTCGGCGATGTCGCGAAACTGGTCAGCGCCGCCACCCTGCATGAGCTGTGTCGCAAGCGTGTACGTCACGGCGTTGTTGGTACCGAACGAGACGCACGAACCAATTGACCCCTGGTCCTTCGACGGAGGCGTCTGACCAAGGACTTTGTTGAACGAATCCCACAGATAGACGTGATCGGGCAACAGATCTTTCGCTTGCCCTGCTGGCGTGTCGGCAAATGCCTTGAACAGCAAAATGTCGGCGATGGTTCTCACGGCCTCGTCATCGCGATGCCAGCCGCACCGTTCTTGGATCTGCGCCTCATCAAACGCAGGCAATGGCGGTAGAGGTATCGGCGTGTCCTTCGGAAGGAGGCCGAGCGCGATCAAGGCCGTGATGGCAGCAACGCCGATCGCCCAAACAAGATAGGCTTTCCAGTTCTTGGGAATCATTTCTGTCCTCCGAAATCAGGTAGCGGACAAACCCATTTCACCATTGCACCTTCGCCAATGCAGCCGCGATCCGACGGAAGATGTCGATCGCACGTGTTCGCGTTGGCCCATTCAATTGCGAGTTTGGCTCATCACCGAGCACATTCACGACCTCGGCCGAGATTGTCTTCCGCACGCCGACCAACACCTCCGGGCGGATCAAGCCGGGCTGGCCGCCATCGCCATAGGCGACCTTGCGGATGTCTTCGAGCAGCATGCCGACCGTCGTGATCCCTGGCTTGACAGCATGATCGGCGGCCGCCTCATAAAGGCCAGCAAGCGCAATCAGTTGGGCCCGATTGACTGGCGCCCCGCCGCCGTCCGTGGCGAAGGCGGCAGCGAGTTTGGCGACCAGCGGATCGACAGGTGGAACCGGCGGATGCGGATTAGGATGGGGCGGCGTCGGGCCAGGAGGCGCGTTACCAACGACCACCGTGCAGACGACGATCGCTGTCGGTTCGTCGTTGATCGACGTGTAGGCTTCAACGCGATACCAACCTGGTTTACAAGCAATGCAGCGAATCTCCTTGCCTTCTTTCAGGCTCGGCAGGTCATCGAGAATCTCCATACCTGGATCGACGGCACGCCAGCGTACATGCTTGCCCATCGTTTCGGCCTTGATCGTGATAAACTTCCCCGGTTGCCCCGCGATTTCATTGGGCAACCTGAGTGGCGAGGCCGGTTGCGCGATCGTGCATGCGGCCAAGAGTACAAACGCGGCGGTCATTTTTTCCCCCTTTGCGAAAGTGATGAACCAAAAACCACCGTGGGGCAGGCTTTCCAGCCTGCCGTTATTTGCCCTATGAACGTCAAAAAAGCGGCAGGCTGGAAAGCCTGCCCCACGGTAGCTGAAAGCGTCAGCGATGAAACAAAACCGCCGTCGCTTACGCTTCCAGCATCGTGAGATGCTCGCCCGTGCGTGACATCGCGGGTTGAATCGTAACACGAGCTGAGATGCAATAACAAAGTCAGTTGTGCAATATTTTTGGATGTTGCCCATGGGGTTCATGCCACATCCGGCGAGCCGGGAGCGTAAGCGACCGGAGGTATTGCATACGACGGCTTGGCCTACTCCTTTCTTCGTCTCTAGCGTTTAGATAAAACAGCATTGGAGAAAAGTAGCGGCGCGAGACTCGCCGGTGTCGGCTTTCGACGTGCTCCAACTCAGACGCCATTGGCAAACGCCGCGGCAATCATACCGACGAGAATCTCATTTCCAGGAGAGATCGATACATGATCCGAACGATTACAAATTGCTGCTGGGTTTTCTGCCTACTGATGTTCGCAAGCGACGCTCGCCTGTACGCGCAGAAGCCGCCGTATGATGTCTTTCCGCCGGCTGAGTCGCCGTATTACCGTGTGCGTTATGAGGCGTCGAAAAAACCAGGCGAGTTGGCCTATGCGGTCAACTACACCCTCTGGATTCCGAAGGGAGTGAAAACGCTGCGCGGCGTGATCGTACATCAGCACGGCTGCGGCGAGGGATCGTGCCGATCGGGTTTGACCGGCGCTTACGACCTCCATTGGCAGGCGCTGGCGAAGAAGCATGATTGTGCGCTACTGTCCCCGTCGTACGAGCAGCCCGACAAGGCCGATTGCCAGATGTGGTGCGATCCGCGCAATGGCTCCGATGAGGCGTTTCAGAAGTGCCTCGTTGATCTCGGCGCAGAGTCGGGGTATCCGGAGTTGGCGAAGGCGCCGTGGGCATTGTGGGGCCACAGCGGCGGTGGGCACTGGGCCGGCGGCATAGTGCTCCTGCATCCCGAGCGCGTCGCGGCGGCGTGGCTGCGCTCCGGCGTGCCACTGTTGACAGCGGATCCGAATCGCAAAGGGATCAAGGCCCACAAATTACTCGAGGCAGCGCTGAAGACCCCGACGATGTGCAACCTCGGCACCAGGGAAGGCGTCACCGAAAAGAGTAAACAATTCGCCGGTGTGTGGCCCGCTAACGAAACCTTCTTCAACGAAATTCGCGGCAAGGGCGGCCTCATCGGCGTCGCGATCGATCCGCTATCGAGCCACGATTGCGGCAACCAGCGTTATCTCGCCATTCCCTGGCTGGACGCTTGCCTGAACGAGCGATTGCCGAAGATAGCTGGCGATCCGCTCTTGTCTATGCCGACAGATAAGGCCTGGCTCGCTCCCATCCTCGGCGGCGAAGCGCTGCCAACCGCGAAATTCAAAGGCGATCCGTTGAAAGCCGCGTGGTTGCCGAGCGAGGTGATCGCGAAGTCGTGGATGGAATACGTCAAAGACACGAAGGTGACGGACAGAACGCCGCCGCCCGCGCCGACGAATGTGCGGATCCAGGGCAATAAGCTGACCTGGGAAGCCGAGGCCGACCTCGAAAGCGGCCTGGCGGGCTTCATCATCGAGCGAGATGGGCAATTTCTCACCAACGTGCCCGAGAAATCCAAGAACCCGTTTGGGCGACCGATCTTTCAGAACCTGCAATACAGCGATACGCCGACACAACCGCTTCTGCCGATGCAGTTCACCGACACGATGGCGGACCCCGCCCAGAAACACACCTATCGCGTGATTGCCGCCAATACCGTGGGCTTGAAGTCGAAGGCAAGCTCTGAAGCGACGATGGTTCCCGTGCCGAAGGCCTCCAGTCGTTGACGCATAAGGTTCGCTGGTCGTAATGGGCCACGCGGCTCATTACGGACCAACGCTAATCTCACGCACCACGGCGGGGATGCGGGCAAGCTCAGCGTCAAGCTTGGCCGCTTGCTTCATGGCCTCGGCGAGCGGCAAGCCCTTCGGCGTTCCCGGGCGACGGTAGCCGACGTCGGTCAGCCAGGCCAGGCCGAGCAGTTGATGCTTCTTGCGAAGCAGGTCGCCGATCTTCTCGGCATGCGGGTCGGGGAGTTGGGCTGTCAGGTCCACGCCGCCGGCGAGTTGTTCGTGCGTGAACGTGCCGAGCGAACGCTTGCTTTCCGAGACGGTGTACTTGCCTGGCGGGAGTTCCGTCACTTTGAGCGTTTGCCGATTGAAGCGATCGGTGTACTTCTCAATCGCGGCGAGATTCTTGTCCCAGCGCAGATCGGCGGGCATGGAGTGCTTCATCCGCCAATCGATCGTTCGCTTTTCGGATTTGGCACTGACAGTGAGACTATTCGCCTCCGCCGGCGATTTCATTTCGCGCAATATCTCGAACGCGATAACGGCATGCCCTGTCGGGTTCGGGTGGATACCATCGCCGCTGACCGCGTACTTCGGATTCGTCGCACGCATCGCTTTCAAAAAACGATGAACCGCGGCATGGGCATCGACAACGACATAGCCCTTCTTTCGCCATTCGAGCAGATAGTCGGAATATTTACGCAACACCTCGGCATCATACTTCTCGTAGGGTTTCATCCAGCTATGCTTCGGCGCATCCTTGGGCAACAGATTCTTCGCCACGGGAGCACCATCGAACAGCGATGGCGTCATCAGGATCGCCTTCGCGCCGGCCTTTTCGATTTTGGCGATAAGCTTCTCGACGCCGTCGCTAAATTTCGCAAACCGGTCGGCTGTGAATGGCGAGTAGATGCCGTCGTTCATGCCGTAACATACGAAGACCAAGTTTGGCTTGGTCTTCGCCAATGCTTGATCGATGCGCTCGTGAATATCGGGGCGCGGATACGGATGGTCAGCTTCGGATAAGCCCGACAGCGTTTCGCTCGGCAAGCCGAGATTGATGAGGTCCCACGGTTCACTGGAAAAACGCGTGCGAAGGTAGCCATCGACATACGCGATGTAGAGGCCCGAATAAGTGTTGCTGTCGCCGAGGAAAAGAATCTTGTGGCGTTTGGCCTGGATGACCTCGTTCCAGTCGGCTCGACTCGGTGAGACGAAGCCGACCGTAATGATGAAGATAAGACCCACGCGAAGAATGCAATGTCGCATCGAACCCCCTCGTGACGGCGAAATAGTGTGGAGTAATATGGTAAGAGTAGAATGGTTGAACGAAAAGACCGTAGGGGGGGCCTCATCAAACCGCAAGCGGATTACCGTTCAGTTGCTGGGTGCGAAAAATCGGATAACGTAAACGCAGGGGATCCGCCACAAGGAACAAACGCCATGATTCAAATCACGCAAATCGATCACGTGTCGGTGTTGATCACCGACGTCGAACGCAGTCGGCGGTTTTATCGCGATCTGCTCGGGCTCACGGAAATCGCAAAGCCGCGGACGTTCTCGTTTGTCGCGCTTTGGTTCGAGCTTGGTAATCAGCAATTGCACTTGCTCAAGAAACCAGAACCCGACACGCGCAGCCCCCGGCACTTCGCATTGCGCGTGGCTGACGTCATGGCTGCCCGCACCTATATGGAGGAGTGTGGCGTTGGCGTGGAGGAGACGACGCTTATCCCTGGATGTGATCGCTTCTTCATTCACGATCCCGATGGCAATCGGATTGAGGTCATCCAGTGGTTGGAGCCCTACGATCCCGCAAGAAGCGGCGCGGCGGAATTGGATAGGTGAGTTTCTAGCTTGCGTTTAGCGTTCGCCTGGTATTGTGCGAGCGCTAAACGTAAACGAGTTTCGCTAGAACCCCTTGCCTTTGGTTTTGGTTTTGACGCGACAGATGTCGTGGTTGACGGCGATGTAAAGCGTTGAGCCGTCGTCGCCGAAGGCGCAGTTGGCGGTGTTGGTTCCGGTGTCGATATTACCGAGCACCGTGCCATCAGGTGCGAAGACCCAAACGCCGCCTGGGCCAGTCGCCCAGATGTTGCCGGCGACATCGATCTTCATGCCGTCAGGAAGGCCGGGGCGTTTCGATTTCACCCATTTCGCGCCATCGACAAACACTTTGCCGTCGCCGATCGTGCCTTCGGCTTTCACCGAAAACGATTTCCAGATCGGCAGATCGGGATCGGAGTTAGCGACGTAGAGCGTCTTCTGGTCCGGCGACAGCGCGATGCCGTTGGGCCGGGTCATCTCTTTCGTCAACAGCACGAGCGTGCCGTCTTTCTTACGCAGGAAAACGCCAAAGTAGCCGAGTTCGAGCGATTCGTCCTTGTCCCATTTCGGTCGGCCGTAGGGCGGGTCGGTGAAGTAGAGATCGCCGTTGGTATGGTAGACGCAGTCGTTCGGGCTGTTGAGCTTCTTGCCTTTGTAGTTGTCGGCAAGCACGGTTTTCTTGCCGTCTTTTTCGATGCGTGAGACCTGGCGATCACCGTGCTCGCAGAGCGTGAGCCGACCTTCGGCGTCGAAGACGAGGCCGTTGGAGCCTGGCTCGTCGCCCGGTTTCCCGCCGCGAGGTGTCTTGCCGGTGTAGCCCGATGGCTTGACGAACTCGCTGATTTTGCCGTCCTGCCATTTGTGTACGACATTGTTCGGGATGTCGGAGAACACGAGGAACTTGCCCTTCTTGTTCCAGGCCGTGCCTTCGGTCCAGATGAAGCCACGCGCAATCGTCTCCACCACGGCATCGCCCGACACCAATTTGTCGAATCGCGGATCGAGGCTTACGATCTTTCGCGGCGGTATCGGGTCTTCCTTTTTCTTGTCCCCACCTTGAATCGTCGGTAAAACGACGAGCGCGGCGAGCGGCAACAACAGAATCCAACGTGTCCAGTACATAATTGACCCTCAAAAAAGTCTTGTTTAGCCGGGACGCGCCAGCGGAGCGCG
>SIAQ01000002.1 GCA_009697105.1 Gemmataceae bacterium | reverse complement strand
AAGCTATTGTGCACCGGATTGACTTGGCGAAACAGCGTCAGCAGCGGATGATCGACGACCTCCGCGATCTCGCCTTGCGCCAGGCTCGGCTTGCCCGCGCGCATCGTGTGCAACGCGCTCGGCTCCAGCGAGCGCGTCGCGCATCTCGGCAATGCCTGATGCGGCGCAGTCGAGACAAACAGCCGCGGTGGGAATGCGGCGCACACCGATGCGTTGATCGATGCACACGCAAAAGCGGTGCCCTTCAGTTCGCCGAACAGCTCCGCCGGCATCGGCGCGCGATGCGGATGAAACAGGTCAACGAACCCGTCGTCCGACGGCGGCTGTCCGACTCCCGGCGTGGTCTTGCGCACCAGCCAGCGTGCCAAACGATGTAGTAGCTTTTGCATGATGTAATCCTGCGTGAATGAGAATGCGATCCTGCGCGAAATCAGCCATCCGTGAAGTGTGAATGCGATGGTATCACGCGGAGAATATGCGATGCAAAGTCGGTTGTGGGATTTTTTTGAAAAAGCAAGCCCAAGGGTGAGGTACTCCGAACCCTTGGGATCATTCCAACGCGATCCCAGAGGTTCGGAGTACCTCACCTCTGGGCTTACGTGGGATTGGTCGTCGACAGCCGAGACACCAGATACCGCAGCGCCGCCAACGCATGATTGTGAGCGTCGATCGGGTTCTCGCCCATCTGGTCGCGCTCGGCAGGCGTCGGATAGCGATATAGCCGCGACTCGGCAATCAGGTTCACGCAGCTTGGCGAGACTTTCAACCGCCCTGTGCGAATCCGCGCGGTGACCATCGCGATACCCCGGCGAATGCTGTTGTCGCCGCGCCGAATCTTCAAATCCGCGCGTCGCAGTTCCTCGATCTCCGTGCGCCCCGCGGGATCAGCGTACCACATCACGTCCTTCGGTAGCGCAGCCGCATGATCAGACAGCGGCGTCTCGCGCAAGTAGCGTTCGTGCAGAATCCACAGCACGTCGTCGCCATCGAGCACGCCCCAAATCGCCGCGAACGGATTGCGCCAGCCGAAATCGATGCCGCCAACGTTCATTTCAGATTGCAAATTGCAGATTGCAAATTGAGATTTTGATGATTGTTCCTCCAATTTGCAATCTGAACTTTGCAATCTGAAATCCGACTTGATGATTGCCTGCCCAAACTCCGGGAAAACGAGTCCCTCCATGGTCGTGAAGAGGCCGTTGTATTCCTGATCGACCCACGCCTGGCCGAGGGCGCGCGTTTCCTCAGCGATGAATTCCGGCAAGATGCGCGGGCACATCGACCACGGCACGTGCACGCGGCGCCAGGGGCCGGGGCCGATCCATTCGTCGTAGAACCAGCCGCGCTGCCCGAACGGCGTCGACAACGCCAGCAGCCGACCCTGACTGACTGCGAGCATCGGACGCACCGAGCGGTACAAATCGTCCGGAACGCGCGACGCTTCATCAAGGATCAACAGCGAAACGCCGGAGAACGAGCGGATCGTTTCCTCACGGCCAGGCAACGCCACGAGGCGCGAGCCGTTGGCCAATTCGAGTTCGCTTTGATTGCAGCGCTGAGATGGGATCGGTTGCCCGAGGGCGAGATTCGCATGCACGACTTTGCGAAACAGCTCATGACTTTGCCGTTCCGATGGCGCGACGACCAGCACGAGCGACCCCGGCGTGTTCAGCAGCTGATGCAGCGCGAGGGCGGCGACAGTCGTCGACTTGCCCGTTTGCCGGGCGCAGTTGAGTAAAACATAGGGCTCGCGCGACAGCAACAGTTCGCGCTGCCAGGGGTCCGGCGTCATTGATTGCGCGCGCAGGATGAGCGTCGGGTCGAGCATTAGAGCGAGTGCGTGTTGTGTGTTCATGGAATGAAGCGTAACACGCGCGGGAGGGGAAATGCAAAGTCGGTTGTCCACAATTAATGTGGCTCAGCGCCAATTTTGTGGATTATGAAGCAAGCCTGGGATCATGAAAACGCGATCCCAGGGGTTCGGAGTACCTCACCCCTGGACTTGCCTGTCCATTTCCACAAATTAGACAATTATGAACTTTTAATCGCCATTTATTGGCCATTTCCGAAGATTATTCAAGTTTTCCGGACGGCTCTATTGACAATTTATAGTGTACATTTGTATATTATAAGTATAGAAAACAAAACGATCTGAAATCGAGGTGCGATCATGGAAAAATGGCGTCGCGTTTGGCGGGATGGGTTTGTGCCGAACCTCTCCGAGGCGGGCTTGTGTGCTCTTTTGTCGGCGCTGGTAAACAACAACGGTCGGCTGTTGCAAGGCTGGAGTTTGGCCCCGCCGCCGCTTGCGGAATGGTCCGAATGCGCCGTCGAGGGCGCCTGTGCGCTCAGCTATTGCGGCTGGCGTGGCGAGGGCCGCGAAACCGTCGGCGAGTTGGAGCAGTTCTTCAACGACTTGTGCGAGCGCGCCGATGCCGTGTTCAGCGAACCGGCGGCGTGTCGATACTTCTTCAACTGGTACGACGAAGCGCCGCGCGAGGTGATGCGGCGTGAGCTGTTGGCCGAGGTCGTTCATGCTTTGGCGGGGCGATTGGAGTCATCGGCAGCGTGAGGATTGCTTAGCCGCTCGCTTCCGGCGAGCGCGGAGATGTCGTCGAGATTGGGAGCCTCGCCATGCACTGCCGACATTGTCACGAACGCCCGGCGACTCGGCCTCGCGGACTCTGTTTGACGTGTTACGATCTGCCAGGCGTTCGCCTGCGGTATCCGACGACGAGCCGATTCGGTCGCCGCGGCCTGGCGAATGGCTGCTTCGCCCCGCCGACGCCGACGTTTCCGACGCAGGCGAGGCCCGGTTCGCCGGAGAAGATCGCCGTGCTTGCCGAGCGCGTTCGGCAAGGCGTCGCCCTGTGGCATCCCGAGGACGCGACGCTTGCCGGGCCGGTCAGCGAGCCAGCGTTGGCAGGTTGATGGTGCGTCGGCGCTGGCGCTCGACGGACACTACGCACTTCCACCTATACATGATCCAGCAGCGACTGCCGATCGGCGCGCGGCGTCTCGAAATCCATCAGATGACCGACGGCGCGGGCGGCGAACGTTTGCTGTTGCAGCCGATCGACCGTGCCGCCGCGAGGGACAAAGGCACGCGGGCCGGCGATTATTGCAAATATCTCGTGGGCACTCCGTGTGTTGAAGTGATGCTGGAACGGCACAGGCATGGTGCGGTTGCTATCGCGGCCACAGTCGGGCACGATTACGAACACCGTGCGGTCGCGATACTCTTCATCGGCTTGCGTGGCGCTGTAAAGCTCGCGCACGCCCTCGTCGATGATCGAAATCGCCCGCGTGTAGAACTGGCGCGGCCCCCAGTGCACGTAATCGGGATCCTGGTAGTTAATCATCATGATCTTGGGCCGCAGCTCGCGCAACGCCCAGAGCGACAGCGTCGTCAACAGGCGGTCGCCACGCGGGTTGACGAAACCCGATCGGCCATAGTATTCTTGCCATTTGCTCCAGAAGCGGTCGATCTCGGGGATTTCGGCGCGCTGGCGATCCTCAATGCGAAAATCGCGATTGAGCATCCGCTCCAGTTCGCGGCGTTTCTGTTCCAGCTCGCGGCCCTGAAATTCGCCCTCGGCGATGCGGCGGCGCAGCAGATAGGTCTTGTAGCGATACAGGCTCAAGACAGTCGAGCGGTAGCGAATGCCGAACAGATGGTCGTTGGAGAACGTGTAGAACTCCTCGTCGATGCGGTCCTCACTGTTGACGATCAGCGTTTGATGAGACGGCACGTCGTACTTACGGCGAAAGTATTCAAAGACGGTCGGGGCCTTGGGTTCAAACGGGACACCGAGACCGTGATCCGCGTCGTTGTAGCGGTCGTACTTGCCGGTGAGGAGGTAGAGTGTGCCTTGGGCGTGGCTGGTGACGATGCCTTGCTGCGATTCGATTTCGGTGTTGGGGAAGAGCAGGCCCTGTTGTCGCTCGAAGAGGTCGTGATAGATGAATGGGCAGTAAGTGCGCGCGGAGTCGGCGATTGTTTCTCGCCGCCGAACGCCTCCGCCGAACCGCACGATGATGACGCGTGGCCGATTCGCGGGGTAGGGCACACGGTTGGCGGGTACCGGTTCATCCGCGGGCAGCGGGGCAGGTTGTGCGGATTGCTCCTGAGACGCAAAGCTGAGCGACGCTCCGGCGATGCCGAGCATTCCCGTTTTCTGCAAGAAGTCGCGACGGTCCATGATACAATCTCTTCACATAGCCCGCCCTTTTTGGCGGGTCGTGTCGTTACCCGCCATATATGGCGGGCTACATGAAGAATACCACGCACGAAGGCTTTTGTTTCACATGATCATCTCCGAAGCGTTGCAAATCCCCGATGACGAATTCGAGTGGTCGTACGCGCGCTCGGGCGGACCCGGCGGGCAGAACGTCAACAAGGTCGCGTCCAAGGCGGTGTTGCGCTGGAACATCGCGGTTAACACGACGATCCCCGCCGACGTAAAGATTCGCCTCGCGCTGCAGCAGAAGCGGTTCTTTACGATCGATGCCGGCGTCATCATCACGTCGCAGCGTTATCGCGATCAGGAACGCAATCGCGAAGATTGCCTGGAGAAGCTGCGAGCCATGATCGTGCAGGCGACGTTCGTCCCGAAGCCGCGCAAGAAGACGCGCCCGACGCGCGGTTCGCAACGAGTGCGCTTGCAAGACAAGAAACGCCGCGGTGCCGTCAAACGCGATCGGCAACGGCCAGGCGATGATTGAAATCGGAATTCCGTTTAGCCGCGACGCGCCAATGGAGCGCGTGCAAAGGCAAATCCGCGCTCCGCTCCGCGTCGCGGCTAAACACCGTGTCGAAACTTTGCCCGCGCTTGCTCGGTATGCTAGGTGTGAACGCAACCAGGCTTCGTATCGCGCGAGCAATCCATGTCGAACAGCAATGAAACGGGCATTCAGAATCTGCCGGCGATGAACCTGCCGACGGTCGTCGATCCGATCGCAGCAGCACCGCCGACGAAGCCGCCGCCCGTGCGCGATCGCCGTATCCGCGAGAGTGCGATTCACACGCTGGCAGCGTGGACCGGGCGGTTTGTCGTCGGCGTGTTCATGATCTGCAATGTCTTTCCGCTTAGCTTCATCACGGCGATCGCGGCGTTCGGCTGACTGCAACGACGCATGCAAGCCCTAAGCCTGCGAGCATGGTGGGAGGCCAGCTCGCGCCGGCAGGATAGCAGCTTCGAGGACTTTCTCGACAGCCTCGGTCCGAACGCTCCCATCGAACGGCCACGCTGGTTCCTGCGCGAACGATTCGCCAAACACCTCAGCGAAATCTCGCGTGGCAATTCGTTCGGATCGTTTTTTGTCGCCATCTGGGGCGTCGTCACGTTGCCGATTCATTCGCTGCTCGTCAATTTCAAAGTCGGGCTGAGCGGCCTATTTGCAACCAGCATGCTCACCGGTTGGGGCGGGATGATCATGCTGTTCTCGTGGTACTTCGGCTGGCTGAACTCGTTTCACAAGGGCTATGAAGACGCGTTTCTTGGCCTACTCGCGGCGTTGTTCGGCAGTTCGTTATTGATCCTCGCGCTGATCTACGTACCGATGGCGCAGGCGCATCAGGCGGCAGCGGGCGAAGTGGCGGCGTTCTTTCAGTTTCGCGTCGTCGTGCGGCTCATCCTCACGCGCTTCACCGCCTACACCTTCCTCATCGGCGGCCTGGCGTTCACATCGCTCGTTTTCGAGATTCCGCGCCTGGTCACGCTCAACGACAACTTCATCCCAAATCATGAAAATGTCACGCCCCGCGCGGCTTCCTTCATGCTAGAAGCCTGGTGGTTCGGCTGGTCGATCTTTTTCTTCGCAGCGTTGCTCATTCTGCGAACGATTTCCGCGGCGATCTATCGATCGGCAATGCTGAAGGCAGTGCGCAGCGGCACGATCGCGATCGACGAGCTGCCGACGAATTTGCACGTGTGGTTCGCGAAGCTCGCAATCGTCCCAGAAACGCCGATCGCGCGTTCACTGATCGGAGCGATGTTGCGCGCGACGATTGGCTTAAAGTACCGCGTCTTTCTCTTCAGCGTCGTCTGTCTAATCTGGCTACTCTTCGTGATGCGTTTTTACTTCGGCTATTTTCTGGTGTTCAACGAATACCGCGGTATCCTCAATCACCCGGTCATCCAAGTGCCGTGCATCGACTGGACGCCGTGGCATTTGGTGCGCGGCGAGGAGGAATAAGGCAACGCAGAGGCGCAAAGAGGGGTTCAGTGGCAACCATCGGCAATTCTTACTTTGCGTCTTTGCGTGAGCTTTTTTCACAAGCCTTGAGAAGCGACCGAGCTTGTTGTTGTGCTACGCCGGATGAACGAATTATGATATCATGATACCTTCATCGATTTTTCCGCGCGTTTGAAACGAGTTTGCCATGCGACGAAACCGGATCGGGTTCACGCTGATTGAATTGCTGGTCGTGATCGCGATCATCGCCATTCTCATTGCCCTGCTGGTGCCGGCGGTCCAGAAGGTACGTGAGGCGGCGGCGCGAACGCAGTGCATCAACAATATGAAGCAGATTGGCATCGCCTTGCACGGTTATCACGATGCGAACAAACAGCTGCCGTCGAGCGAGTTTCATCCCAACGGGACCAAGCCGGTCAAATGGAACTGGATTCCGAAGATCCTGAGTCACGCCGATCAAGACCCCTTGCATCGCCAGCTGAACTTCACCATCAACGGCGATCTGGCGCCCAATTACGCATTGCTGAGCAAGCCGTTTCCGTTGTTCCTCTGCCCGGCCAATCCGTTCGCTCTGGTGATGCGTGAGGAAGAGACGCACCTCGCCCCGAACTTTGTCCTGTCACAGTCTGATTACGCCGCCAACGCCGGCGACTATCAGAATGCGTCCGGCGTGGGCGCCAAACCGGACTATGGCAACCTCTCCTACGCCAATGGTGAGGTTCGCGGCGTCATGGGCCGATGGGGCTGGGCCGCCAATATCGCCAATATCGCCGATGGCACGTCGAACACCATTGCCGTCGGCGAGTGCGTCGGGGCTTTTTGCATCACGCAAAATCTCGCCAGTCAGTGCTGGGGCACGACCGCGCATCCGATCAATTACATGAACGACTCGCTCGCCAACAATCTGCCTACGCAGGGCAATCCACGCTGGGATGAATCGATCGGCTTTCGCAGTTATCACATGGGCGGCGCCAATTTCCTCTTCTGCGACGGCACGGTTCGCTTTCTTGACCAGAACATCGACATGGTGTCCTATCGTGCGCTGGCGTCGCGAGCCAACAATGAAGCCGTGACACTACCGTGATTCAACTTCCCTGTTTTCTACTGGCGGCCTAGCGCTCGGAAAATCCCACCTGAGCGCTAAGCCGCCAGGGAAAAACAAGAATCGGGGCTGATGTATGTCGATCGTTTCTCGCTGCCGTGCCATGATCGTGCTGTCGGTTTTCCTTGCTTTAGGCATGGGCTGTCAGCAAAGCGCCCCAATGGCAAGGGTGACAGGGACCGTCTCGCTCGACGGCAAACCGATCAAGAAGGGTACGGTTCGCTTCGAATCGACCGGTCGGCCGGCGACTGGCAGAATCGAAAACGGCGCGATCGTCGAAGTCACCACCTTCAAGGACACCGACGGCGCTCTCATTGGTACTCACAAAGTCGCTTTTTGGGCATTCGGGGATGTCGCTCCCGGCGACGCAAATTACATGAGCAGCAAGTCGATACTGCCCGAAAAGTACAACAACCCAGACACGTCCGGCGCGGTCGTCGAGATCAAATCGGGTGTAAATACCGTCGATTTCAAACTGGTCACAAAGTAGCTCCGCGGGTGCAAGACACTGTTTGGAAGATGAACCACGGATAGCACGAATTTCACGGATCGGGGAAAAAACTTGCATCAGTAGTTCCAAAATCACTTAGGCGCGGGATCCTTTACCCCTTCTGGGTAGGGACCGTCAGTCCATTCAGTTTCTTGGAACTACTGTCCATGGTATTTCCTATCCGTGGAATCCGTTCTACTAATATGCAAAACCTGCGCAAACCGCGCACACCTCCCGGCCTCGGCTGACTTCTCTACGTCCTCTCCGGTTGTGGCTTGGCCGTGCTGAGCTATCCGAGGTTGTATTTGTTCTTCTGCAGATCATTTGGTCATCACGAAATGAGCATTTCTCAAGCGTGACTTGACGCCGGTTGCCTGGTTTCGGTACGATGCCACGCGTGACGCAGTCAATCGGCCTATGGAAGGGTTACGCGCATGACGGAGCATGACTCGCGCAGCATTGCTCGCATCGACTGGATACTGCTTGGCGTTCTGCTGGTGCTGGTGCTGCCAATGCGGGTCTGGGTGCTTCACAACACCGAGGTCTGTGCTCGCGACGGCATCGGGTACATCCGCTATGCGCTTATGTTTGAGCAGCTTACGGTAAGCGAAACGTTGCAGAAAAATCATCAGCACCCCGGCTATCCGGCCCTGGTGTACCTGGTTTCGCAACCGATTCGCGCCTGGCAAGGCGAGTCGCCGGACGCGATGGTCCTGAGCGCTCAACTTGTGAATCTCATGGCGTCGCTCGTGCTCGTGTTTCCGATGTACTTTCTGGGTCGGCAATTTCATCATCGCGGGATCAGCTTTGGCGCGACGCTGCTTTATCAGTATCTGCCGATCAGTTCGGCGCATCTTTCCGATGCTATCTCGGAACCTGTCTATCTCGTATTCCTTGTAAGTGCTGTGTTGCAGATGGTCCAGACGATGCGCGAGCGCTGCATCATGCGCGGCATCCTGTGCGGCACTTTCGCGGGGCTAGCATACCTTGTGCGGCCCGAGGGTGCGCTCGTTCTGCTTGGCGTCGCCGGCGCCCTTTGTGTCGGGCAGATGATTCCGGCATGGCGTGTATCTTGGCAGCGTGTTGTATCGTGTGGATTAGCCACGGCGGGCACGGCGATGCTCGTCGGAGCGACCTATGCGATCATCATCGGCGGATTCACGAATAAACCGAGCGTGACCGAAACGATGAAGGGAAAAGGCGTGGCAGCGGCGCTGTGCGACGACTCCAATTTCCTCTTCGCCACCACGTTTGCACCGTCCGATCTTCGCACCGTACGACTTCAGCGCAGCGCGACCGCCGTCGCCATGGAAATCACGCAAGGGCTGCATTACGTCGGCGTCATCCCCGCGTTGTTAGGCGGTTTGGCGTTCTTTCGCAGCTTGCGCGGCAGCCTCGGCTTCTGGGCCATCGCGATCTATGCAGCCATTCACGCCACCGTCCTGGTGATGCTGGCGATGTCGGTTTCCTACGTCTCGGATCGGCACGTCATGATTCTCGTCGTGCTGACATCGTATCTTTTCAGTGCGGCTATCGACGAATTGCCACGACGCCTCTTGGCCTGGACGGGAAACGGAATGGCGACATCGTGGACGCGTTCGCCGATGGTTTTGAGTCTATTGATCGCTGTCGTGCTCTTCGCCTTCTGTTTGCCGAAAGCGACGCAACGGCTGCATGGCAACCGCGCCGGTAACCACGCAGCGGGGTTGTGGTTGGCCGAGCGTGTCGTCGATGGCGACGTCATCCTGGACGATCACAATTGGTCGCATTACTATGCGGGGCATCTGTTTCACGAGGGCCGTGAGCCGACGGTGCCGAGCAGCATTCAGCCGACGTGCTACGTCGTTGTCACGCGCTCGCGCGATCCGGAGTTGGCTAAGGAGCGCGACAAAAAATTCCTGACACCGGACGCGCGAGTGGTGTACCATTGGCCGACGGACGCGGCTGTGGGCAACGCGCGCGTCATCGTCTACGCACAGAACCGCAACGCTGGCATGCACCCGTGGAAGAAGGGACCGTAAGGAAAAGTACGAATATGGTTCTCCGCCGATGCGGCGTCTAAGTGTTTTTTACTTTTAATCGGGCAAAATGATTGCAAGCCCGCATTTCTTGCCAAGCTATTTGAACATTTCTGGTCAATTCTTCCAGATTTTGTTTTTCTTTCCTCTTCGCATGCCTGTAAAATCAAAAAGGAACGTGTGGTGGTGCGTCTAATAGCAAAGGAACGCGAACGACATGGGCGTAGGCGTGGCAACCTTCCCGCTGGCGAGGACCGACGAATCGCTTTACCGCGAGGCAGTCGCCGGCAGCCGGGCATCCCTGGATGACCTGTTTCTACGCTATCGACCGTTGGCGTATCGTGTCGCGTTTCGACTATTGGGCAACGAAGCCGACGCACTCGACGCCATGCAGGACGCGTTCCTGAAAGCGATGGTCCACTTGCCGAGCTTTCAGGGCCGAAGTTCGTTCAAGACCTGGATTCTTCGCGTGGTCAGCAACGCCTCATTGGACTTGGGCAGGCAGCGAGGTCGCCGTGAGACGCTAAGCATCGACGCCCTTGGCCCGAAGCAGCGCGAAGAACACGAACCGATCACGTTGCCTAACCCAGCCAGCGAACTGGATCGGCAGGATCTTCGCCGAGCGTTGCAAGAGGCGTTGGCGGAATTGCCGATTGCCCAACGACAGACATTTGTCCTTCACGCGGAAGCGGAATTGAGCTATCGTGAAGTAGCGGAAACGTTGGGCATATCGATCGGCACCGTCATGAGTCGGCTCTATTACGCTCGAATCCGCTTACGAAATTTGCTCGAACCTTGGTTGAATCCCGAATGAAAAACAAAACGACGAACACCTGGAAGCCCGATCCGCAGTTGTTGGCGGCCTATTTCGATGGCGAAATGGAAGGCCGCGACGAACTCGCGGATTTGCGTGCGCGTGTTGAGACCTGGCTCGATTCCCATCCCGACGGTCTGGCCGAGTGGACCGCTCACAAGCAGCTGCAACAACTCTGGTGCGCGACGACGCCGGCCGAGCCAAGCCCGGCGGCGTGGCAAGCGACTCGTGAACGCATCGCGACCCGACGCAAGCCGGCAGTGCCGCGCTGGTCATGGCTTACCGCTGGAGCATTGGCAGCGAGTATCACCCTGACATTCGGCGTGTTGTTTGGCACGCTGCGCTGGGCGCCATCGCCGGAACGCACGGGCGAGCTGATTGCTATTCAGCCGAGAATCGTGCCGACCTCGGTTGGGCCAAACGATATCGAAGTGTTCGCGGTCGCACGTGCCGACGAAATAACGATCCTGCGTGTGGACGGCCCCGATATCGACACACTGGCGGTCGGCACGCTACCCGTTATCGGTGAGCTCGAGTTGGCCGACCCAGGCGACGTACTTGTCTTTGAACGCCCCGATTCGCCCGATCAAATGCTCACCGTGCGTCAGAATGGCCCGCATCGGCCCATGATCTGGGCACGCATCGCCACCGAGTGACTATACTTCGCACGGTTGGAAATGCCGCATTTTGGGACGAATCGAACCTTTTTCCGAGCCGCGACCGTTAGGGAGCGGCCGACAATGTGCGCAGGGCTTCCAGTCGGCCGCTCCCTAACGGTCGCGGCTCGGAAAAGCGAGAAACTCACCCATTGAAGGTATATCGTCGTGAACCTCCACGTCATTCCCCTGAGTTTGCCCTTCATCCTGCTCGCGGGCTGGGCGTATCCCTGTCCCTGCGGCGGCGAAAAGGATCCCGTAAAAGTTACGCTCGTCGTCATCCTCGCAACGGACGAGGGCAACACCGTCGATCCACGTCTGAAGGCCATTGCTGAGGAAATACGCAAGCTCAACCCGAATCTCAAGAGCTTCTCGCTCAAATCGATGCAGAGCAAATCGATCAAGCCCGGCGAACGCGTGTCGCTACCGACCGTGGACAGCAAAAAAGTCGATCTCGTCATCCGCCACGGCGCCGACAGCGATAACCGCGTCGGCATCTCCGTCTTCCCGCCGAACATGGGCGAAATCGAGTATCGCGCGTCCTGTGGCAAATTTCTGCCCATCGTCACACGCTACGAAACCAAATCCAAGGAACGCCTGATCCTCGCCATTCGCGTGCAACCCTGCCGCGGCGAGTGATGGATGATGTTCGTGTTTCGGCCATCGTTGCGTGGGCGTGATCTTTGAAGATATCCACCATCGCGTGCAATCACGACCGTTCGTTGCAGCGGAACGTGCCGTCACGCGCGTGCGCTAAGCCGCCAGCGGAAAACCAGGGCATCCATTGCTTGGCGTTTCCTCAATACGATTTCCCCGCCTTCACCTCGAACCCACGGAAACCGTGTGCGACTTGTATCGTCCAGGTCGCGATCAACACGCCATTCTCGCGGTATTCCACTCGGCGAATCGGCTCCATTCGGTCGAATGCGCTCGCTACCTTTACGGATTCCACGTTCACCAGAATAAACGATCGGCCACGATAGACAGCCGCATCGGCGATCAGGTTGGGCCGCCAGAGATCGTATTGGCTATGCCGATCACCGACCGCCACGCCCATGCAGAACACTTCGGGATGGCCCGCACAATAGAACGCCAACTCGCTGGCGATGGTCCAGCGTTCACCGACGATGACGGGATTGCTTAACGACATACGAATCGAATCGACTTCCCTGGCAAGATGACGCCAGCCGCGCAAGCGGGCCGTCGGATCGACGCGACGAATCGGCATCGGGTGCTTCTCGGTCGCTGAGCCGGCGAGATGCAGGAGAATAGGTTGCGCCTGGATCGGTGCATGCATGGCGCCAATCACGAGGACGCCAATGAACGAAGTGACGAGGACGCCTGCCGTCAGCAAATGCCGATAACGGTCCGAAATATTATTAACTAAATCGCGCAGCCACCCGGCGGCGAGCACGCAACCTGCGAGGTATCCCGCGACAGGCCAATTCGGCTCCCCGCCGCCGTTCTTGAGCGAGAAGACTCCGAAGAACATCACGATCGGAACTGACATCCACCACAAAAATAGCACGCGCGGGTTGTCCTCGCGCAGCGGGCGATGACGCCATGCCGCAACGAGCCAGATCGCAAACCCGACGCCAAGCAACACGATGACCTGCGTGCCGAGATACCGCAACGGCCCGAACCACGTGATGGTCGGCATGTCGCCGAGGCCGGCATGCGTGCTCGTGTGCCGCAACGTGACCCAGTCGTGTTGGAGGTTCCACACCATGCTCGGTATCGCGCCAAGAAGCGCGATACCGAGCATGACCCAGACACCCGGTTCGCGCAATCGGCTGCGCAAGCTCGGCGTCGTCATGAGCAGAAGCGCGAAGGCTGGCAGCCACAGGACCATCGTCGGTTTCGCGAGCAATCCGAGTGCCACGCACAACCCTGTCGCGCTCCATGCCCACCGGGAGCCGGCGAATAGCGCTCGCCAGGCAAACACCAGAGCCCACATCCACGCACACAGAAACGGCGCGTCGATCGTCATCAGCATCGATCCCGCCGCCACCAGCGGATGCGTCAGCGCGACGGCAACCACCACCAGGGCCAGGCGCTCGTCGCCATATACCAAGTGCGTGAGCGTGAACAATCCAGCGAGCAGCAACGATCCGAACAGCACCGCAGGCAAACGGACAGCAAGCGCTTCGTTGCCCGTCAGCACACTTGCCAACGACCCGAACATTTCGCAGCTAACCCGAATTACCCAGGCAACGAGCGGCCCTTTGCTGTAGTAGGCCCAGTCGAGCCGCCGCGACCATTCCCAATAGTGGGCCTCGTCAGGGGCGAGATCGAACGGACAGAACCAGCCGAGGTAGGCGATCCTCGCAATCGCCGTGGAAACGATTAGCAGCCAGGCCAGACGGCGATATCGCGGTTGATTCTGGGTAACGTCCATACCATCCCATACCCGCAGCCCGGCATCGGCGTCAAGGCACGGTTGACGTATTTTCCGAGCCTGAGCGCCAGCGAAGGGCGGCGTGTGCCCTTCGCTGGCGCTCAGGCTCGGATAAAACAAATTCAGCCGTGGGCAGTATAGCGTGATCCCAGAGGTTCGGAGTACCTCACCTCTGGGCTTGCTTCAAAACGCGATTGCGCGAAAAGCGCAATTGACATGGGTTTCGGTTTCCGACTATAACGCTTCTTCCTGGAAAGTGTGAGCGATTGCGTATTGAATGATGCTTACCACGCTCTGATCAGCGGTCAACGCAACGGCTTCATGCCGGCATTGCAGCGGGCCGGCCTACGGGGACTCAGTTGGGGATATCGTCTTGCCGTCAGCTTGAGGAACTTGGCCTTTGACCGTGGCTGGAAGCACGTACACCGGGTCGCCATACCCGTAGTCAGCGTTGGCAACCTGACAACCGGCGGAACGGGCAAGACGCCGTGCGTCGAGTATATCGCGCACTTTTATCGCGAAATGGATTTGCAGGTGGCTCTCCTGAGCCGAGGCTACGGCAGCGAAGTGGGCCGGAACGATGAGGCAATGGTCCTGGAAGAAAACCTGCCGGACGTGCCCCACTTGCAGAATCCCGATCGCGTGCAGTTGGCGCAAACCGCAGTCGAGGAATTAGAAAGCGACGTGCTCGTACTTGACGACGCCTTCCAGCATCGGCGACTGCATCGCGATCTGGATGTGGTGCTGATCGACGCAACGAATCCCTGGGGTCACGGTTATCTCCTCCCTCGCGGCCTGTTGCGCGAGCCGATTGGCAGTTTGAAGCGAGCTGATGCCGTCATCATTACACGTTGCGATTTGGTATCGCCGGAGGTATTGCAAACGATTCGCAAGACGGTCACGCGAATCAAGCTCGTGCCCATTTCCGAGGCGACGCATAAGCCAGCGAACTGGCGTAACACGGGCGGCAATGAATTGGCGGTCGAGGCGTTGAGAGATCGTCCCGTCGCCGGATTCTGCGGCCTGGGCAATCCGGAGGCGTTTCGCCGAACACTGGTAATGCTAGGGCTGAACGTCATTGCCTGGCGCGTATACCCCGATCATCATGCATATTCGCGTGACGATATCGAGGAGTTGCGAGGTTGGGCCAGGCAGCTGCCAACCGATGCCGTGGTGGTGACGACACAGAAAGACCTCGTCAAGATTCGGCTCGATCGCCTGGGTGAACGAGACCTCTGGGCGTTGCGAATCGCCATGAAACTGACTTCCGGGCAAGAGGCTCTGGAGGAGTTGTTGCGGAAGGCTGTGAAGCAAAATCCGCTTGCCGTTTAGCGCTCGCGTGAAATATTCCGAGCTCTAAACGGCAAGCAGAGACTACTAGATTTAACACCACCGACTCAAGGAGGAGACGACATGACCGATTTCACATCACACACTCACGCGGCTTGCAATACGCCCCACCATACCGCGCTGGAAACCTACAAGCCCTATGACCTCGGCGCGTTGAAGACCTACGATCTGGCTTCACGCCCGTCGAAGGTTTTTCACGACGATCTCGGTCGAACCGTTGCTCATGACGCCACGGCGGAGGACTGGTTGCTAAGCTTGCCGCGTCAGTTGGCGGCGAACGAAATCCGTCGCGTCACGAATCACCTGTGCCGAGCGAAACGCGAAGGCCGAACCGTCGCGATCGCGCTGGGTGGACATGTCATCAAGACCGGTTGCGCCCCGTACCTGATCGACTGGATTCAGTGCGGCCTGGTCAAAGCAGTCGCCATGAACGGATCGGCGGCGATTCACGACTTCGAGTTGGCCTTCGCCGGGAAAACGAGCGAGAACGTCAACACGCAGCTCCCGAAGGGCGAGTTCGGCATGGCCCGCGAAACCGCCGACGCTTTCGCCGTCGGCGCCCGCATCGGCTCGGAAAACGACATCGGACTCGGCTGGGGGCTAGGCCGCCATATTGAGGAAATGAACTGCCCGCACGAGGAATCGAGCCTCGTCCTGGCCGCCTATCGCGCCGGCATTCCGTGCACCGTGCACGTCGCGCTCGGCACCGATATCGTGCACATGCATCCGCATGTCTCCGGCGCGGCGCTGGGGGAGGCGTCGCTCATCGACTTCCGTCGATTGTGCAGCGTGGTCTCCACGATGGCCTGGGGCGTATGGATGAATCTCGGCAGCGCCGTCATCATGCCGGAAGTCTTTGTCAAAGCGGTGTCGGTCGCGAACAATTTCGGCCACGATCTTGACGGCCTGGTCACCGTCAATCTCGACAAGCAATCGCAATATCGCTCGCGCGTCAACGTACTCGAACGGCCCAGCTCGGAAGGAATCGAACTGATCGGCCATCACGAAATCATGCTGCCGCTGTTGCACCTGGCAACGACGTGCCAACTGGCGAAGCAGCAGGCGACACACCGGGCAACCGTCGCGGCGTAGGTTGGCGTTTTTCGCTTGCGGCTTAGCGCTCGGATCATTCGACCCGAGCGCTAAGCCGCAAGCGGCGGAATTTTGTCGGTCCATCGTGCGATTCATGGAGGAACTTGCGATGTCCAAGGAACTGATCGATTTGGTAAATAATCTCGGCCAACCGCGCGTGCTGGTGGTCGGCGATGCGATGATGGATCGCTACGTCTGGGGCGACGCCGAGCGCATCAGTCAAGAAGCACCGGTGATTCTCCTGCGTGCCGATCGGCGTGAAGAACGCCTCGGTGGTGCCAGCAGCGTCGCCACCATGCTGCGTGCTCTCGGTGCCAAAGTCATGCTCGCCGGCATCGTCGGAAACGACCACGACGGCGGTCGCATTCGCCAAATGCTCACCGACCTTTCCATCGATCACGAAGCCGTCATCACTGACGTCGGTCGGCCCAGCACAGTGAAAGAACGCTACGTCGGCCGTGCCCAACACCGCCATCCGCAACAGATGATCCGTGTCGATTTCGAAGATCGCCGGGCGATCAGCGACACGATTCGGCAACAGATACTCAACGTCGTGCAAAGCCAACTCAAGCACACCGACATCGTCCTCATCAGCGATTATGACAAGGGCGTCTGCACGCCTGGACTATTGAGCACGATTATCGACGCCGCCCGCACGAAGGGTATCAGGGTCGTCGCCGATCCGATCCGCGGACATGACTATCGCAAGTATCACGGTTGCTCGGCGATCACGCCAAACCGACTCGAAGCAGGACTGGCGACGGGTCGAGAGCTGAACGACATGAACGAGGTTTGGCTGGCGGCCAACCACCTCCAGGAAAAGCTCGATCTCGAAGCCGCCATCATTACGCTCGACAAGGACGGCATGGCGATGAAGCATCGCGATGGCCGAGCGAAGCATCTGCCCACTCGGCCACGTCAGGTGTACGACATCACTGGTGCCGGCGACATGGTCATGAGCGTGCTCGGGTTGGCGCTGGCGGCGGGGTTCGACTATGAGCCAGCGATTCAGCTCGCCAATATCGCCGGCGGTCTGGAAGTCGAAAAGATCGGCGTCGCGACGTTGACGCGCGACGAAATTCTCCGCGACCTGCTCTCACCGACGCACGCTTCGGTCACGGGCACGAACAAAACGCTGAGCCTCGAAGCATTGCTTCAGGAAATCGATTATCGCCGTCGGCTCGGGCAGCGCGTCGTATTCACGAACGGCTGTTTTGACGTGCTGCACGCCGGCCATGTGCAGTACCTCCAGGAATCGCGAGCTCAGGGCGATCTGCTCGTCGTCGGCCTCAACAGCGACACCAGTGTGCGAGCCCTCAAGGGCAAGACGCGGCCAGTGCAACCGCTCTCGGCACGTTCGGTGGTGCTAGCTGCCTTGCAGGCGGTCGATTTTGTCACCGTGTTCGACGAGTTGACACCGATGCATCTGATCCAGGCCATCAAGCCCGATGTGCTCGTCAAAGGTTCGGATTACTCGAAGGAAGAGATCGTCGGTTCGCAGCTCGTCGAATCCTACGGCGGCCGAGTCCATCTCGCGAATCTGCACCATGGCCATTCGACGACGTTGATACTCGAACGCATGCGGGCGGCGTAGGGAAACAAGCCCAAGGGTGAGGTACTCCGAACCCTTGGGATCGATCCCAGAGGTTCGGAGTACCTCACCTCTGGGCTTTGGATGGGAATCGAAGAACGAATGAAACTCGCGATCTTTCTACCGAACTGGATTGGCGACGTGGTGATGGCCACGCCGGCCGTCCGCACGCTGCGCGAGCATTACGCCGGCGCAGAGTGCATTGCGGTCTGCAAGCCGTACGTCCGCGACGTGCTGGCCGGGTCGTCCTGGTTTGACGGGCATCTGCTGCTGGATCGCGGCAGGGCGTGGTCGCAAAGCTGGCCTGCCGTCGCCTGGAAACTTCGGCGTGAAGGCATCGACTTAGCCGTGCTGTTCCCCAATTCCTTCCGGTCGGCCCTCGTCGCATCCTTGGCCGGCAGTAAACGCGTCGTCGGCTTCAAGCGTTACATGCGCGGCTGGATGTTAACCGATTCGCTCGAGCTGACACGCGATGAACATGGACGCCTGGTTCCGTGTCCCGTGATCGACGACTACAATCGCATCGCCATGGCCGCGGGCACACCGGCACCGGGGCATCGCATGGAGCTGTTCACAACGCCTGAGGACGAGGCCGACGCTGATGCCGTCCACGCGAAGCTCGGCATTCGTCCCAACGATCAAGTTGTCTGCCTGAACCCCGGTGCGGCCTTCGGCGCGGCGAAGCATTGGCCGGCGGCGGCGTTCGCTCAAGTTGCCAATGATCTCATTCGCGCCCGCGGGTGCAAAGTTCTCACTCTGTGCGGGCCCAGCGAACGCGAGCAAGCGAATCAGATTGTCAAGATCGCGAATCATCCAGACGTGCTCTCCATCGCGGAACAGAATCTTTCGCTCGGCCTGACCAAGGCGTTGATCCGACGATGCGCCCTGCTCGTGACGACTGACAGTGGGCCTCGCCATTTCGCTGCGGCGTTCGATCGGCCGGTCGTTACGTTGTATGGTCCGACGTTCATCGATTGGACGCGCACCTACTTCGATAAAGAAATCAACCTGCAGGAAAGTGTCCCGTGCGGCCCATGCCAGCAGCGCATCTGTCCGACCGATCATGCCTGCATGACGCGGCTCGCGCCAGGCAGGGTGCTTGCCGCTGGGCTGGAACTGCTCGCGTGCTCGTCACCGCTGACCGAAAGGAAGGCGTCGTGATATGAACTGGATCGAGATCATGCCTACATTTGAAGCGGCATTCCGCGAACGAGGTTGGACCTCGGCCGAGGCGATGCTGCGCGTCGCCGGCGTTGTCGTCAATCGGCATCGCACCAGGCATGTAGAGCAGATTTGCGTGGAAGACGGCCACGGTGAGACGCATCGATTCTACATCAAGAAGGATCGCTGGGTAACTTGGCGCGATCGATTTCGCAACGCCTGGCATGGCTTTGGGTGGTGTGCGAACGCCGTGCGCGAGGCCGCCACGTTGCAGGCGTTGGCGAAGCACGGCATCGCCTGCCCGCAGGTTGTCGCCCTGGGCGAAGCCGACCGCGAGGCGTTCGTCGTCACCCGCGATGAATCGAATAAAGTCGATCTGCGAGACTGGCTGCGCGATGCGTGCGACATCGTATGCCGATCGGCCTTGGCGGATGCGCTCGGAGCGATGCTGGCGAAAACGCATGACGCCGGGTTCGCGCATCCGGACCTTTTCGGGAAGCATGTGCTCGTTGGTCCCGATGCCCGCAATAACCCAATCTGCATTCTGGATTGGCAACGCACTCGCCACAGTCCCGTGCTCGGTTGGCATACGCGCCGACGCGATCTTGCCAGGCTTGACGCAACGCTGCACGAGTCGTTGGCATCGGATCGTTTACGCATGCGCTGTCTGCGTGCCTACCGCAATGCGTTAACGGATCGCGCATGCTGTCCGCCGTTACCGCGCCTGGCAGAACAGATACGCCACGAGTCCGATCGGTTGCGAGGCCGTCGGCAGATTCGCGAGGCGAGGCAGCTGGCGATTCCTGGTTGCGATCAGCAATTCGTACCGATGTGTGACGGACGCTTGCTCGTCATTCGCTCTTTCCATGACGACAAGAAAGGCCTGCTGCCGGCATGGCTGCTCAGTTGGCCAGACTCCGACACGGAAATTCAGCTGACCGATCTGGATGATTCGCAACGTGTCGGGATCGAACCTGCCTCCGAAAAGCGCGGCGTGGATTGGCAACTGCCGGAACTCGCGCATAAGATATTTCTCTTACATCGCTTCCACGTACCTGGCGTACGTCTCCTGGCGGCGGCGCGATCCGCCGAGCGCGTGCTGCTTCTCACGATATCGCCGGCCACGATTTCGTTGAGCCAGGCGCTGCAGTCGGCCTCCATGGATCGCTGTGCGGAGTTGTCGCGCCAGGCCGACGATTTAATTGAGAAAATCAGCGCAGCCGGGTTAGGCATCGACACGCCGGACTCCTGGTGGGATATTCTCGGCGTAACCGAGAGTACCGGCCAAGTAATCCTCGACCATCCCGACCGCTTGATTCGCGACTTCACCCCGTGGCGTGCAATCGCCGCAACGCAGTCGACAATGCAAGAATGACGATCGCCCAGATATACTCTCACGCCCGCAGGTGGCAAAGGTAGGCGACCCCAATGAGTCAAGCTTTGCAGACCGAGCCGCACGCCGCAGTCGACACGCCAACGTCGATGGACACTGGAACGTTTTTCCAACGGCTGTTCACCGGTGTTCGGCGGCTATACGCGCGTGCGGACTGGAGTGAATTCGTCGGCAGCGATTGGCCAGACCACATCATGGCCGCCGATGTCACCGATGACTTCAACGCCAAGCAAGGCCGATCGACAGGTCGATGGATTCTCGAAACGGACGGTCGCCAACTTCCTGTCTATCTCAAGCGTCACTATCAGCTGCCATTGTGGCACGGCATCCTGGCGGCGTTTTGGCCCGAAGGCAACTGGTCGCCAGGCATGCTCGAACGGCGCAATCTCGAATGGGCGCACGAGCAAGGCATCTGTGTGCCACGCGTCGTCGCCGCCGGCGAATTCCTGGGACCGTGGGGCAAACTGCAAAGCTTCCTGGCAATCGAAGAACTGACCAACATGCTGCCTTTGCATCAAGCGATCCCGCAGGCGGACCGGCACCTCGACCCGCTGACCTTTCGCAAATGGAAGAACGGTCTGGTAAAAGAGATTGCTCGGATGGCGCGGCTGCTACACGACAAGAATAGCTTCCACAAGGACTTCTATTTGTGTCATTTCTTCATCCATCGCGACGATCTATTTTGTATTCCCAATTGGCGGAATCGCGTCTTTTTGATTGATTTCCACCGCCTGACGCAACATTCGCTGACGCGTGCCTTCTGGGTATCCAAGGATTTGGGTCAGCTGCTATTTTCTTCGGAAGTCGAAGGAATCGACGCCCGTGATCGGCTGCGATTTTGGCGCGCCTACCGCGGACTCGACCGCCGTTCCCGGCGCAGCCGATTTCTACGCGGTGTCGCCCGATATCGCGGCTGGCGTTATCGAGAACATAACGAGAAACACCCTTTGGGAAATTCGTGACGACGTGCCTGAGACCGACCCTACAAACTGACGGCCCAAAAGGATTTTCGAATGAAAATCGCCTTTTGCTATGAAAGCGTGCTGCCGGCTCGAGGTGGGTGTGAAACCTACATCGCCGATCTCGCGCGCCGATTGCTGGCGGATCGCCATGAAGTCCACGTCTATGCCTGCCGATGGGACGCGAAATTGCTCCCCGAAGGCATTCAGTTCCATCACATTCCGACGCCCTGGGCGCCGCGCTTTCTGAAACCATGGCTCTTCGGTCGCAACTGCAACCGCGCTCTGGCGGAAACGACCCACGACGTCACCATCGGCTTCGACAAGACCTGGGGCCAGGACATACTTTATCCCCAGGGCGGCCTGCATATCGCCTGCGCCCAGCACAACCTGCGTAAACACTCCAACCGATTCCACCGCCACATGGCGCGCCTCGGGAAATGGCTCGACATGGCCCATTGGTCATTTTCGCTGCTTGAGCGCGTGCAGTATCTCGGCGCCAATCCGCCGACGATCATCGTCAACAGCCACATGGTCCGCGAACATTTTCTCCGCTACTACCATGTCGCGCCGGGCCAACTCAATGTCGTGCGTAGCGCGATCGATCCGCACCGCTTCCCGGAGCAGGATCGCCTCAAATGTCGATCGCTGTATCGCGAACAGGTCGGCATCGGCGCGGACGAAGTTGTCGGCCTCTTCGCCGCAATGAATTATTATCTGAAAGGTCTAGAGCCGTTGTTGCACGCGACGAAACGGCTCGTATCGAATCCGCAATGGCTCGAAGGCAAGCCACGGTTTCGGCTAATGATCGTCGGCCACCCCGACTCCGGCTCTTATGTCCAATTGGCTCGCAACCTGGGCATCGAGGATCACGTGCAATTCGTCGGCTACTGCCCGGAGATGCGCAACGCTTACTTCGCTTCTGATTTTCTCGTCCATCCGACGTTCTACGATCCCTGCTCGCTGGTCGTGCTCGAAGGGCTGGCGTGCGGCTTGCCGATCATCACGACACGCTTCAACGGCGCCAGCGAACTGCTTCATCCGACGCCGCCGATGCAAGAGGGGTACGTCGTCAGCGATCCGCACGATCATCAGGAACTTGGCTGGTGCATGGCGCAGATGCTCGACAGCCAGCGCCGACAGGCGTTTTCGCAAGCTGCTCGCCGCACCGCTGCCCAATGGACCTTTGACCTGCATTATCGGCAACTCATGAGCGTCTGCACCGAGGCGATGAAACGCAAGCAGGTGGCATGACGGGGAGAATCCGAAATACGAAACTCGAAATCCTAAACAAACTGCGAACACGAAAAACCTAGTCAAATTACGAGCCGGAAGCGTAAGCGACGGATTGATCGAAATCCGTCGCTTACGCTTCCGGCTCGTACAATTTCATCCCTATCGGCCAAAATTGAACCGTATCGAGATCGCGGGCAGCGGATCGATTATCACCGGACCATGGCGATAGCTCGGCACGATTACGCTGGGATGCGTCACAATCACCGGCGGCGCGTACGACGAGGTCACCGTCCCAGAGCGTTCACGCAGAACGTGGCGAATCGCGTGCATCCGACCATGAATCTGAACGTGCTCGGCTTCGCGCCGCAGTTCATGAATCGAGATGCCGCGGCCAAGCACATCACGATACAGGGCGGCGACAAATCCCTCCGCTGTGCTGCCGGCACGATGGTAGTATTCCCTACTGTCCAGAATTGACGCCTCGACGGCTTCTCGTGGCACGCCGCAATGCAGCGATTGCACATGGTCGTGTAGTCCGACCGGATCAACATGTCGACCGAGGTAGCGGTGATACCAGCGATCCACCAGCGATTCGTATCGACCATGGTGAGGGGTGGCCGAGACGGGATTAACCGTCAGAATAGCCACAGTCAGAACTGCACCAGCGATGAAAGCACGCATTGTTCTTCTCCCGATCCGTTGTTTGTATTGGTCAAGCTGAGGGCGTTGGCTTGAGACACCAGGAGAACGATTGAGAAGGGGAAACTTGCGCGGAATCAATTTGGGATGGAAAGCCTCTTCCGCTCGCGGCCTAGCGCTCACACGGCGGCGAACGAGAGCTAAGCTGCAAGCGGAATACGAAAGTTGGGTTGGATTCATTTCGGCGTCGGCAGCTTCACACCTCGGGCACGCAGCTGGGCGACGCGGTCGGCAATGTCGATCTGGGTCGGTTCGCGTTCAAGGATTTGCTCATAGAGCGCAAGTGAGCGGTCGGGCAGGCCCTGCAATTCGTAGAGGATCGCCAATTCGGTCAGCGCTCGCCGATTATTGCGATCGAGCGACAACGCTTGATGCAAACGCGCTTGGGCAGCCGGGATCGCACGCTGTTGGCGCAGGCGCCAGGCGTCAGCGACCAAGGCATCGGCGGTGGTCGGTTGCTGTTTGAGCCAATCCTCGATGACGAGATTAGCGGCGCCGGTACGGCCGGTGCGGTATTGGATCGTAATAAGGGCAAGCCGAGCGTCAGCGTGCTTGGCATCGCGTTCAACGCAACTTGCGTAGTATTGCTCAGCCCGCGGAAGATCGCCCTGGCGCTCGTAGCATTGGCCCATGTTGTAAAGAATTACCGAGTCGTGCGGATGAAGGGTGAGGGCGAGGTCAAAGCATTCGAGAGCCTTGCCAAATTCGCCGGCGGCAAAGAGGTGAACGCCGTCGTCATTGTAACCACGCCAGCGTTCGTCATTGGTCGTCATACAACCGAGCATCGCAATGGCGATCAAGCTCGGCAAAATCAGGCGCAGCAACATACGGATGCCCTCCAAGATCGGAAGGCATACCGTGAACGGAAAGAAAAGAAAAGAGCAGTTCGCGCGAAAAGGCTTGCTAATCAAATGCAATTAACCACGACAAACTCAGCATACACAAAAAAATGTGAGAGAATGGAATCCCTGATCCATCCTCTTTTTCGTGTATTTCGAGTGTTTCGTGGTTAATTTCTGATCAGCCAGGCCGTTACTTGGCAGGCGCCGCTGCGGCGGGCTTGGTCTTGGCGTTGACGAGACGTGCGATCTGCGATTTCTTGCGCGCCGCCATGTTCTTGTGGATAACGCCGCGGGCCGCCGCCTTGTCGAGCTTCTTGACGGCTGCGGTGACTTCCTTTTTCAGCGTCTCGACGACAAGCGTCTTTTCGCCGGCGACTTCGAGGACGGTCTTCAGCTGTTTGCGAAGCGCCTTCTTCACGTCGCGGTTGTGGTCGCGGCGTTTCTCATTTTGGCGCATCCGCTTCTTCGCACTTTTCAGATGAGGCATTGCCTGGTTCCTTGTGGTATCAAATACGGCTACGGTTGGACCCATTGGGAAATATCAATCTAGCGTGTTTGTTTGTCGTTGGCAAGCGTTTGTTCGCATTCCGTTTCCACGGCTTGCGGCATTGCGCTCGCGCGGGCACTTGCGAGCGCTAAGCCGCAAGCGGCAAACACGAATGCGGCGAGCATTCAATCCACGACCCCGACTCGCGCATCCTTCACGCTGTACAAAAATTCTTCCGGGTCGCTCGTGTTCAGGATCAGCCGACCGACGACGCGCACCAAACCGCGCTGCACCCGCGTCGCCTGGCCTGCGGGCATTTCAACGTAGACGATCCCCGTCGTCTCCGGCATTTCGCAGTACCAGCAGCCGACCGGCGCTTCGATCAACAGGAATGAGGGCAGGTCCGGGTCATCGCGCATCGGGTACATGAAACCATGCAGCGACACCTGCTTGCCTTCCAGTTCGCGCAGATATTTCGGAAACGTCACCTTGAACGGCTTCTCGAACGCGGTATCAGCGAACAGCTCCCACGGCACTGGGTTCACGCCCTTCGGATCGATCGCGGGCAGGCCAATGGAATCGAGCTTCGACAGCAAAGGCCGACGCGAGCGGAAGGCGATCGTACCTGCATGCTTATCGACATGCTCCCCTTTGGCGCCGAGCGGCGGACTGGCCAAGGTTTCGGCGGCGGCGCGGAGTATCTGCCGACGTTTGCGCAGCGTCGGTTGCGCCATACCAAACTGGACGACGCAACCTTCCATCATCGCGGCGGCATTGCGAATGTCGCCATGGGCGTTCGTCAACTCGGCAAGCTGCCAAAGCAAACGCCCATCGGCCGGGAACCATAGGGCGAGTTGTTGCGCGATTGGGATCGCTTTGCTCGGCAATTTCTTCTGCTCCGCCGTGCTCCATTTGCCAGGCTCGTATTCGCTTTTGTCGTTGCCAAAGCGCACGCCGAAGAGTTCGTCGAGATCGCCCGCGTTCGAGCGCAACCGACTTCGCGCAAGCTTGAGATGCGCGTCCTCGAATGCTTGGAACTTTCCCGGCGCCAACTGCACAGCCTGTTCGAGCGAGAGGACGGCTTGCTGATAGTCGCCGAGCATCTGCCAGGCGGCGCCAAGATTGGCGGCGATGGCGAAATGATTCGGATGCGATGTTCTGCCCGCGCGCAGCAATTCGATCGCGCGTGCTGATTCGCCGAGTCGCACGTAGATCGCGCCAAGGTCGGCGATGCCGTCGGCGTCGAGAGTGTTCTTCTTGGCGAGCGCTTCGAGCTTGTCCGCTTCGCGGCGATAACTTTGCCGCAATACGCTCGCCTCGGCTTCGGTCTTCGGCTTGACGGCGATATTGCGCAGTTGGCGATGGTCGAGCAGAAATCCGCGCCACTGTGCGGGCAGCGCGGCGTACGATTCGCCGGAGTAGTAGAGGCCGGCGCGAGCGGTTGTGGCCAATAACAAAATCGCAAGAATCGACAATGTGCGTGCCATGCCGCTATTATATCGTGTTTCGTTTTGCCGCTCGCGGCTTAGCGTTCGCGTGGCGCCTTGCGAGCGCCAAGCCGCAAGCGGCGGAATCGGGACATTGATCGTTCGGCGTTCCTAAACGTCGAGCGCCCAAACGAGCAGCGCTTTCTGGGCGTGCATGCGGTTGCCGGCTTGCGGGAAGGCGACGGAGAGCGGGCCGTCCATTACGTCGTCGGTGATCTCCTCGCCACGGTGCGCGGGCAGACAGTGCATGATCTTGACGTGGTCCATCGCATGCTTGAGCAACTCCGCGTTGACTTGGTATTTCGCGAAGTGCTTGAGGCGTTCCTTGGTTTCGGACTCTTGGCCCATGCTCGCCCAGACATCGGTGTAGATGATGTCCGCTTCCTTGACGGCCTTGGTGGGATCGTGGATTTCGTCAAGTTGGCCACGCACGTGCGTTTGGTAGATTTCGAGGAACGGCTGATCGAAGCGGTATCCCTCCGGTGCGGACAGGACGAAGCGCATACCGACTTTGCCACAAGCGATGGCGAGCGACCGCGCGACATTGTTGCCATCGCCCACGAAGACGAGCGTTCGGCCTTCGAGATCGCCGAACGCTTCGCGGATGGTGAGCAGATCGCCGATTGCCTGGCAGGGGTGGTAGTAATCGGAGAGGCCGTTGATGACGGGCTTCGACGCCCAGCGTGCGAATTCGGTGACGTTATCGTGTTGGAAGGTGCGTAGCACAATGGCGTCGACGAACTCGCAGAGGGTGCGAACGATGTCGGGTAGACTTTCGCGCTTGCCCAGGCCGGCGTCGGTGCCGTTGAGGAAGATCGCCTGTCCGCCGAGCTGGGCCATGCCGGCTTGAAAGCTGACGCGCGTGCGGAGTGACGGTTTTTCAAAGACCATGCCAAGGATCTTGCCGTTGAGCACGGGCTTGCATTTGCCTTTGAGCGTCGCTTTTTTGATGCGCGTCGCATCTTTGAGAAGTTTGAGGATTTGCTCCCCGTCCCAATCAAGCAGATCGATGAAGTGACGCATGGTTCGATCTCCGAAGGAAAGCACGTCCTCCGCTTGCGGCTTAGCGCTCGGGCGGCGTGTTGCGAGCGCTAAGCCGCAAGCGGAATACCATAACTAACAAATTAAATCTTTTGCCCCAGCAGCACCTCGTCGATGATGTCGCAGCCCGCGTGCAGGGCGTCATCGGGAAGATTCAGGGCGGGCAGCAGTCGAATGACGTTGCCATGCGTGCAGTTGATGAGCAGCTTGCGTTTCAGGCAAGCGTCGACGATGGGCGTGCCGTCGATGGAAAGCTCGACGCCGATCATCGTGCCTTTGATGCGAATCTGCTGGATTAGCGGGCAACGTGATTGCAGCGCTTCAAAGCGAGCACGAAAGGCATTGGCGATATGCTCGGCTCTTGGCAGCAGCTTGTCTTTCTCAATGGTGTCGATCGTCGCCAGCGCCGCGGCACAGGCGATCGGATTGCCGCCGAACGTCGCGGCATGCGTGCCTGGGACGAGCTTGTCGGCAACGGTGCGTTTCGCCAGCAGCCCGCCGCACGCCACGCCGCCCGCCAACGCTTTCGCCAAGGTCAAAGCATCGGGCTCGACACCGAAGTTTTGGAAAGCGAACCACGTCCCGGTTCGGCCCATGCCGGTCTGCACTTCGTCGAAGATCAACATCAAGCCGTGCTGATCGCACAGTGTTCGCAATCCTTCGAGGTATCCCGCAGGCGGTAGGTTGATCCCGCCTTCACCCTGGATCGGCTCGATCATGATCGCGCAGGTTTCCGCATCGACAAGCTTCGTCGCGGCTTCGAGATCGCCAAACGGCGCATACTGAAACCCCGCCAGCATCGGCTCGACGCCCTTGTGATACTTCGGCTGGGCGGTGGCGCTCAACGCACCATAGGTTCGGCCATGGAAGCTGTTGAGCATCGTGATGATCTTGTAGCGGCCCTTGGGCTTGCCGTTGAGACGTGCAAGTTTGATGGCGGCTTCGTTCGCCTCGGTGCCGCTGTTGCAGAAGAAGCACTGAGCGTCCAGTCCGCTGCGTTCGACCAGTGCCTTAGCGAGCAGGCCTTGCGCTTCCATATACCAGGTATTCGGCACGTGAATCAGCTTACCGACTTGTTCGGATACCGCCTGCGAAACGCGCGGCGGACAATGCCCGATCAGATTGCAGCCCCAGCCCGGAAACAGGTCGAGATAGCGCACGCCCTCCGCATCCCAGATGTACGACCCCTCGCCACGAACAAGCGACACCGGATATCGGCGATAGTTGCCGATGACGTATTTATCGAAGATCGCGATGGTTTCTTGGGAAGTCATAATAGTGTCCTTATAGCTTAGTGCTTAGTGCTTAGTCCGTAGCTCGTTTGTTTGCGGTGATTTTCCACGGACTAAGAACTAAGAACTACGGACTACAATGCAATTTCAGTCCCAACCCCGCGGTCGGTGTAGATTTCGAGTAAAAGCGAATGGCGAAGGCGTCCGTCGATGACGTGGGTCTTTTTGACGCCGGCGCGGAGGCTGTCGAAACAGGCTTCGACTTTGGGGATCATGCCCTCGTCGATGATTTTTTGCTGGATCAAATCTTGGCAGCGTGACATATTGAGACTGGTAATGAGCGACGCGGGATCCTTGCAATCCAGTAATATCCCAGGCGTATCAGTCAGGAGCACCAGCTTCTCGGCTTGCATCTGGGAGGCGACGGCGGCGGCGGCGGTGTCGGCGTTCACGTTCAGCCAACCGCCTGCCGAATCCAACGCCAGTGACGGAATTATCGGCACGATCCCCGCCTCGCACAAATCCCGCAGCAAGTCCGTATCGACGCGCGTCACCGTGCCCACGCGGCCCAGGTCGATCGGCTGACCATCCGCGCCGAGAAGCTTTAACTGTTCGCCGAAGAGGAACTGCAATGCTCCACGATGTGGCCCAATCGCCCGCCCGCCCAGGTCGCGCACTTGCTTCTCCAGCCCGGCGTTGATCTCATTGAGCAACACGCGGACGACGATCTCGAGCGTGGCTTGGTCGGTGTAGCGTCGGCCTTGGACTTTGCGCGGCTTTAGGCCCGATTCCGCCATCGCGCGGTCGATCGGTTTCCCGCCGCCGTGAACGATGATGGGCCGAAGTCCTACTGTGGACATGAAGATAACATCTTGCAAGGTGGCTTTGAGCGCGTCAGGCTCTTCCATCGCGCTGCCGCCAAGTTTGATGACGATCAGTCGATTGCGAAATTGGCGGATGTAGCTGAGCGCTTCGATGAGCGCCTCGGCTTTGCGTATGGCTTCGTCCATTCGCGGCAATCCTCATGGAAAAGATTCAATGTAGTGAAGATGCCAAGCGCGTCAATTCCGCGGTTCGTTTCTTAATCAAATGCAGTCATGCGGCCTTGAACCACTGAGATCCCGAGGGTCCGGAATACCGCACCTACGGGCTTGTGCGTCATTCGCATTCTGAAGTTGCGTGAAATAGGAAACGCAGCTTCCGCAGGCGTTGATTCGATTTTCCCTCGCCAGCGTCTATAGTGAAAGAAGCCGCCTCGCGTGGAACGTCGAGGATTCGTCCTTCTTTCCCAACGGAGATTCGGAATGCGCTGGTCCCATCGTTATTTGCTCGTGCTTATCGCAGGTTTCACGACTACTGGGCTCGTTCGTGCCGAGGATTGGCCTCAATGGCTTGGCCCGAAACGCGACGGCGTTTGGCGCGAGACCGGCATCGTGCAACAGCTCCCTGCCGGTGGGCCAAAAGTCCGCTGGCGCACGCCGATCGGCGAAGGCTACTCAGGCCCCGCCGTCGCCAATGGCAAAGTCTACATCACCGACCGTGTCCTCGCCAAAGGCGCCAAGAATCCCGACAACGCCTTCGATCGCAAATCGCGCGTCAACGGCATCGAACGTATTCTCTGTCTCAATGAAGCCGACGGCAAAATCCTTTGGCAGCACGACTACGCCAGCATCTACCAAATCAGCTACGCCTCCGGGCCTCGCACGACACCCGTCGTCGCCGGCGGCAAAGTCTACACCGTCGGCGCCATGGGCGATCTCTACTGCCTTGACGCCGACTCGGGCGCAGTCGTCTGGTCCAACAAACTCCTGGAAACCTACAAGTCCGGCGCACCGGTTTGGGGCGTCTCCGGTTCGCCGTTGGTCGATGGCGACCTGTTGATCTGCCTCGTCGGCGGACAAGGCTCCGTCGCTGTCGCCTTCGATAAAAACACCGGCAAGGAAGTCTGGAAAGCGCTTTCCGCCAATGAGCCTGGCTACGCGCCGCCGATGATCTACGAGATCGGCGGCAAACGCCAGCTGATCCTGTGGCATCCCGAATCGATCAACTCGCTCGACCCCGCAACCGGCAAGCTCTATTGGTCGCACAAGTACAACAAGAAGAAAGCGCTCCAGGCCGGCATGTCGATCCCAACGCCACGCCAGGACGGCGATCTGCTGTTCTTCACCTGCTTCTACGAAGGCGCGGTAATGCTGAAAACCAACGGCACGCAAGCGCCGGCGGTCCTTTGGCAGAAAGCAGGCCGATCGGTTATGCCCGAGGACACCGATGGCCTGCACAGCGTCATGGTCACGCCGGTTATCCAGGGCGATCACATCTATGGAGTCTGCTCGTATGGCGAATTGCGCTGCCTCGACAAAAAGACTGGCGAACGCATTTGGTCCACGCATAAACCGGTGACGGGCAAATCGACACGCTGGGGCAACGCCTTCATCGTCGGGCATGGCGACCGCTACTTCCTCTTCAACGAGCTCGGCGACCTCATCATCGCCAAGTTCTCGCCGAAGGGCTATGAGGAAATCTCGCGGGCCAACATCCTCGCGCCGACGAACACGATGGCCCCGCCCGCCGGGCGACGCGTCATCTGGTCGCATCCCGCCTTTGCGAATCGCGCGGTCTACGCCCGTAACGACAAAGAGATCATCTGCGTCTCGCTGGCGGAGTGATACTATTGAGGTTTACGTTTAGCGCTCCTTGGATACTTCGCTGGCATCGGATCCCGCGAGCGCTAAACGTAAACAACGATTATTGTCGGGTCAAATCATCCGAAGGTCCATCGAGCAGATATCCCAGCGAAATTGCTCCGACGGTATCTCCACAAACATCGCCTGGAATTCGATCGGGATCGGCACATCGTTCAATCGCAATAGCATTCCCGTTCGATCCGCCCGGCATGCGACCAGGAATCGGCAGCCGTGCGCTGCGATGCGTTCCAACGCAGCGATCATGCGACGTTCATCGTCAGCATAGTAGCGCGTCGAAACGATGCGCAGTACCGTGTCCGCGCCGACGATGAACGTCGCACCGGGAAAGCGTGCCGACTTCTCCGCGAAGGTCGGCGCGTGCGTCAACCAAACCTCGGCCAAACCTTGGAATTGTGCAAGTCGCCGATGCACCTCGGCGATGTCAAGCGGCGGCTTATCGACATTGGTAATGCTGATTTCGTAGGCGACAGCACCGCCCACGATCGACGCGGCGATACGTGCCAAATCACGATGCCCGATATGTAGGGGATTGAACGAGCCTGGCAGAATGGCGGCATCGGCTCGCGTCGATTCGTCAGTGTCGAAATGCCAAGCCCCATCGACGTCAACACGAACGACAGCGGCGGGGTCAAGCGGAAGCTGCATGGTTACGCAATCAACTCGCGCTCGGTTTGTTCGAGCAACCGCAACGTCTCGGCGACCGATTCAGCGTTGCGCAGATTTTCAAGGAAGCCCGGTTGAAGCATCATGCGCGACAAGCGTGCCAAAACGCGCAGGTGCGTGATCGACGATCGGCAGCTGACGAGGAAGAAGATGTCGGTCAGCCCGTTGTCGGGAGCGCCGAAGTGGATGCCTCGGCTGGCGCGTGCGAAGGCGATGAACGATTCGTTTTGCACTTTATCGGAAAGCGGACGATGCGGATGCGGAATGGCGACGCCGCCGACCATGGCCGTTGAACCAAGCTCCTCGCGGCTTTTGATGGCGGTGTGCAGAGCGTCGGCGTCGTAAATCTGCCAGGACTGCTCCGCAAGGTTGACGAGTTCGCGCAGCACCGACGCCTTGGTCGTCGCATGCAGCGCGACCGCCGTCGTCGTTTCGCTCAGCATCGACGTGACCAACGGCTCACCGACCAGACACCGCGCACGCTTTCGGCGTTCGAGCGCTTCGAGTTCTTGCTCGGTGTAGGCCGGCATCTGCGTTTCGATCCAGTAGTTGATCTCGGACGACGCAAAGCGCCACTGCCCAGCGATCTTCTTGCCCGGCAGGTGTCCGCGAGTGGCCAGCTTGTCCACTTCGCGCGCGTCGCGCTCCAGATAAGCGGCCAACTGGTCGGTGTCCATGATCTCATTTTCCATGCCCGGTCCTCTGAATGGTGCTGCAAATCCGCATTCGGCTATCTTATGGAAAAAACATTTAGCCCGTCATTAATGGCGGGTTCGGCTACGGAATCGGCGAAGTCTGGATAAAATACTCCGCCTGTAGGGATTTTCTCATGGAGGTTGCAATCGTGTCAATAGCGCGAACGCTGTTTCTACCCCGTCGATGCCTCGAGACCATGTTACGCCAGGCACACGCGGAATTACCGAACGAATGCTGTGGCGTTCTCGGAGGCACGGCGAGCGAACACGAACTGCACGTCGAGGAATGCTACGCCCTGGTGAACGAAGCCGCGAGCCGAATCGAGTATCGCTCCGACCCGCACAGCATGTTGAAGGCATGTCGAGCGATGGATGCGGCGGGATGGGTGATCGTTGGGATATACCATTCGCATCCGACCAGCGAGCCGATCCCGAGTAAGACGGATATAGCGCGGTACGATGGGCTGGACGCTGTGCAGTTCATCATTGGCTTGAAGGACGCGGAACCGCTCGTGCGCGGTTGGTGGCTGTCGGCAACCGATTTCACGGAGGCGGACTGGCGCGTTGTCGAATGATTGCGACGCAAGCCCAGAGGTGAGGTACTCCGAACCTCTGGGATATCACAAATGGATCCCAAGGGTTCGGAGAACCTCACCCTTGGGCTTGTGGGATCTTTAGTTCGCCGGCTCGTATTTTTCGAGTTCCAGTTCGATGTCGTGGTTCCGTTCGCGAACGCGCTGTTTGGCCATGCCGATGCCCGGGACGAACCAGAAATCGATCTCGACCTGTTTCTCTTTCGGCTGATGGTCGCGGTAGGAAACGAGGACGGCGTCTTTGGGATCCTTGGAAGCCGGGATGCGAATCGTGTCCGTGCTGAGGGTGAACGTGCCTTTGATCGTCGTGTCGCCGCTCGTTGACAGCCAATCCCACGTCTTCTGGCCTTTATCGATGTCGAGTTTCAGAAATAGAAGAGGCGGCGTAAGCGGCGTGCCTGCGGTATGGACCTTGAGCAGGCCCTGGCGAGTGACGACGACGTGATCGAGAGTTGACTTGTTGCCACTGGTCGATTTGAGAATATATCCGACGAACTTCTCGAGCTTCGCTTTGCCGTCTTTGTCGAGTCGATTCTCGCTGTACATTTCTTCGCGTTCGACGGCGACCACGACATTGCGCATCGGGTCGGCCTTGGTCTGCGGGGCTTTCTTGTCGTGAACGCGATAGGTCCAGCGTGTGCCGACTTTGAGCGGATAAAGCTCCGACTGCAAATGCGTCGGCTCCTGAGCGCAAACGTGACCGACGCCGATTAACAGAATCAACAACGCGAATGGCTTCACTGAAGGCTCCTTTGCGAAGGACAGAAAGTCGACCAAAGCCCAGAGGTGAGGTACTCCGAACCTCTGGGATCGTTCGAGAGCTATCCCAAGGGTTCGGAGTACCTCACCCTTGGGCTTGGAAACCCGTTGGCGGGGAACGGGAATATCCTGCCTCATTGCTGCCTCCTATGTCAAGGCGACCTCACCTGTTATTGACGCGGTTCGGCGAAGGCGTTATCGTAACCATCGGCAGACACTGTTTGCATTACGGAATCCCGCCTGCTTTCCCAGGCTGCCTAGCCGCCGCGAGGAACGGATGACTAACACGACGGAACGAACGTATCTCTTGCTATTTGGCATCTTGGCGGCGCTCGGCCTGGCGGCGGATCAGGCGAGCAAGTACGTCGTCTTCACCTATCATTATCCGACGGCGGAGCACCAAGCAGATGTTCGTACGCCGATCATTTCCGATGTTTTCGATCTGCGTTGCCTATGGGAGAATGAAAATCCAAAGAACCAGGAGCACCCGTTGGCGTCGCTGCGCTGGATGGGCGGCGACCGGATGCCTCACATCAATCGCGGCGCGCTGTTTGGCATTGGCAGCGACGGCGGCGGGATGAACACGTTCTTCGCCATCGTCAGCTTCGGCGCCGGCTGCTTCATCATCGCCTGGGTCGTTCGCAGCTATGTCGCACGCGATCTTATGCTTTGCATTGCGCTCGGTCTCATTCTCGGCGGCACGCTGGGCAACCTCTACGATCGCATCGTATTCGGCGGCGTGCGCGACTTTCTATACTGGCACCTCTGGTTCATTTGGCCTGATTTCAACATCGCCGATGTCTGCCTCGTGTGCGGCGCGAGCACTCTCATGGCGCACTCACTCTTCATCGCCGAGACGCCGGCGGAGCCAGTGCCCACCCCGAACGAACCTGTCGCAGCTGTTCCCGCCGAGACGCCGTCGGAAGTTCGGGGATGATATTCGGAGGTCCCGCTTGCGGCTTAGCGCTCGCGGCAAGACCTGCGAGCGCTAAGCCGCAAGCGGCAATACGGTGAAGGAGCGACGGCATGAAAACACTCCTCGGCCTCGCGGGCTTGTTTCTCGTCGCCTTATTCGTTGTCACGACGTTTATCCCCTATCCCACTGCCCGCCAGCAGGCCATCGAAGCCGGCTTCGACGCGGAAACGATCGACCAGAATTTCCAGTACGCATTCGAGCGGCGAATCTCGTTCTGGATTTCGACGTCGTCCGAGTTCGCACTCCTCGTTTTTCTCGCGCTGTCGGGCGTCGCACGGCGTTGGGCCGACTGGCTGCTCGTACGTTGCAAACAAAACCGCTATGTCGCCGCACTTGGGCTTGGACTCGCCTACCTGTTGCTGCACGAGATTCTCTATCTGCCGATCGGGATTTGGCGATGGTGTCATTCCTGCGAATGGGGCATGTCGAATCTGACGTTTGCCAGCTGGCTGCGCGAGCACTATGTCGCGTTGGGCGTGACGCTCGTTGGGCAGGCGGTGCTTGTCGTTGGGTTCTACGCGATCCTGGCCCGGTTCCCGCGCAGCTGGTGGCTGTGGGGCGCGGTCGGCGCCAGCGGGCTGGGCGTGGCATATGCGTTCCTGTCGCCGATATTTATCGACCCGCTGTTCAATACGTTCACGCCGCTCGCCGAGACGGAGTTCCGCCGCCATGAGCTTCGCGTTCGAGCGCTGATCGTTTCAGCCAGGATGCCTGTCGGCGATATTTTGGTTGTCGATGCAAGTCGGCAGAGCAACCACTCGAATGCTTATTTCACGGGGTTCGGCTCCTCGCGCCGGATTGTGCTTTACGATACCTTGCTGAGAAAGCACACCGATGCCGAGATTGAATCGATCCTGGCGCACGAGTTGGGGCATTGGCGACACGATCATATCGTCAATGGGATTCTGCTGGCGACCTTGGCGGCGATATTCGGCTTGTGCGTTCTCGATCGGCTGCTACGTGCGGCGGTCGGGCGCGAACCGTGGGGCATCAAGAGCCTCAGTGACCCGGCGGGGTTGTACTTGGTTTTGCTGATTGCCTATTTCGGCTCATGGATCGAGATGCCGATCCAGAATTTCGTCAGTCGGCATTTTGAGCGCCAAGCGGACCAGACATCGCTGGAATTGGCGGGGCAGCCGGAGGCGTTTATCAGCGGCGAGCGCGTGCTGGCGGCGACGAACAAATCGAACGTCACGCCGACGCCGTGGAACGTTTGGCTCTTTTCCAGCCATCCGACGACGGTGGAACGGATTCGCATGGCGAAGGAATGGCGTGAGGCGAAGAAGCCGCCGCCGTGATTTTGGCTTGTGGAATGGGTTGGCGGCGCGCATAATAGAAGCAAGCAACGCCATCACGCCCGTACCGCGCTAACAACGGAGGCCCTGACCAATGCCATCACTATTTCCCGGCATGGATCCTTATCTGGAACGTTCGGAGTTGTGGCCGGATTTTCATGATACCCTGATTGCCATGACCCGTGGATTATTACAGCCTGTGCTCAAGCCGAAATACGCCGCACTCACGCAAGATCGGCTATACTTGGTGGAGGCGGATCGTCCGATTTATCCAGACGTTGCCGTCGTTCGCACTCGGCATTCGGGTCCAATCGCGGGCGCCGTTGCCGTATTGTAACCGGACGCACCGTCCGTTTTCGAGCTTTGGCGGGAGGAGTTGCGCGAGCCGTACATCGAAATCATCGAACCGGCTGCGAACAATCGCGTCGTCACGACCATTGAGATCATCAGCCCAACCAACAAGAACACGAGGGATGGTCGGCGTACGTATAAAGTGAAACGCGAGGAACTTTGGCACGCGGGCGTAAATCTCGTCGAGATCGATTTGCTGCGGTTGGGTGAGCCGATCGTTTGGCTTTCCGACGAGCAGCGTCAGCTGTTGCGTCCGTGGCATTATTTGGCGGCGGTAACTCGGCGTCGCCCGTCACGGCACGAGGTTTATGAAATCCTCCTGCAAAAAGCGTTGCCGAAAATCGCGATTCCGCTGACGCCTGACGACAAAGATGTCGTGCTCGACTTACAAGCGGCATTCAACCGAACATGGGAAGAAGGGCCATACCCGGAGTTGCTGCATTACGACGGCCCGCCGCCGGGCGTATGGTCGCCAGACGAGGCCGCGTGGTGCGAGCAGAAATTGCGCGAAGCCGGCATGCGAATGTGATGGCAACGAAAAAAGGGAGAACCCGCGATGGATTCTCCCTTGTGTTTCCAACCCCGCATCCTAGAAACCGACAGACGAAATGAGCAGTCGAGCATGCCTTCCAGGCGTCATCCAATGCTCGCCAGCGTTTCCGTGCTAGCGGCTCGCGACGCCTTGGGTGGCGAACTGGAACAGTACGTTGGCGGTGTCGCCGCCGGTGAGCACAACTTGCTGCGTTTCGTTGACGGTGATGCCGTTACGAACGACTTCGGCTCGCATCGTGTAGACGTAGGTCGTGCCAACTTCGAGGCCGGGGGTCTGGAAAACGCGACGCTCGGTGGTCGAGTTGGTGATGCTGCCATCAACGGACAGACGGGCGTCGGCCGGGAGGCTGACGACGATCGTGGCCGGGACGTAGCTCATGACCTTCTTCGGCGCCGTTTCCGGGGGCATTACCTTCGGCGCGACGGGGGCAGCCGGGGCGGCCTTGGCGCAAGCCTTGACGCAGGACGTGGTGCAACGATTGTGCAGGCGGGCGAACAGGCCGCTGTGGCAGCTCTTCGCGCAGCCAGCGACTTTGGTGCAAGCGACAGTGGTGGTGCAACCGGTGGTGCAACCATGGAGACGATGGACTACACGTGTCGTGCAGCTGGTGGTGCAGCCAGCGACCTTGGTGCAGCTGGTGCTGCATGCCGCGACGGTGGTGCATCCTTTTGCGCAGCGGTTGCCGAAGTCAACCGCATCCGTGCCAGCCGTCAAGGCCAGCATCAAAACTGCTGAGTACATAGAAAACCTCCTCGTAGTGTGAAAGGGAGCCAACCCATGCCAATATGAACAGGAAGCCAAAACCTGGAAGTCAATGGTAGTTTGGGAGAAATAGATTGGGAAATTTTATTTCTTCCAATGAAGTACACATCGCCAAGCGAGTGTCAAACAACAACGTTTTCAACGTCTGTGAGGAATAGTAAAGATAGTCAAAAAAAAGAGTCAACAGAAATTTGGATAGATTGCGTTTATTTTTCCGGCGTTGACTTCGATTATTTGCTTCTTTGCTTAAAGAAAAAATACAGTTTTAAGAAATATCGGCAAGATGGATAAATTGTGAAGCATGAAAATATTGAGTCGATATTAGCGATTACGCAACCCAGGGTCATTCACATCCACACGCTTTCGTTTGTGACGCCTTGTCGAGAAGGTACAGGGGTTCTTGCCGAACTTCGTATATTTTCATGCAAGTTTCGTGCCACAGTTCGTCCGCATTGCGAGGCACTCTGTCCGCCAATCACGCAAGCGACGGTTATTTCGAAATCCGTCACTTGCGTGCCCAGCCACACTCGACGCGGCGAGGTTTGGCATATCCGAGCCTGGTCGCCAGCGAAGGGCTGTTTGATGCGCTTCACTGGCGCTCAGGCTCAGACAAAGAGCTATTTTGGACCGTGCATGGTTTAACACGCGGAAAACCGGGTATATTGACACCGTCATCCCCGATCACGACCGTGAGGACCAACGATGACCGACGCATCGATCGCAGTGCCGCCGAGATTCGATTGGATTTGGGCGAAATCCTGGCCATATCTGCTCGCCGGTTTCGGCTTGGCGGTCTGGTCTTGGCTGTGGAAGGTGACGTTCGATGTCGAAGCGAGCGACTACCAGGTAAGCGATAATCGTGTGATCGTGCTCGCGGCAGGGCTGTTGGCGACGGCAGTCGGTGTTTGGCTGCGCTGGCGGAATCGCGAAGCGTGTGAAAGCCGACGGGACGCTCCACTGCGATTGCTCGTCGGCGTAGTCTTCGTCGTTCTACTGGTTGGATTTGGCGTTCTTTTCGGAATAACGCTCACGGCGGAGAACGCGACCGGTTGGCGCCCTGGAGCGACGTTTTTGGCGGGACTCACGGCGATGCCGTTGGCGTTCTTCGCCGTCGTACGCTGTTTTCGCGAGGCCGGCGACACCGAGCGCTCGCGGGATGTGGCGACAAGTGTGGCATTTTTGGTAGGCTCGGCAGTCTGCGTGGTCGGAATCGGTACGCTTTCGCTCGACGCCTACCCGCAAGATTGGGACACGATCCGCCTTTTCCTGCGCGTGTTGGCCATCGCCTGCGCCTATGGCGGCGGACTCACGCTCGTCTCGACGCGAGTGTGCCGATCGGTCCTTAGCACGCTCTTGGCCTTGCATTTCGCGGCAATCTTGTCGGCGTGCTTCGGATCGGCGCCTTCGCCCTGGCTGGTACAGCAGGCTTGGACTCGGTTGTTTCGGCCTTATCTCGACTTTGTCTACCTCAACAACGCCTATCATTTTTTCGCGCCCGATCCCAGCACATCCAGCTACGTTTGGTTCCGCGTGATCTTTGACACACCCGATGGCAAACAGCTCGGTCTTTGGCATAAGCTGCCCGAAATCGACGAGCGTGGCCGATCGCTGCACACCATGTCGCTGGAATACCAGCGATTCTTGTCGCTGACGGAAGCGACGAGCTATCCCGAGCCACCGCCGCCGTTGGTCGTGATGAGCGACAAGAACGAACCGCAAACGAATCCATACTACTACCGTCGCTTGATCCTTCGCCCAGGCGCTCCCGGCGCGGACGAGCGGATCGTCGGCAAACAATCGACGAACGACCTGCGAATCCCGACGCACCCGGACATCCCGCAAGAGGTGTTGCAGGTGAAAGCGCCGATCGATACCGCGCATCGCCTGTTGAAATCGTTCGCCCGTTCGATTGCCCGGCGTTATGCGACGCATCCGGAGAATTCCGATTGGAAGTTCAAGAGCGTGAAGATTTATCGCGTCACGCACCTCATCGCCCAGCTGAATTGGCTGCAAATGCACATCCCGCCGAACGATCCATGCACGTATCATCCGTTTTACATGGGTACATTCGGCCAGGACGGCGAGCGCGTCATCGAGCAGGATCCATACTTGTATTGGCTGATTCCGATCTTGCGCGTCAATCGCGATCAGCTCGACGCGCCGATCGCCGATTTCTGTCGCTTGCACGCCGGCGATCCGGATTGGTATCGGCCCGGCGGCGAAACCCGCTGGCGTGCGCCGACCAGAGACGAGCACGCGAAAATCGACGAAGCGATGGCGCCGAAGCAGAAGTAGTAAGCCCAAAGGTGAGGTACGCCGAACTTCGGGATCAGCCTTGCCGGATCCCAAGGGTTCGGAGTACCTCACCCTTGGGCTTGAGATATATTGGGAACCCTATGCAACCGACCTCCGATACGAATTACGTTCTGCCGACCTGGATGCGCGGGTGGGAGCGCTTCTGGTTCACGCCTGCCGATCCTGCGGTGCTGGCGTTGATCCGGTTGACGGCGGGGCTGGTTCTCGTCTATTCGTTTGTCGTCTACAGCTTCCGCTTGCAAGAGTTTATGGGCGAGCACGCCTGGTATGACCTGGAACTGCGGCGAGCGCTCGTCGACGAATACCCCCAGTTCACCGGGCCGTTGAACTGGCACAAGGCGGGCAAGCTGCCGGCGCCGACGACGCCCTGGCAGCAGGAGTATCGCGCCGCCTACAACACAATATGGCGCTCGGACCCGCCGCCGCCTTATCCGACGTCGCAGGCCCAGGCGGAACGGATCCACAAGTTTTGCCTGCAGTTCGGGCTTGACCCGCGCATCAACGGCCTACGGCCTCCCGAACCTGATGATGACCGTGGCTGGAAGTATGTCGAAGCCTACTCGCGAACGCACCGGACGCCGCCACCAGCGATTCCAAACGCCGAGGAGTCGCGAGAGATCGATACCTATTTCTCGCGCTACGGCGTCGATCCGCGCAATCTCTACTCGCGCGGCTCGCCGGTCTTTTCGCTCTGGTTCCACATCACCGATCCGCAGGCGATGGCAGTCGTGCACGGCCTGGTCGTTTTGGTGGCGGTGGCGTTCGCGCTCGGTTTCTGCACCCGCATATCGAGCGGATTGCTATGGTTTTTGTCGTTGTGCTATATCCATCGCAATCCAGGCGCGCTCTTCGGCGTCGATACGATGATGACGATCGTTCTTTTCTATTTGATGCTCAGCCCATGCGGTGCGGTGTTCTCGGTCGATCGCTGGCTGGCAGGCTGGTGGACGCGAAACAAGGGCCGGATCGTCGCCCGTTGGTTTGGGTTGATCGGCCGACCGGTCGCGGAAACCGCGATCGCTCCCCCGGCTCCCGCCGAGGTCGCGCCGAGTGTCGCCGCCAATGTCGCAATTCGGCTCTTGCAGGTACACCTGTGCATTATCTACCTGTTAGCCGGGCTTGCCAAACTTCAGGGTCAATCCTGGTGGAACGGCAGCGCGATTTGGTTGAGCATGGCGAACTACGAACTGGCGCCGATGCAGTCGGAGCTTTATCTCCGTTTTTTGCGATTCCTTGGCAGTCATCAGATCCTCTTTACGATTTTCATGACAGCCGGCGGCTACTTCACTCTCGCCTTCGAGATCGGCTACTCGTTCCTCATTTGGCAACCGAAGCTTCGCTGGGTCTTCCTCGCGGCGGCAGTTCTGCTGCACGGCTTCATCGGCCTGTTCATGGGCTTGCAGTCGTTCTCGCTTGTCATGCTCATCATGAATGGCGTGTTTCTGCGTAAAGAAGAAGTCTACTGGCTGGCGGCACGGGTGGGGATGAAAGCCCAGAGGTGAGGTACTCCGAACCTCTGGGCTCCGCCTGCAACGCGAATCTGTTTTTGAATAGCGCCAGGCCTGTTCGATTCGTGTAAAATGGCAAAGTTCAAACGGCTCTTCGAGGGCAACACAATGGTAGTAGCTTCATCATCGAGCCAAACGCTTGATGCAATAATTCGAGAATGCGCGGCAACGCTTCAAACAATTGCCGACTACAAATTGCCGGTGGCAATGGATCGGCGGTTGTTGTGGTTATCTGAAAACAAAGAAGTGTTAAACCCGTCGGAATGCGACGAGTTGCTGGCGCTAATCGATTTCTCGGAGGACCGCACCGTCGAGAAACTTCGAGCGAATATCATGTTGCGTCGGCTGGCGGAAACATGCCCTCCGCAATGAGAAAATGCCGAATTCCGTAGGGTGTGTCAAGCGCCAGCGCCGACGCACCAGGCGCTAGCAAATTCGTGGTGCGTCGGCGCTGGCGCTTGACGCACCCTACAATTCAACTCTTCCCCCAGCCTTCCCCATCTTCTCGTTTCAGCATTCCCGACTCAAGTCGTCTGTTCGGTAGGCCGATAAAAGGTGACGTGTCTTTCTGCCGCGCGCCTCGGCAACCGCGGCGGTTTGGTCCGTAGCGGCCGGCGAACTGACCCACCGGGATGTCCGACATGCGGAAGTGGTCTGTCTTCCTGATGTGCGTATTATGCGGCGGGTTCGCCTGGCTAGACGCACGCGCCCAAGATCCATTGGCGGGCGTGATCTTCTTTCAGCATCGCCAATTCAAAATACCGTTCAAAAACGATTTCACAAGCGCGAGTGTCAAGCAGGTGCGCCTCTATGTTTCCAGCGATCAGGGACGGTCATGGAACCTGACTGCCACTGCCGTCCCGGAGGAACGCCACTTCAAGTTTTCGACGCCTCAGGACGGCTTCTTCTGGTTCGCGGTGCAAACCGTAGATACGCAGGACAAGCTCGCGCCGGCGGGCGTGGACGATTTGCGGGCCAATCTGAAAGTCATTGTCGATTCCGCTGCGCCGGTGGTGCAGGTTCAGCCGCTGCCGCCAAGGAACAACGAAATCGGCGTCTCCTGGAGCGTGCGCGACGACAATCTCGACATCGCGCTACCCGATTCGATGCGTGTCGAATGGCGCGTCACCGGCGCTGCCACATGGATTCCGCTCAGCCTGCCCCTTGGAGCGTCGCAAATCTATTGGAACCCACTGACCAACGCCCAGCTGGAAGTGCGCGTGCTGGCACGCGATCGTGCGGGCAACGTCGGCGAGGACAAGACGAATGTTGGTGTTCAAGCTGGCGGCGGGTTCGTCAATCCGTTACAGCCCGACCCCGCGCCGAACGCCTTCGGCAACCTCGAACGCAAATACGTCAACAACAAACAGATTTCGCTGGTCTACGATCTCAAAGAAGTCGGCCCGTCGGGCGTCTCATGCGTCGAACTCTGGTACACACTCTATCAAGGCCGAGCGTGGAACAAGCTTACCGAGTACCCGCTCGAAATCAAAAACCCCGCTGAGGCCCAACAAGCGAAAAGGCTCGCCTTCGATGTCGAGGGCGAAGGCGTCTACGGCATCTCGCTCGTCGCCAAATCCGGCGTCGGCCTGAGTTCCCGCGCCCCACAGCCCGGCGATCGGCCCCAATTCTGGATCGAAGTCGATCTCACCAAACCGCAAGTCCAACTACTCGGCGTCCACGTCGGCCAGGGCGTTGACAAAGGCAAACTCGCCGTCTCGTGGACCGCACGCGACAAGAACCTCGGCCCCAACCCGATCCGCCTGTCCTACGCCGAGGATACGAAAGGCCCCTGGACGACTTTTGCCGAGAACCTCGCCAACAACGGCAAGTACGTCTGGACCATGCCCGACCCGCTGCCGTACCAGTTCTACGTGCGCGTCGAAGCCCCTGACCGCGCAAGCAACATCGGGGAGGCGATTACACCCGATAAGATCCGAGTTGATCTGTCGCAACCGAAAGCGATGATCCGCGAAATTGAGCCGTCGAGTAAGTAATGCATCTGGTATTCCGCTTGCGGCTTAGCGCTCACACTGGTCCCACCTCGCACTACACGCACAGCAAAACCGCGGCCCCACGCACGTTTGCCGCGCGATCAACGGCACCTGGCACAGCGGACATCGCGCGACGCCAGCATCGTCGAGCGCCTGCCGAATGCTCTCGCGCCGATGCGGGCCTTTGCCAGGCTCGGCGTCATCTTCGCGTATGGTTCGTATCGCTTGGCGGACCATGGTAAATCCTCGGCTTCCCTGGTTTTCGCTTGCGGCTTAGCGCTCACGCCGAATTATCCGAGCGCTAAGCCGCAAGCGGGAATAATAAATGCTCTACTCCGGTTTCGCTTCCATCCCCACCAGCGCTTGCGCGACGTGCGCACGCGCTTCCGGATACGGCATCAACGCTTGCATGAGCGTGCCCAATAGCGCCATCAGTTCGGGATCGCACAGAGCGTTGCGCGTCGTCGCCGAGGGTTCCGCGGGCTTAACCGACACGCTCCAGCCGGACCGTTCGGTGGTCTCGCGGCCGGGGCCGTGGATCAGCCAGAGCTTCGGATCGTCCTTGTAGACCTCGATCTCCGCACGCAACAGCGCTTGAGCGAACGCTTGCCGCACATCGCGTGCAAATGAGCGGCATGGCTCCCGCGCATCGTCGGCATTGCCTCGCTTCAGCCAATCGTCGAACACGTCCTTCGGCACCCCCCACGCTTCGGAGGCGACATGCGGATACCCGCCCGCGCGCACCGACGCCACGATCTGCTCGCGCAACCCCGGCGTCAATCGAAACGGTTTCGTCGTCATCGCTTGATCTCCAAAGACCTAACCACAGAGAACACAGAGAACACGGAGAAATACACACCGTAAGGAGAGAATCGGAAATTCAATTCCAGTTGCCTTTCTCTGTGCTCTCTGTGGTGAAATGCATTTGATTCTTCACTCCAACAGCGCTCGGGCTGCGGCATACGCGAGGGGCGGCCCGATGTAGCGGAAGCCGGCCGTCAGCCTTGTCGTCGCATGTTGCAACCGGCCTTCATGGGCGACGGCGAAGCTCGGCTTGCGTGTCATCTGCCAATTGGGCGAGCGCAGCCGAGCACGAATCATCGCGGGATGCGTCGTCGTCGAGATTGCGCGATAGCCCAGGCCGGCCCAGATCGATGCGACAAAATCGCTGAGCGCGTTGCCAATGCCCTGATAATCGGGCACCGTCACGGTGCGATGTTCGCGGCGAGTCCTAGGCCCCGCGCCGACGAACGGCAGCCACGCTGAGAACGCCACCGGGTGTTCGCGCCACGACGCCAGGAAGCAGACCGCCGACTTCGCCAGCGCATGGCTCAGATAGTGATGCGGTGCAAACATCGGCCACGCCGATGCCTGCACGCGAACGATGTCGAGATTGACAATGGGTCGTCGCCGAAGCCGCCTCCAGGCAATCGTATTCTCGGCAGGGCGAAAGACCCAATCCGGTTGCAGCCAGGCCTCGACATCCTCATGACAGGTGACGGCAACGAACTGCTGGCCACGGCGTCGCACGAGTTTCGCAAGTGCCGCCGACCCGATCTGCGCAACCGTGCGATCGACGACACTCGTATATTCGTCACACACAATGCGCCGCCCGCTCGGCGTATGCGCAAGCAGCAACGCCAGGCTGACGCGAAACTGCTGACCGGTCGATAGCACACGGAACGGCCGCAACCACGCGGGAGGTGACGCGAACCCGACCGCACTGAGCAGCGCGACGATCTCGGCGATCGGCATCGCGCTCGGAAACGCATCGAGCACGCTGCCCGCGCCAACGTCCGGTAAGGCCGCCGGTGCACCGAACAGATGCCGGGCGACCGTTGATTTGCCACACCCCGACGGACCGACGATCAAGCCAATATGCCACGGCATCGCCTCAATCGGTAAACATACGTCCCACGATAGCGCACTCGTCGCGCTCTCCGTGAGGTCGAACATGCCGCGCACCTGTTGCACACGCGGCGAATTTGTGATCGGTGTTTCGACGTGGATATGCATGATTTCTCCCCGTTTAGCCCATCTTCGCTTGGCACTTCAACCCTTCACCCTGAAACCGCTCCAACAGCTCGCGTTGTTCGTCGTCGTCTTCGCATTCGATCAACACGAAAAACCGCTCTTCGATCTCACGCTCCGCGCTCTTCAATGCGTGCTTCGTCCTCTCGCTCGCTTCTTGCAACACGTCCCACAGCGACTTTACCGCGGCAGAGTCGGCATCGACAATCTCGCGCAGCTTGTCCAACGTATCCGAATCGTACCCGGCAAGCTGCGCGAGCGGATCGATTGCCAGCAACAGCGCCCGCGCCTCGGCATCGTTGACATCGAGCACCTCGACATCAACCTCTTGCTCCGGGTCCATCGACGCACGCAGATGCCCGTCGATCAATTTGAACCGGCCGTCCGCCACCGGATACGCCAACAGCGACCGCGCGAACCCGATCTCGTCATAGAGCAACTGCAGCGCCCGCCGTTGCGCATTCGAATGCACGCGCGGATTCATCTCGTGCGGGACTAAGTCTTTGGCTTTCATGCGCAAATGCTTCATGATTCGGTTTCGGATCGTCATCGCTATCTCCTCATAGTTCATTCGTTGGCCAAACGGGAGTCATTCGATCGAGGTAAACTCGCTTGTGTTCGTTCGGGGCGCCGCGTTGCAGGCGTTCGATGAAGACGACGGCGAACGGTGTGCCGTTCTTGTCGGGAATGTAGACGGCGTCCTGGGTGACATAGCTACCCTGCCCGACGTAGGCGTCGCGAAGGTCGATGCTGACGTCGATGAGGACAACATGCGTCCAACACAGCCCGTTGGTCAAACGGTCGCCGCCTTCTTGGCCGCCGCGCCAATCACATTGCAAATGCCCCAACACACCAGCCACGGCGGGGGCGGCGGGCGGCGTTGTGCCAGCGCGATAAATGTCGAACGTGATATTCGCGGGGATTGGAAGTGCCATAGGTCACCTTGTCAATGGTCCTTAGTCCTTAGTCCGTGGTAAGGATGTATGCAAGCAACGACTCCGTGGGGCAGACATTCTTGTCTGCCATGGGTCCGTTAGGCCTGGCAGGCAAGAATGCCTGCCCCACGGGGACCATCTTCGAGGTGGTCCGTGGCAAATTCCACTAGCCACTACACTCGCCAGTTGCGGTAGGTCGCGAGTAGCAGTTTCACCGTGGGCGGCATATCGCGGATGACGGTTCGAGAAATCGTCGCGGGGATGGCTTCACTGACCAGGCCGGGGTCACGCTTGGTTTGCCAAAAGAGTTGCGCAACCCCTTGGGCGCAGGCTTCTTGCACGTCATCGGGAATCGGATCATAGCCCGCGCGGTAGATGACTCGCCAGTAGTGCAGGCCGCCATGCCAAACCGCGCCGGCGTCACGCACAATGGTGCCATGCTCGGTATCGACGGTGAAGCTGCTCAACTCCTCGGTGTGCACCTTCAACTCGGGTGTGAAGTCTTTGGCATGAAACGCGCCTTGCAGAGCTCGTAGGTCGGCGGAGGCGCGGCTATTGAATGATGCGTCGGCAACTGCGCCCGACCAGCCGTTGCCCAGCGCGGTGATCGCGCTCACCAGCGCGGACAGCGTGACCTGGTCAGCGAAGTTGATCGTGTTCGTCGTGCTCACGCCGGACGCGACGCGGATCAACTCCAGGCCTGTCGCGGTGACCTTGACCGTCGCACGCTGCACGCTCGCCGACGCGTTGGTGACGCGCAATACCGCTGTCGGAGCACCGGCAATGCGCTCGACGCTGACGATCGGATAGTGCCGTAGCACAAGTTCGCGCCGCCCGTTGCCCGGATAGAGTTCATCCAGACTGGTGACGCTGAACGCACGCCAGCAGTAATTCTCGATCGCTTTGCTCACCGCCGCGTTAAGTGCGTCGAGCGTGGCGTTTTCGTCAGCGGAGGTGGCACGATTGCCAAGATTGTAAATGGCACGGGTGCGGGTAATCAAGGAGGGCATGGATTGTTTTCCTTGTGCTGATTGGGAATTTTGATGGTTGGTCGTTTTGGTCCGTGGTGCTTGGTGCTTCGTACTTGGCAAAAGGCGAAACCAGGAGGCCGGGGGCTGCGACCTCGTGGCATTTTGCGAAGTACCAAGTTCCAAGCACCACGGACGAATGACTAAGCCCGCGTAGCGAGCGTCACGAAACACGACTGCGTATTCGCGCCTTTGTACGGCGTGAGCACGTTGGTCCACCACGGGGCGCCGTCGACGCGGAAGATGAAGCGGAAGACCGATTCGTCGTAGTCGAAGCGCAGATGGATCGACATCGCCGACTCGACTTGGCCCTTCGTCGTGGTGACGTAGTGCCGCAGGTCAGCGAGGACGATGTCGCCAACGGCACCGAGCGTTTGACACCACTCGACGGGGATGACCGGCCGACCCATGAGCGTGGCGTACGGCTTGTCCGACAGCCCGCCGGGCGGTTGATAGGCAACGATCTGCGCGCCGCCGGAGCCGATGGTCATCGAGTGCAGTTGCGGCTCGACGTCCTGATGGATCAGCCAAACCGCGTGCTGCCGACACGGCGCGAACAGCCTCGACCACATGTTGACAATGTTCGCCGTCACGACTGTGGCCGCCGCTTGGCCGGTCTCCTTTGCGACGGTGATGAGCGGCGTCGAGTTGAGGATTCCCAAAGGCTGGCCTGACCCGGAGCCGTTGAGAATGGCATTGGACACGACGAAGTTGATCTCGTCCGAGGCGACGCGGAAGAGGTACTGCTCCAGCGCGATCCCCTGGGCGTCACTCAGCAGTTCATCGGTTGCGTTGATCATGACGAACAGCTTGCGCAGGGTCAGTTGCAGTCGGCTAAAGGTCGCCTTGGTCGCCGTCGCCTGTTCACCCTCATCGCGCCAGTAGGCACGAACCCCGCCCCAACGGGAGCCGTTGGCGCGCGACGTCTCGACGCTCCTCGGGAAGGCGATGACGTTCGACGCCACGGTGTACGAATCAGTCATGCCGAGCAGGTTCGACGGCGAATAGACGCGCTCGAGCAGCTTCTGCACGAACTGCGTCGGAACGAGAAACCCGCCGTCGGCCCCGGTGTTCTCGCCCATGCCCGATGCGGCTTTGGTGATGAGCGCGAGCCGATCGTCCGCCCGTTTGCCCGGCTGACAGGCGTCGCGCACGGCCAGCGCGAACTCGCCGAAGTGCTTGAAGCTCGCGCTGGGATTGTCGTGAGCCGAGTCGCCCAGCCCGGCGAACGGCAAGCGCGTCCGATTCGACCGCTGTTGATACTGCAGATGCTGAGCCAGCGAGCGTTCCACCGCGTCGTCCAGATCGCTCCGTACCGCCCGCGCGATCATCGGCGACAACGCATCGTCCGCGATCGGCCTGGCCCAACCCTGTTGGGTCAGCTGGCTAGCGTCGGCATCGGACACATCGATCCGCTCGCCCGCTGGCTTGCCGAGAAAGTCCTTGGTCAATTGCACAAACATGGTAATAACCTCGTGAGTGAAAGGGGTAATCATGCCGCGCGATCGCCGAGCGTTTCAAGCAGGTGGGTTGGCCGTGCTTGAGTCGCCCTGACCGCTTAGTGGTTATTTGAACATTAATCGAAAGTTCGGAGATATGCGAAGTCAGTTGTGGAGATTTATTGGAATTTTTTTGAGGCATCGATGTGGTAATTCGATTACATTCAACGCACGGAAATTGGCTGATTCGCCGAATGATTGCAAACTGTTACCGAGCCGCGACCGTGAGGGAGCGGCCGACTAAACCACGCTTGCACCCGTCGGTAACTCCCTCACGGTCGTGGCTCGGAAAGAAATTATCGTCTCGTTATCATCACCACTCCTCCCGCTCCGTCCGCAAAATCTCGCGCTTCCAGTCCAGTTCGTGCACGGGCCAGCCGGTTACGGTCCACTCGGCTTCGCGCAGGGTTGTGCTTTCACTCGTTCGCGTCACCTGCTCCCAGCAGCACTTCTCGATGGGCAGCAACGCTCGCTTCAAAGCGAAGGCGTTGCCCTTGCGACGGCTCACTTTTTCGTTGTCGATGATCGTCACCACGCACGGAGCCGGCAGGTCGAGAAAGCGCATGGCGATCACTTCATGGCTCGATGTCGCATATCGAGCTTTCAGTGCGAGCAGATCGTAGTTAAATGTTGGCGCGTCGGTCTTGAACCAGGGCGTCGGCACGAGCAGGCGATAGGCGAAGAGGTTGGCGAGCGATTCACCGGCCATCGCGCGAGTTTGACCTGGCTCGATGCCGAGCCTCGCCAGCAGTTCGCTTTTGAGGTGTTCGCCGATCTCGTGGGCGACGGTCCACTGATGGCGTTCCTCGCGTGGCTCCGGTTTGAGGTAGATTTGCTTCTTGCCCAGCGTACGCTGTGCCCGCCCGCGCTGCGGCTGACTGCTGTCGACGCAGACGGTGAAGCCGAGGTGTGCTTGAGCGAGGGCGATGACATCGATCGGCGGCGCGGTTATGTGGGCAGCGTCGAGCAGCTCGGCGACCATCGAATCGACGGTGCGAATTACGTCTTCGCGCGCGAGGTCATCGAGCATGAGAGTCGCCCATCGAAGGTAGGATGGATACGAAGACAGTGTACTGTAAATTTGTTCAAAATATAAGAGCAGCCCTTCCGTGGGGCAGACATTCCTGTCTGCCAAGGCTACAAAGGCAGACAAGAATGTCTGCCCCACTTGTTTCGTTCAGGGCCCGCATGGCGCGATGCGAGCGCTAAACGACAAGCGGGGATCTATAGCGCTTTCGGCACAATGATGCTTAGAATCGCTTCGGTCGCATGGAGCCGCACTTCCGAATCGTCGTCGCGCAGGGCGGCTCGTAACGCTCGCAGGGCGTCGGCAGCGATTTCGCGCGTCGTCGGCCTGGCCAAACGACCGAGCGCTTCCGCGGCGGTTCGACGGACGCGGACATCCGAGTCGCTGAGCGCAGCGATGATTTGCGGAACGGCGTCGTTCGCTTCCACGCCGCCGATCGCGATGAGCGCTTGCATCGCGCCAACGCGCGTCTCGGCGTCCTTCAGCGAATCGACCAGCACGGCTTTCAGAAACGGGATAGCGGCTTTGGCGTTCGCATTGCCGGCGATCGCTTCCACGGTCTTCACGGCTGCTTCGGATAGGTCGGCATCGTTTTGCTTGTTGTCGATCAGGATGTAACCAATCGCCAGCACGGTCTCGCGATCAATCTGAGCCGAATCGATGGCACGCAATGCGCGAGTCGATGTTAGCCGCACAAAGCGATCGGTGTCGATTAGGCCCGCCATAATCGCACCGACAAAGCGTCGGCGTTCGGATGGTTTGTTCTTGTGCAACTCCGCTGATGTGCGATCGATATCCTCCGCAAGGATTTCCAAAAGCTGAGCGGCGCTCCGACGAACGTCAACCGATTCCTTTTCGGACCCGCGCTGCAACAGATGCGCAATGGCGATCCAGCCGCGTTCGACCATGTTGCCCAGCGGGTCGGCGATACCGTTGCTCTTGAGCAATTGATACTTTGGCCAGAACTTATCCGGATTGAGTTCCGCCGCCTTCTCGTCGATTTTGGCGATGAGGCGGGCGCGGGCGACACTGATCTTTTCCAGTGCCATCATCGCCGTCAACTTGATGTTCACGTTCTGGTCGCTCAGTGCTTGAAGCAGCTTCGGTATGGCGAGTGCGTAGGCCTCAAGGACTTTGACGAATTCCTTCTCGGGCGCGATCTTGCTGTCTTTCGCGTTCAACCGCATCGGGTCGATCAGCCAGGGATAATCGAGGTTGCGCTCGGCGGCGAGCTTGATAGCTTCGAGGCAGTGGCCACGCACGTGATCGTCGGCATCGGTAAGACCGGCGGTGGCGACCTGGATAGCGCGTTCGATGGTGCGCAGCTCGCTTTCACGGTCGAGGAAATAGGCGTTTTTGACGAGATCGTAGAGTGCATACGCCGCCAATCGTCGCGGGCCAAGTTGGTCATTGCGAATAACATTGGTCAAGGCGTCGAGAGCTGGGTCGGGCAGCGGTGTGATTTTGCCAAGGGCGTGGATCGCCGCTTGGCGAACCGTGATGCTGGGGTTTTTCAAAAGGCCCTTGTCGCCGAGGAGGACGTTGGCGAAGCCCGCAGCGAACTTGCCGTCGGCTTTGCGTTCGGACGGGATGTCGCTCTCGGCGACTTCGGCAATGTGCATGGCTGCGGCGAGTTGGTGTGGTTCGCTGCCGTCGGCGCCGGCGCGGATCGTTGACTTGATGCGTTCGCCGATGAGCTTCTTAAAGGCTTCGAGATCGGATTTCTTCTCGCCGGCGTCAGCCGGGTTTCCCCACTCGCGGAGGAAGTAAGCCCGGCGAAGGTCACCGAGGTAGCGCAGGCCGGTAATGATTTGCGTAATGCTCTTGTTGCGCAGGGCGATTTGCTGAGGCGTCGGCTCGGTGACGCCGGGGTTCAGGGCGTCGCGCAGTCTATCCACCGGATCGTTGGCGAGGCAGTCGGCTGCGCCCAACGTGAACGCAAGCACCAACGCCGCCGTTACGATCGTGATGACCGAGCGGCTCGTAGGCGATCGACGAGGTTTCATAACGACAATCATGGAATCGGCATCCTTCAATCGAGGAAGAATCGCGGTCCGTCGAGGCATCTTCGCAACGAATCTATGTGCTGGGAGGGGCGAGCGGGCGCAGTCCCATTTTATCCAAATTTCGCGTTTTTCCAAACTATCTCGTTGCGAAGGATAGGGTTTCTCTTTCGTTTACCCGGTAGCGATCGCGCGGGATGCTGTGAGCGCTAACCCGCAAGCGGCGGAATTCCAAACCCGCGTTTGCGTTGGTTCGTCGCTCCCATAAACTATTCTTTGCGCCGCCACTGTAATAATCGGTTTGGCGGAAGGACGGAAACCAGCGAATTTTTGCAACCTAGTGGATTTGGTGACGAAAGCGAAACTGCGGTATTTATGCTGACCCTTCCCATGATCATCTCGGAACTCGCCGCGCCGCCCGCCGAGCCCGCGCGCCGTCTGCCCGATTGGTTGAAACGCCCGCTGCCCGTTGGCAACGAGAATTTCTTTACCAACAATCTCATCCACGAACTCGGCCTGGAGACAGTCTGCGAAAGCGCACGCTGTCCCAACCGCCCCGAGTGTTGGTCGCGCCGTACGGCCACGTTCATGGTCATGGGCAACCTGTGCACCCGGCCATGCGGTTTCTGCTCCGTTCCTCGTGGCACACCGGAGGCCCTTGAAACGGACGAACCCGCCCGCGTCGCCGAGGCGGCCCATCGGCTTGGTCTGAAGCACGTCGTCATTACCTCGGTCACGCGCGACGATCTCAGCGATGGCGGGGCCGAGCATTTCTATCAATGCGTGCTCGCCGTTCGCGCTCGGACCTCGGCTCGCATCGAAGTGCTCACGCCTGATTTCCTCGGCGACACCGCGGCGATCGATCGCGTCATCGAAGCCCAGCCGGAGGTCTTCAACCACAACACCGAAACCGTGCCACGCTTTTACAAGAAAGTACGAGGCCGAGCGGAGTACCAGCGCTCGCTCGATCTGCTGGCGCGCGTCAAAGCGAAGGCGCCGCACATTGTGACGAAGTCCGGCTTGATGCTCGGCCTGGGCGAGACACGCGAGGAATTGCTCGACGTATTCGGCGACCTGCGCTCCGCAGGTTGCGATGTCCTGACGCTTGGCCAATACCTGTCGCCGACGCTGAAGCACATTCCGGTCGCTCGCTACCTGCCACCGGAGGAGTTCGATCAACTCGCGGTGCTGGCGCGATCGCTCGGCTTCCGCGAAGTCGCCAGCGGGCCGTTTGTGCGTTCGAGTTATCATGCTGATGAGATGGTTTGACCCGTTTACGTTATTCGTTTACGTTTAGCGCTCGCATGGCGCCCTGCGAGCGCTAAACGTAAACCAAGAGGAATCTTACCTATGTCTCCAATTTCCGCCGCCGACCTCGCCCTACTGAAGAAGTACGACACGCCGACGATTTGCAACGTCGTCGAGTTGTTCGATCTCTGCTCGCGCACGGCTTTCTACATGGACAAGCGCATCCAGGCGTGTTACCCGAAGCTTCCACCGATGGTCGGATACGCCTCGACGGCGACGTTCCGCTCGGCTTTTCCGCCGACATCGGGCAACGTCTACTCGGGCCTGGATCAGCAAGTCGCCGCCTTCGCCGAGATTCCGGGGCCGCCGATCGTCGTGTTCCAGGATCTCGACACGCCGGTGATGTCAGCGACGTTCGGCGAGGTCATGTGCACCACCTACAAGGCGTTCGGCGCGGCCGGTCTCATCACGAGCGGGGCGGCACGCGATCTTGATCAAGTCGAGGCGATGAGCTTCCCGTGCTTCGCCGACGGCGCGATCTGCGCCCACGGCTTCTGCCATATCTTGCAGGTTCATGTCCCGGTGCATGTCGGCGGCATCCAGATCACGCCCGGCCAACTGCTGCATGGCGACCGCAACGGCGTGACGACGATCCCGAACGAAGTCGCGTCGGAAACCGCGCATGCGTGTGCCGAACTCGTCGCCGCCGAGCAAATTGTGCTCGATTACCTGAAGACGCCGAAAATCAACCCGAAGGGTTATGGCGAAGCGCGCAAGGCATGCAAAGCCCAAATCGACGCCCTGGCGAAACGGCTGAAGGGGAAGTGATTGCCGCTGGCGGTTTAGCGCTCGCACCATCCCGGGCGAGCGTGATTGCGCAAACAGGCCGAAGGGCGCAACTTTAAATTTTTCTATTATTTAAAGATATTGCCATTCGTGACCCGAATGGTATCTTTAAATTATTGAATAATTTAAAGATATTTAGTGTCCGTGCCGTCATGAAAAAACCCAAACAAGGCAAATCGCTTCGTGCTGTGCTCGAAGATGCAAAGCCTGATTTTCTGGTGCGTTACGCCGAACCTGACATTCAGGAATGGGTGAAAAAAGCTAACAATGAGATGTGGAATTGGGAGCAATGTGCCAATCATGCGAGTTTGGCAGGGCTAACAAGCGAACAATTTTGAACTTTGTCAAATTCTCTCGCGCCGGGCCAGCATTCAAAATCGGATTATTGACGGATGTTCACGGCCGACCGTTCACGTTTCGCCTACCTGGCTCCGTGCTTGAGCTATTGCACCTTATCGACACGAATCTCGGCGGATCGGTCCAATCGCCCTGGCCAGAGCTTGAATCTGAAGCAGATCAACAGCGGTATCTCATCAGTTCATTGTGCGAGGAAGCGATCGCTTCAAGCGAGATCGAAGGAGCTGTCGTCACGCGCAAGGAGGCCAAGGAGATGCTTCTGCAAAATCGGAAGCCGAAGGATCGCGATCAACAAATGATCGTGAATAATTTCCGCACGATTCAGATGCTCAACGGTCGAAAGAACGAAAAGATGACGGTGGAGCTGTTGCAAGAAATCCAGCGTGAGTTGACGGAGAACGCGATAGACGATCCGCGTGATTGCGGCCGATTCCGTCGATCTGACGAATCAATCAAAGTCTGGGATGAGGAAGATCAGCAAGCCCTGCACATTCCGCCGCCCGCAGAGAAATTGGCTGAGCGATTACGGTGCTTGTGTCAATTCGCAAATAATAACGGAACCAAACAAGGCGAGTTCATCCATCCCGTCGTTCGTGCCATCGTCTTGCACTTTTGGCTTGCCTACGATCATCCGTTTGTCGATGGCAATGGCCGAACCGCGCGGGCGCTTTTCTACTGGTCGATGTTGCGCAATCGCTATTGGCTTGTGGAATACCTGACGATCTCATCCATTATTCGCCAACACCCCAAAAAGTATGCCCGCGCATACCTCGACACGGAGCAGGACGAGAACGACCTCACCTATTTCCTTTTTTATCATTTGACAACAATCGAACAGAGCATTCGCGCCTTTCAGAAGTATTTGGCGAAGAAAGTCGAAGAGAAAAAGCGGCTTTCCCGGACATTGTTGCCTGCGATGTTCAACGAACGCCAGCAAGCCGTTTTGGTCGAGGCGCAGCGCGAGGTCGGTGCGACTTTTTCCTATGAATCGCATGCCCGGCTATGCAAGGTGACACCGCAGACCGCTCGCGCCGATCTCTTGGAACTTGAAAAACTGGGTTTGCTGGTGGGCAATCGCAAAGGCCGGCGCTTCAATTTTGTGGCTGCTTCGGATTTGGCAAGCCGCTTACGGAAAATAGCGGGCAGATAGCGATGACGTTTGTTTGTCATGTCTCTGCTTGAACGACAAAGCGCCTCGCGGCCAAGTATTCATCATCCATGCTGGTCCTCCCGCCGGCAAAAATTCGCGAAACTGCCCTCCACCCATTATAATACACCTCACCCGCAAATGTTGGCCTCGCTCCCTACACGAAAGCACCCCCTACATGTACTTCCGGCTCCTCAAACGCGTGCTGCTCGAAACCGACAAACGACTGCTCTTCAAACTCGCCTGGAACATGGGCCTGAAGGGCATGCTCTCCGTTGAGAAGCACAAACGCCGGCTGCGGCGCGGCGAGGTGTTTCCGCCGTTCCTGTACGTCTCCGTTATCAACAGCTGCAACCTGCGCTGTCAGGGCTGCTGGGTCGATGTCGCCGAGAAGATGGAGGCGATGGAGCCCGAGACCTTCCATCGCATGGTGAAGGAAGCTCAGGACATGGGCAACGTCTTTTTCGGCATCGTCGGCGGCGAGCCTTTTATGCATCCGAAACTTTTCGAACTGATCGAAAAGCATCCCGATTGCTATTTCCAGATATTCACCAACGGACATTTCATCACCGACGAAAAAGCCAAACGGCTGCGCGACCTCGGCAACGTCACGCCGCTCATCAGCGTCGAAGGTTCCGAGATCGTCAGCAACGAACGCCGAGGCCGCGACGGCGTCCTTTCCAAGACGCTGCAAGGCATCGAAAACTGCCTGAAGAATAAGGTCTTCACCGGCGTCTGCACCAGCGTATGCCAATCGAATCTCGATCTCGTCAACGAAAAGTGGATCGATCGGCTCATCGACATGGGCGTGCTCTATACGTGGTTTCACGTATACCGCCCAATGGGGCCTGAGCCGAACTATCAACTCTGTCTCACGCCCGAACAGCAGCTTGATCTGCGCAAATTCGTCGTCGAGATGCGCTCGAAGAAGCCGATCATCATCATCGACGCCTATTTCGACGGCGATGGTCAGGCGCTCTGCCCGGCGGCGACGGGCGTCAGCCATCACATCAACCCGTGGGGCGACATCGAGCCGTGCCCGATCGTGCAGTTTTCCAAGGAATCGATCAAGCACGAGAAAGATGATCGCCATCTGCGCGACAAATTCTTGCAGTCGGCCTTCCTGGCGGACTTCCGCAAACTCGCCGCCGAAACAACGCGTGGCTGCATCGTGCTCGAACGGCCCGATATGCTCAAGGCGCTCGTCGAGAAGCACGAAGCCAAGGACAGTACCGTCCGCCAAACCGCGATTGCCGAGCTGGAAGCGATGACGATCCGCACGAGCCAATACAACCCGGTAGCCGAGATCCCCGAAAGCAATCTGCTCTACCGCCTGGCGAAACGCTTCTGGTTCTACGACTTCGGCGCGTATAAGGGTGTGGACCACACCAAGGATTCGGCCCCGGCGATGCTGGCGAAAATGAAAACGGATACCGCGCACGTATGACGCGTTTGTTAGACTCCAGAGCCGGCAGGCACTCATCGACTTCACTCGAGAACAACTCATGCGAACCGCCACCCTCATCATTGGTATCGTCTGTTTCGTTCTGAGCCTGTGCGTGGTCGGCGTGTCCGCAAGTATGCCGATCATTAATGGGCCGCGGGCGAGTTGGAGCGAGGCGATGATGGGCATCATCCCCGGCGCGGTGTGCGGCGTGTTGTCGCTGATTATCGCCGGAGTGGGGTTGATGCTCGTGATGACGGCGCCGAAATCGGATGCTGATGCGAGTGGCCGAGGCCGCGACGGGGAGGTCGACAAATAACTGCGAAACGCGTGTTACAATGTACGCTAGCACGCGATTCGATATCCATGCGCTTTCTCAACCGGCATCTGGTAACCCTCCCCACCCATGCAACCCGCCACCACCGAACGCATCGAAGCTGCCTATCAGACCGCGCTGTCGGCTCTGCTGACGGAACGCACGCCGGACGGCCATTGGGTCGGCGAGCTGTCCACATCCTCGCTCTCCACAGCAACGGCGGTCATGGCGCTGCACCTCGTGCAGGCGAACGGTGGGCCGGCGCATCCGTCGCTCATCGCCAGTGGATTGAAGTGGTTGGCGGACCATCAGAATCCCGACGGCGGGTGGGGCGATACGACGGTCAGCCTGAGCAACATCTCGACGACGATGCTGTGCCGATCGGCGTTTTATTTAACGAAGCCGATGGACGGTTCACCCCCACCAATCGCTGCGCTCATGGTGGGGCTTGGCGCTAACCTCAAGCCCCACCATGAGCGCAGCGATTGGTGGGGGTATGCAAACACAATAACCCGCGCCGAAGCCTGGCTCACCCAACACTACGGCCAGCCGGACCAATGGCCCGAAGCCATCCGCCAGCGTTATGGCAAGGACCGCACGTTTGCGACGCCGATCTTGACGACGTGCGCGCTGGCGAGCCTGGTGTCGTGGGACGAGGTGCCGCCGTTGCCTTTCGAGTTGGCGGTGCTGCCTCAATCGTGGTTCCGTTTCGTGAAGATGCACGTCGTCAGTTATGCGTTGCCGGCGTTGATCGCGATTGGGCAGTGCATCTATCATCACAAGAAACCGTGGAACCCGTTCGCACGCATTGCTCGTCGTTTAGCGCTCGCAAGAACTTTGCGGGTACTCCAAAACATTCAGCCATCGTCGGGCGGCTACCTCGAAGCGATCCCGCTGACGAGCTTCGTGACGATGAGCCTGGCGTCGATCGGGCACGCGGATCATCCGGTCGCGCGGGAAGGCGTTCGGTTCATCGTCAACTCGGTCAGGCCCGACGGCAGCTGGCCGATCGACACGAATCTCGCCACCTGGGTGACGACGCTGGCCGTCAACGCGCTGGCTGCCGCCGGAGAACTGCAATCGCTCGATCGCAAGGATCAGCTGCGCGACTGGATTCTAAACCAGCAATATAAAACGCGCCACCCCTATACCGGCGCCGACCCCGGCGGTTGGGCCTGGACCGATTTGCCCGGCGGCGTGCCGGACGCGGACGACACGCCGGGGGCGATTTTGGCGATTTCACATCTGCATGCGGTGGAAGACCCGATTCAGGACGCAACAATGTGGTTGCTTGGATTGCAGAATCGTGATGGCGGGATGCCGACATTCTGTCGTGGGTGGGGACACCTTCCTTTCGACCGCAGCGGTACGGACTTGACTGCCCATTTCTTGCGATCGCTCATTAACGTCATTGGACTGGATTGCACATTCCAATTGGCTCATGGCAATGCACCAAAGATTAGATGGCCGAGTGATGCGAAACGATTGCCAGTTATCTATTGGACTTGCGTTACGGCTATTCCACGTTCCCTCGCCTACCTCGCCCGCACGCAGCGTTCGGATGGCTCCTGGCTGCCGCTCTGGTTTGGCAATCAGCACATGCCAAATGATGAAAATCCGCTATATGGCACTAGCCGAGTGCTAGCAAGTTACCGCGATCTTGGTATGATGAACACGTTACCCGCGCAACGTGGAATTGCCTGGCTTCTCCAGAACCAAAATCTTGACGGCGGTTGGGGCGGTGGCCTCGGCTCGCCTTCGAGCATCGAAGAGACGGCGCTGGCGTTGGATATTTTGGTTGATGTGAGTAAGTCCAGGGGTGAGGGTACTCCCGAACCCCTGGAGTCCGCGAAGCCCAGGGGTTCGGAGTACCTCACCCCTGGGCTTGCCGTGAATAAAGCCATCGCCTGGCTCGTCGAGAGAATTGAGAATAACGGTCTTTCCCACCCTACCCCGATCGGGTTTTATTTCGCGAAACTCTGGTATTTTGAGAAATTGTATCCGATAATCTTCAGCGTATCCGCCCTTGGTCGCGTACGAAAACAAATATAGCCCGCCATTTATGGCGGGACGATGCTTCAGAGGACACCGCACGTGGTAGAACCTCCCGTAGACAAAGCCAAAAAAGTCAACAACGCGCATCTCAAGAATGTGCCGCAAGAACGCGAGATGCGTGATCGCATCCGTGCCGAGGCGGTGCAATTCGTCAAGAATATTGACCGGTCAAAGACGCTGACGAAGCCGATCTTACAAAAGATGGGCGAGGATCTTCTGCGCGACACCCGCTTGCCGGAAGAATTCCTCGGCTTCTCGATGGTGTCGATCTCGAACGAGTTCTGGCGCGAGCAGGTCAGCGCGGTCGATTTCAAGCGACGGTTGTTGCTCTTGCCGCACTGCTTGAAGAACGCGGAAGGCTGCCCCGCCGACTACGACGAGTTCGGCCTCGATTGCCGTAAGTGCGGCGCGTGCGAAGTCGCCGACTTCAAGACCAAGGCGGAAGACCTCGGCTACAAGGTGCTGGTATCGGAAGGCACGCCGATCGTGCTCAAAATCATCGTCAGCGGGCATGTCGATGCGATCGTCGGCGTGGCCTGCTTGAACGTGCTGGAAAAAGCAATCGACAAGATTCTGATGGCCGGCATCCCGTGCGTCGCCGCCCCGCTGTTGTCGAGCAATTGCAAGAGCACGTCGGTGGATAACGATTGGGTCTTCGAGATGATTGGCCTAAAGACCGCGCCGCCGGAAAAGAAGACGAAGACGTATGTGCATCTGATGCGTGCGTCGAATCAGATGTTCGAGCCTGCCAATTTGAACAAGCTCGCGCCCCGACAACGCAACAAGAACCCGCTCGACGGCGTGCAATCGGAAGACCCGTTGACGCTACACGAAAATATTTCCTACGATTGGCTGATGCAGGGCGGCAAGCGCTCGCGCCCCTTCATTACGCTCGCCACCTATGACGCGCTGACGGGCGGCAAGGGCACGCTGTCGGCAGAAGGACTTGAACTTTCCGATTCCGTCAAACGCTCGGCTCTTGCAATCGAGACGTTCCACAAGGCATCGCTTGTCCATGACGACATCGAAGACGACGACACCTACCGCTATGGCCAACAGACACTGCACCGCAAATACGGCATCGGCACGGCGATCAACGTCGGCGACTACCTCATTGGCCTGGGCTATCGGCTCGTCAGCCGCGAACGCAAGGTGCTCGGCTCCGAGATCGCCGCGGACATCCTCGATAAACTCGCCGACGCGCATCTGAAGCTGAGTGAAGGCCAAGGTGCCGAGTTGCTGTGGCGCGACGCCAAAGACAAGACGATCAACACGCTCGAAGCGATGAAGATTTACGCTCTGAAGACCTCGCCGGCGTTTGAAGCCGCACTCTATTCGGGTGTTCGGCTTGCGGGTGCGGCAGACAAGTACGAGAAGATGGTCACCGATTTCAGTCGGCACCTGGGCGTGGCGTTCCAGATTATCAACGACCTCAAAGATTGGCAGGGCGATGCCGACAACAAGATGGTCGCCGGCCAGGATGTGCTCGCCGGTCGGCCGACGTTGTTGCTGGCGCTGGCCCTTGAATCGCTGTCGGGCGGCGATCGCGAGGAGCTGCTGGCGATCGTGCAAGGCGAGCATCCGCGCCGCAACGAGGACTTGTTGCCTCGCGTTCGCCAGTTGTTCGCCAAAGCGAACGTGTTCGAGAAGACCGAGAAGTTGATCGAGAAATATCGCGCTCGTGCCGAGGCAATCGCCGACGAAGTCGAACCGTTGGAGTTGCGCGAGCTGTTGTATTATCTCGTTGATACGGTGCTCGACCGCCCGGAAGCGGAGCACAACGATGCCGAGCCGGTGATGGTGTCGCTGTCGTTGCCGTTGGTGAATGTGTAGTATTTTGATGTAAGCCCACAGGTGAGGTACTCCGAACCTCTGGGCTCCCAAGGGTTCGGAGTACCTCTCCCTTGGGCTTGCCAATGTCGGTCGGTCCCGATATTGCCACATTGTTTCAGCTCTTCCCACCAGCGTCCTTTCTGCGCAATTTCGACGTCGTCTCGCCCGATCAGGTTCCGCAACCGTATCACGATTTGCTCGTTCACGAACAGCACATGACTGTGACGGTGGAAGCGCACCACCGATCGCTGGTCGACGTCAAGGTTCTCGAACGCATCCGCGATGGCGACAAATACGCTCGCAAAATCCTCCTGTCCAAACAGAGCGATGGCCGAATCGTGCAGTTCGGTCTGGTGCTGATTTGGCTGCACTATTGCAGTCCGGAAGTGCGTGCGGAAATACTCGCGGAAAAAACGCCGCTTGGGCGGATTCTCATCCATCACAACGTGCTCCGCCGTATCGAACCGACCGACTACCTGCGCGTGGCGCCCGGCCCCGAAATGGTCGGCTGGTTCGGCACCGACGCACCCGCGTACGGCCGACTCGCGCTGATCTACTGCGACGAAAAACCGGCGATCGAACTCTTGGAGATCGTAACGCCGAAGTGATGCGGTTGTTAGCGTCCGCCCCCTGCAACGCTGTCGGTCTCCACGCGGATGCGGTAGGAACCGGTGGATGCGTTATTCCACGGACTGGGAACGATCAGTAAGTACAGTCGACCTTCTTCAGTGGCAACGCCGTCGTAGCGGTCGCCGATGTAGAACGCCTTGCCGTTCTCGCCGATCTTGCCGATCAACGAGCCCGCCAGAAATTGCCCGCCTTTGCCTGCGGTATTATATCCCTTCGGAGCAGAAACGTACTGCCCAGGCCCCTGAGGCCAAAGTTCGACTTGGCCTTCCCCCGTCACGATGACACGTTGCGCGGCGTCGATGTTAATATTGGAATCGCACCACTGATCCAGCGAACTGCCGTGCTTGGTGGCATCGACGACCAACTCCTGTCTCCCGGCTTGCTGCTTCACGTGGACCGCACGCAGTTCGCTAAGCTTGAGCATCACCTGCCCGAAATGAGGCGAACTCGCCTTTAGCGCCGCCGCGTCGATGCGACCGATAACGACGAACTCGGCCGTGTGGATCACGTCTTCATCGCGCAGCTTTAACAGATCGGACTGCACGCGCTCGGAAATCTGTTTGACCAGACCGGTGGCACGATAAGCGACTTCTTGATCGCCGCTGCGCGACGCCTTTTGCAGCGAAGGCAGCGCGAAATGCCCGGCGAGGACAAGGTCCTTGCCTGCGCCGTCGCGTTCCTTGTAGACCTGGCTGGATAGCCGTTTGATCGAACTCGTGATCTGTTGATGCACATCAACGGGGATATGCAAGCCAAGTTCGATGCGGCGAATATCCTGCAGCGGGATCGTCAGCTTGCCGTACTTCGTCTTCACATCCAGCGACGGTTCGAGCAGCGTCATGCGCACGACGCTGCCGTCGTGAAAGCGAACTTCGGAGAGAAACTTCGGCGAGGGAGAGCTGGTTGATTCTTGAGCCGGGCTTCGAGATGAAACGGCCAATGCGATGAACAAAGACGATGCCAATGCCAATGGAATCCTACCCATGTTGGCCTCCCAAAAAATGAGGATGAAATGCGATTGGAAAAGCTAGCGAAGCACCTCCTGACTAGGCCGAGGCCAACCCAACGGGCCGCCCCGAGCAATCGCATTATGTGCCTTCAAGTGCATTGAATCGCATCGGCGAAAAAAAAGATAGGGCAGTTTGAAAATAATATTGCCAATTCGTGAATATTCTGTATGTAGTGCGATGGCGCGTCTCGCTCGCCGTCGCTGGCGCATCCGTCCATATTACCCACGGGAAGAAATGATTTCCAAGTCCGCAGGCGACGCAGGAGCCTGCAGGGTTCGACCCGCGCAGGCTCCTGCGTCGCCTGCGGGCTTGGTATTAAATCGTCACTGCTTCAAGATTGGCCGCAGCGCTTTCTCGAACACATCAGCATGCCGCAGAAAGCCGAGGTCGGTGGGGTGCGATGCGTCCACCGTGCCTTCGTTGTCGTCGCCAAGCAGATTCGCACCGGGTAAGTAGTGCAAGCCTTTCACGCCGGTTTTTTCCAATCCTTCGTAGATCGACTTCAACGCCGCCTGGCTTGATAGATTGCGCTGCTTCGGGCCGGGCAGGAGATGCGCGTTGTCGTAGATGCGATCCTCGACGAGCAAGATCGGCGTCGTCGGGCGTTTCGCACGCAGCAACTTCACCAACGGCTCGGTATTCGTGGCGACTTCCTTCGCGCTCATGTTGGGCAGGCAGTCGATCACGTACACGGACGCATCGATCTCGGCGATCAGTTTGACGACCTCCTCCTCCATTCGCCCATTGCCCGAGAACCCAAGGTTGACGACGGGATAGCCCAGCCGACGCCCGAGAATCGCGGTGTGGACCATGCCGGTGCGCGACGCACAGCCGCCTTGCGTGATCGACGTGCCATAGAAAACGATCGGCTTGCGGTCAGCGGGATACGTCGCGCCCTTGGCGAGAATCTTGTCCTTGGCGATGCCGATCTCGACCGAGGTGACACCGTTATAGAGCGGCAGATACACCATGTACTCGCGCGTGCCGGCGGGGATGCCCGTGGCAAGCGTCGCGGTGTTTTCCAGCTGCGTCGGCTGGCCCACGCCCAGCCAGCGCCAGCCTTTCTCGGTTTTCACATAAAGGTCCAATCCGCTAACACCCGTGGCGGCCATGTGCGGCATGGCGACCTTTGGCGACGTCAGCTTCCAGCGTGCCTGGATCGCCGTCGCATCGGTCGTGAACCGCACGCATAACCCCGCCGAATGCCGGCTCAGTGACCACACCGGCGGCCGCACGAGCTTCTCCGCGCGTTCGGGCAGGCGATCGTAGTACGTCTTGGTGTCGGCGAAGGCCTTGCCTTCGACGTCGAGGTTTTTCACGTCGTACCAGAGTAGGTCTTTTTCCGGTACGGCTTTTTTCGGATCGAGCTTTTCCTGAGCGTGAACGGTCTGGGTCAGTGAGAACAGTACGCACAGGGTGAGAGCAGGCATTCGCATGGCATGGATCTCCGAAAACGAAGTTGGTTGATAATTCCATAGTGTATTGTTTGGGAGCATCCGTCGTTGTGTATAGCTCGCGCGGTTGACAATGACACCTCGGCGAGCCTAGCCGCGTAAGCGGCAGGTTGAATCAGCAATCGTATGTTCAACCTGCCGCTTACGCGGCTAGGCTCGCCCGGATGGGCTCAATTCGTCCGTGTGGAATATAACTGCTACATGCGTGATATCCGATTGGAGTCGATTCATGTCCCGCTTATTCTTGACATTGCTATTCGTTGTTGCCATCGCCGTGCCTTGCCGCGCGCAGGCCAAGCCAAACACGCTGACGCCGAAGGAAATCGCCGACGGCTGGATTTTGCTCTTCGACGGCGAGACGACGTTCGGGTGGAGCCATGACGGAGAGGTAAGCGTTGCGGATGGATCGTTAATTCTGTCAGGGGAAAAATCGAGTGCCTTTCACGGTACGGGCTGGGGAAGTTTCGAGCTTAAATTCGATTATCGTCTAGATAATCGGAAAAATAAAGGATCGGGAAATCTAGGCATGAAAAGCGGAGCGGGAGGTCAATTGGCAGGCGAGAAGGGTAAATGGCAGGGTTCGCGTGTTTATTATGATTTCGATCCGAAAACCAACCGGTTCGTGTTCCAGTACCGGGACGCAATCGAATTGCCAGACATCGCGGCCGAGGGATATGGTCGCGTTGCGCAGAAGCGGCTGGGAAATTCTCCCACCGATCAATTTGGCTTCTTAACATTCCGAGACGCAAAACTTGAAGTTCGCAACATTAAGCTCCTGCCTCTTGCGAGAATCACATTTGCGCCAAAGGCCGAGGACTATAGACCACGCACGTTTCCGATGACCTCGTTCTTCAACGGCAAAGACCTCGCCGGCTGGAACGTCTTCCCAGGCAAGAAGTCGAAGTTCGCCGTCATCGATAACGCGATCAACGTCAAGGACGGGCCGGGCGATTTGCAGACCGTTGGCAAGTACAAGGACTTCGTGCTGCAACTCGACGCGATCTCGAACGGCAAGCATCTCAACAGCGGCCTCTTCTTCCGTTGCCGCGATGGCGAATATCAGAACGGCTACGAAGCGCAGATTCACAACGGCTTCGCGGAGACACCGAAGAAATACCTACTCGAAGAATACGACCCGAAAACGAACAAGCTGATCGGCAAGAAAGAGACGCACTACACCGCCACTGATTTCGGCACCGGCGCCATCTATCGCCGAGTGCCCGCGCGTAAGCAAATGTCGAAGGACGGCGAATGGTTCGGCATGACCGTCGTCGCCCAGGGCAACCGTTTCGCCACCTGGGTCAACGGCATCCAGGTCACCGACTGGACCGATCACCGCCCCAAGAGCGACAACGCCCGCACCGGCTGCAGGCTCGAAGCTGGTCACATTAGCATCCAAGGCCATGACCCGACGACTGACCTGAGCTTCCGCAACTTCCGCATCGCGGAGATTAAGTAATCGACGATCACGAAATTATCTCCCGATTTGAATTCGCCGCTTGCGGCTTAGCGCTCAGTGAACGCCACGCGAGCGCTAAGCCGCAAGCGGCTGATTCGCTCGCCCCTGGGCTTGGGAATATTCATGCGACCGAAAACGTCCGGCGGTGGTTGGGCCGCCATCTGGTATACACTTCGCATGGCTCGGCGGGTTGGCTTTCGCCGACTGTGGAAGGCGATGCGCTCGAAGAACGCGTGCAAGACCTGCGCGCTCGGCATGGGCGGGCAGTCGGGCGGGATGCGTAACGAACTTGGTCATTGGCCTGAGGTCTGCAAAAAATCGTTCCAGGCAATGGTCGCCGACATGCAGGCCGGCATCACGCCGGAGTTCTTCGCGAAGATGTCGCTTGCCCAGATGCAGACGCTTTCGCCACGCGAACTCGAATGGTGCGGTCGGCTCACGTCGCCGCGCTATGCCGGGCCGGGCGATACGCACTATCGCGAAATCGATTGGGATTTCGCACTGTCACGGATCGTCGAGCAACTCAAGCGGACGCAACCCGACGAGAACTTCTTCTATTGCAGCGGGCGATCGTCGAACGAGGCGGCCTTCGTGCTGCAACTCTTCTCGCGGCTCTATGGCACGAACTACGTCAACAACTGCTCGTTCTACTGCCATCAAGCGAGCGGCGTCGCTTTATCGAGCGCGCTTGGCACAGGCACGGCGACCGTCACGCTCGATGATGTCGAACACTCCGACCTCTTCTTTCTCATCGGCGGCAACCCGGCATCGAACCATCCGCGCCTAATGCGCACGCTCATGCTCCTCAAACGGCGTGGCGGGCAGGTCATCGTCATCAACCCGATCAAGGAAGTCGGCCTCGTCAACTTCAGCGTGCCTTCCGATGTGCGCAGTCTCCTGTTCGGTTCGAAAATCGCCAGCCAATATCTGCAGCCGCACATCGGCGGCGACATCGCGCTCCTACTCGGCATCGCCAAACGCGTGCTTGAAAAAGGTTCCGAGGAGCGTGCGTTCTTCGCTCACACCGAAAACGTCGAGGCATTCCTTGAACAAGTGCACGCAACGACCTGGGACGAAATCGAACGCAACAGCGGCGTTAAGCGAGCCGACATCGAGCGAACCGGCGACGCTTATTGCGGTGCCAAGAACGTCATCTTCGGTTGGACTATGGGCATCACGCATCACACGCACGGCGTCGAGAACGTGCACGCCATCGTCAACCTCGCGCTGTTGCGCGGCATGGTCGGCCGAGCCGGCGCTGGGCTGTTGCCGATCCGCGGGCATTCCAACGTGCAGGGCATCGGCTCGATGGGCGTGGCACCGAACCTCAAAGAGGCGGTGTTCAACAACCTCGAAAAATATCTGAACGTAAAATTACCTACCACGCCCGGCCTGGACACGATGGCTTGCATCGACGCCGCAGACCAGGGCCGCGTGCGCTCGGCGATTTGTCTCGGCGGGAACCTGTTCGGCAGCAACCCCGATGCGAAATATGCGCATCGCGCGTTGGGCAAGCTCGAACTGGTGACGTATCTCAACACGACGCTGAACACGGGTCATGCCTGGGGCCGGGGCCGCGAGACGCTGATTCTGCCGGTGATAGCGCGTGACGAGGAGCCGGAAGCGACGACGCAGGAATCGATGTTCAACTTCGTGCGTATGTCGGATGGGGGGAACCCCGCAGGCTCGCTGCGCTCGCCTGCGGGCTTGGGGACGCGCGGGGAGGTGCAGATATTGTGCGACATCGCTGATCGTCTGCTTGGCTCCACGGGACCGGTCGATTGGCGCTCGCTGCGCACGCATTGCAACGTCCGCCAGATGATCGCGAAGATCATTCCCGGATATGCCGCGATCGGCGAGATCGATGCGACCAAGCGCGAGTTCCAGATCGAGGGCCGAACGTTCCACGTGCCGACGTTCAAGACCGCGACAGGCAAGGCACAGTTTCGCGCCGTACCGATGCCGCCCTTGCGCGGTCGAGGCGAACAGCTGCGCTTGATGACGATCCGCTCCGAAGGGCAGTTCAACACCGTTGTCTACGAGGAAGAGGACATCTACCGTGGCCAAGAGCGGCGCGATGTGATTCTGATGGCACAAGCTGACATCGATCGGCTCGGCCTGAAGATCGACCAACGTGTCTTCGTGACGAGCGCGACGGGCGAGATGGCGAACATCCTCGTGCGTGCGGTGGACATTACGCCGGGCAATGCCGCGATGTATTTCCCCGAGGCGAACGTCCTCGTGCCGACGACCGTTGATCCAGCGTCGAAGACGCCGGCGTTCAAATCGGTGCTGGTGACGGTGAACATCGATCGGCCCACGGCAGCGTCGGATCGCATTCCGCTGGCGATGGTTGGGGGGTGAGGTACGTCGATCTCCGCCGCTTGCGGCTTAGCGTTCGCGTGCGATGATCTGAGCGCTAAGCCGCAAGCGGAATACAAAATACATGACTTTTTCCGCCTGCCCTGGGATTCGCAATTTCTTCACGTATGATGTTAGCAAGAGCCAACCGCACGGATCGTGGACGGCTTGCGGTCGTCCGCGGGACGGCTTGAATCGGTTGCCAAGGACGGTTGGTGGTTTACGAAAAACATCGACAGGCCCGAAAAATTCGCCTGGCGATGGGATAACAAGAACTGCCGAAACTTGTACCGAGCAATTAGCGATGCTATTGACGCTTTTGGGATTCTTGCTGGCGTTTCTTATCCTGGCCGGGATCGTCTACCGGTTTGACAAGGCTGCCATCGAGACACTGATTTCGTTCGTTCGCCCACCAGCGCTCGTGCCGATTCGTCGGGGCGGGCGTTGCCGTGCTTTCACGACAGCCACCTGGTGGCTTTATCCAATCATGGCTCCACCAGATGGGCATCGTGCCCAAACGCGCCGGTCCCATCCGTTTCGGCGTACTTGATAATCGAATGGCTTGAACTGTCCGTGTACGTTGCAACCCGACAGAACGGTAGGCCTTTCCGCACATTATTTTATTTCGCGGAAGTCCGAATCCGAGCTTGCCTGGTCATCTGCATTGGCGGAATTCGAGCGTTCTCAAGACATACCGGTGTGAACTCACGCGCTGGCAGTCGATTCCCATCGCAATAGCATTTTCGGGCCACGATTTGGGAGTGGCTTATTCATGGAAATTGTCTGGGGTTTAGTCGGTTCGGCGATCGGTTTGATCGCGGGCGTCGCCATCTGTTTCGTTTGGCTTCGCCGAGTCGAGAATCAAAATCACCTCAACGCCGAGGCCCGCTCGAAAGAGATCATCTCGCAGGCGGAGCGCAATTCCGAGAACATCCTCAAGGAATCAGAACTGAAGGCCAAGGACGAATTCTTCAAACGCCGCGAGGAACTCAATCGCGACCTGGAGCAATCGCGCAATCAGCAACGCGATCAAGAGCGTCGGCTCGATAAGAAGGAAGGCCTGCTCGAACAGCAAAACGAAATTCTGCTCAAAAAAGAAAAGAATAACCAGCACACTGAAAAGAAGCTGCACGAACGCAAGGAACATCTCGACAAAAAAATCCAGGACACCGAAAAATTGGCCGAGGACCAAGCGCGAAAACTGCACGACATCACCGGCATGTCACGCGACGAAGCCGAGAAGACGCTGCTCGACCGGCTAGGCCATGAGTTGGCGGACGAGGTGGCATCGCGTATTCAGAAGCACGAAGAAGCGATCAAGTTGGTGAGCGAGGAGAAGGCACGCCGAATCATCGCCACGTCGATCCACCGCTACGCCGCCGACCATACTGCCGACACGACCGTGAGCACGGTTGACATCCCGTCCGACGACATGAAGGGCCGAATCATTGGCCGCGAAGGTCGCAACATCCGCACATTTGAGAAAGCGACCGGCGTAGACGTGATCGTTGACGACACGCCCGGCGTGGTCATCGTCAGCGCGTTCGACAATGTTCGCCGGGAGATCGCCAGGATTTCGCTGGGCAAGCTGATTCAGGACGGCCGCATCCATCCCTCGCGCATCGAGGAAGTCGTCAAGGAAACCGCCGAGGAGATGGACCGCAATATTATAGAGATCGGCAAGGCCGCGGTGATGGAGGCGAACGTCGGGCATCTCCACGAGAAGCTCGTGCATCTTCTCGGTCGCCTCAAGTTTCGCACCAGCTACAGCCAGAACGTATTGAATCACAGTCTTGAAGTAGCCTATCTCACCGGCATGCTGGCCGATGAAATCGGGCTGGACGGTCGCCTGGCACGCCGCTGCGGGTTGCTTCACGATATCGGCAAGGCGGCAGACCACGAGATGGAAGGCGGACATCCGAAGATCGGCGCGGAGTTGGCGAAGCGCTACGGCGAGACCTCGAAAGAGGTATTGCACGCGATCATCGGGCATCATGATGACGTGACGGTGGACCACATTTACACGGTGCTCGTCGCCGCCGCCGACGCCATCAGTGCCGCTCGGCCCGGTGCGCGGCGTGAAACGCTCGAAAAATATGTAAAACGACTCGAGGAGCTGGAAGCCCTGGCGCAAGGCTTTCCGGGCGTCGAACATGCGTTCGCGATCCAGGCAGGCCGAGAGTTGCGCGTTATCGCGAATGCGCACACGCTGTCCGACAGCGAAGCGTTGAAGACGTGTCGTGAAATTGCGAAATCGATCGAGCAGCAGTTGAATTATCCGGGCGAGATTAAGGTAACGGTCGTGCGCGAGACGCGCTCAGTGGAGTTCGCGCGGTGACGCATGACTCAAGCCCAGTGGGTGAGGTACTCCGAACCCCTGGGATAACTTTTTGAAGTTGCGCGGTTTTCTACGTCATTCAGGTAACAACGATAAATAGTGAATAGTAAGCGAGAAATGATAAAGTAAATCGCTGGCACGAGAGGCACTGCTGGGACGTATCATCATTTATCATTCACTATTTACCGTTTACTATTTATCGTTATTGACGTTCGCTTCGTATCGATCCGAGGCGATGGTCGAAGAATGCGCAACTTCACAGGGATAACTCGGGGGCGTGCGCCCATCCCAAGGGTTCGGAGTACCTCACCCTTGGGCTTGAATTTGGAGGCCACGTATGCTCAAAGGGGTTGCGGTATCTCCCGGAGTCGCCGTGGCGCGGGCCTACTGCGTTGATACGGCGCTTGCGCAGCGAGAACCGCAACATCTGAGTGCGGCGGCGCTATCGGATGAAGTAGGGCGTTTCGACGCCGCCTGCCACGCCGCCGGTCTGGAGATGGATGCCGTCATCACACGCGTGCAACAACAACTCGGCGAGAGCGAGGCCGACATTTTTCGCGGGCATCGCCAATTGCTTCGCGATCCGGCCTTGGTCTCCAAAGTCAAATCGACGATCTTACAACGCCACGTTGATGCGCGAACGGCGCTGCATGAATTAATCGACGAATACGCAATTCTCTTCGACAAGATCCAAGACGAATATCTCAAAGAACGCATGAGTGACATCCGCGACGTCGTCACACGGATCATGAATCATTTGACGATGGACGAAAAGCCGCAGAGCTTGACTGGCCATGAGCCGATCATTCTCGTCGCACCGGAGATTCTGCCGTCGCAGGCGTTGTTGCTCGAAAAACTTTACGTCGTCGGCATCATCACCGAGGCCGGCGGAAGCACCGGGCATGCCGCGATTCTGGCGCGGTCGCTGGGCATACCGGCGGTATCCGGGTTGCGCGGCATCTTAAAGGAAGTCGTCACCGGCGACTTGATCGCGCTCGATGGCCGAGCGGGATTCGTGCACCTAAAGCCCGATCGCGAGACCGAGGCGGCATATCGCAAATTGCAGCGCGAATACTTTCACTTGCGTGATCGACTCGTCGAAAACCGCGACCAGGAGGCCGTCACGCCCGATGGCACAAGACCCGAACTGCTGGCGAACGTCAACAGCGTCGCCGACGCGGAAGCCGCCGTCCGGATGGGCGCAACAGGCGTGGGACTTTATCGCACCGAGTACCTGTTCCTCACGCATACCAGCGTTCCGACCGAGGAGGATCAGCTTGCCACCTATACCGCGGTGATCCAGGCGGCGCCGAATCGGACGGTCACGATTCGCACGCTCGACATCGGCGGCGACAAACTGGTTCCGTACTTCGGGCATGAGCGCGAGGCCAATCCTTTCATGGGCTGGCGGAGCATTCGTATCACGTCGTCCTACCCGGACTTTTTTCAAACACAGCTGCGAGCAATTCTTCGGGCTGCAGTGCATGGCAAGGTCAGCCTGCTCGTACCAATGATCAGCACGCTGGAAGAAGTTCGCACGATCAAGAAAATGCTGCGGCAAACGATCGAGCAACTTGAGCGCGACAAGATTCCGTTCGCGAAAGACGTGCCCTTCGGCATCATGCTCGAAGTGCCGGCAGCGGCGTTATGTGTCTATTCGTTGCTTCGCGAGGTCGATTTCGTGTCGATCGGGTCGAATGATCTGACGCAGTACGTGATGGCCGCCGACCGCGACAATCCGAAGGTCGCGCATCTGTGCGAGCCGTTTAGCCCGGCGGTATTTCGACTGATGCGTTATATTATCCGAGCATGCCTGAAGCATAAAAAGCCGGTGACATTGTGCGGCGAAATGGCAGGCCGACCGCGCTGCTTCCTGCCACTCTTCGGCATGGGCCTGCGACGCTTCAGCATGAGCCCGGCGTTCGTGCCGACCATCAAGGAGCTGGTGCGCTGCACGCCGCGGGAAATCGCCGAAGAGACGGCGGTTCGCGTGGTACGTCTGCGAACCTACAAGAAAGTGCGGAATTATCTGTCGAAAGTGGCACGGCAGGTATGCCCGAACGTGACATTCCTGGACACAACAAGATGAGTGTGCTTTACTCAGAAAACTATCTTTCTCACGTCTTCTTTTCCCGCACAATTTCGGCATTGGAAAACTCCACGCCGATGACCGACGTCGCCGACACATCCTTGCCGGATAACTTCACAAGTCCGCGGCGAAGCTGCACGCGCCAAAGAAAACTCTCGTTTTTCGCGGCGATCTGGGCCACCTCTTGGGCACGATAGGCCTCGTGCGTGGTGAGGATGACGAAGACCTGTTCATTTGGTCGAATATAGCCGTTGCCCGTGTGCTCGTTGGCGTTCAACGCCTTGGCGTAACCGAGATAGCCGCCGAGAACGTCGCTGACGCTGCGGGATTTCGATTCCAGAAAGGTGAATGGTTTGCTGTCGCGATTGGCGACGTAGCGCACGTAGTTATCGCTCATCGGCTCAAAGGCGGTGTTCGACGACGTGTTCTTCGCGCGAAGAATAAGCCGAAGGTCTCCCTCCGAAGTGAGCTGAATTCTCTCGGGCGTGACGAGGAGATCGCCGACCTGGATTGGTTTGCCGATCGGCACGACGCGATGCGCCAGCAACGGATGATTATGCACCGGCTGAGCCTTGGACACCCGCTTGGCTCCGCCTTTGTTCGGGTTCGGCATCGGATCATTGAGAAACTCGTAGGGATCGTTGCTGCCTTGTTTTGCGAAAAAGACCAGATACACAATAAACGTCGTGGTCACGATCGCATACGGAATCAAGAAGATCATGGCGATCAACGGCATCACGCCGCGATCGTACACCGGGCGTTCGCGCTTCAATGTCGAGAGGTCGGCTTCATCGACAGGCTCGGCAGCTTCCTCGGCCTTCGGCGCGGGCTTGCGCGGGCGAGAAACCTCTTTCGCCCGCGGATCGATCTTCAGCGTCTCGTCGATGTCCTCGTGCAGCGCTTTCGTCGGCAACTCGACTTTCGGCGCCGCCTTGTTGCCGAACACGACATCGGTAGCGTCCTGCGGCGAGAAGATGCTTTCGCCGTTGGCGTCCACGCTGGGTGCCTCGGTCACGGCGGCGGAGAATGCCGAGCGCGGCGGCGTCTGCACGACGCATCGGCAGTGCGGACATTGCACCTGCCCACCCAGATGCTCCACGCCGATCGCCATCACCTTCTTACATTGTCCACATTGCAGTTGAACGGTTTCCATCAATCCGCTTGCTCCATGAGGTTCGATCAACGCGGACGCTTTTCTGCATTCCGCTTGCGGCTTAGCGCTCGGATAATCCCTTGCGAACGCCACGATGTTGTCCTAAGATCCCGATCAACGAATAGCGATTCCTATAGCCTAACGAATTGACGTCTACCCGTGAAGAGCAATCAACCGTCGGGGCAATTCCGTTCACTACTCGCTAGGCACCATTTCATTTCTTCACAACGGCAATCAATATCGAGGTCATGCTTTCGCTCGTAAACACAACCGTCTGCCGTTGATTCGCGGCTTCGATCACCAGCTTGCCCTGCAACAACCATCGGCGGTCGTGTTGGGCGACATGCCCCGCCTGGCGATTGAACGTCAGCATTCCTTCGCTCTTCTCGGTTTCGATCGTCCCTTGCACTACGCGAAACACCACGGCCGATTCGTTCTTGGGTAACTCATACTTCGTGGCGATCGCCGTGGCGATTCGTGCGGTATTGTCCTTGTCCGACTCATAGGTATAGGTCGCCTTCGCCTGAAGCGTCCCGAAATGTGGGATCGGCTCGACAAACGCCCGCTGCCACGAATCGCCTGGCTTGACCGCCTTATCGGGCAGTTGAACGAAGATGTCGCCAAAGGCGTCGCGCAGCATCACCTCGGGGTACGCCTGCCGAACCACCTTCGTGGCACCCTTCCTGCCGCCGGCGACGCGCATCAGGAAGTCTTCGTATCCACCGAATTCGACAATCCGCCCATCGGGAGCGACGCGCATCGTGAAGTTCGCGCCTTGAATCTTCTCGTGCAATTTCGCGCCGAGCAACTCATCCTTGGCGATGCCGGCGAGATGATGGCGAACCTCGGCTAACGTGGCCTGCACGATAAATTCATCGCCGCGCTGCTCGGTCGCTTGCAGCCGAACGCGCCAGATACTCTTGCGCTCTTCGGTAGTCGCCTTGCCTTGAATCTCCACGATCTGCTTCTGCGCGATCGTTCGCTCCACGTCATAAGCCGTGCCCGGCTTCAGAGTCCAGCGCAACAACGTCTGGGCGTTGGCATCCAGGCCACACAGGCATCCGGCAAGCAAGGCCAAGGCAAACCGCGCCAGAGCGCTCTCATGATTGCGGTTCATGCGATTATTACTCCTGTCGGAAGCGCGAGGAATGGACCTGGTATTATCCTACCTCGTTTCTTGGGTATTTCTTTGCGTCTCTGCGCCTTTGCGCGAGATTACTACTCACGACGGCCCAACCTCGTCGCTGGTGGGGCGATGCTCCAGCCAATGGTCGAGCCAGCGGTAGGACTGCCGACGGCCTTCTTGCGGATAGCTATGCTTGCCGCGATGATTGATCAACCCGATGCGCTCCTCCGCGCCGAGCAAGCGATAGACCGGCAGCACGGCATGGACGAACGGCCAGCTGGCGTCGCCGTCGGCGCTATCGCCGCCAAGCAGCAAGATCGGCCTGGGTGCGCAGAGCGCGAGCACCTGATGATTTTCCATCGTGGGGATGTGCTCCTTCATTTTCTCGGTGAGATACCACGGAGCGGTCCAGTTGCTCATTTTCAGCCCGATGCCGCCTTCGTTGAACACGCCGGCTTTGTAACGTGACTCGAACGCCATCGCATAGAGCACCTCTTTGGCGCCGAGCGAGAAACCGATGCAGCCGATGCGTTGCGCATCGACGTAGGCCAGCGATTCAAGGAAGTCAACGCAGCGGATGGCGTCGAAGACCATTTTGCCCATGCCGGTAAGGCCGGCCCATTGCACGCTGACCGCCGCCGCCTGTTTACCTGGCCCGCCGGCTTTCATGATGTAGCATTCCGGCGACAGCACGACATAGCCGCGTTTGACGAGATGCACGCCAAGCGCGAGCGCGGGTTTCTTGCCGAGTCCCGCAGGCTCTTTCAGCGTGTCGGCCGTGGTCTGGTGAAAGACGACGACGGCGGGGCGTTTCTCGCCTTTCTTGATGCCATCGGGTATCAGCAAATAGGCCGACACGCGATCGCCTACGGCACTCGCAAAGCTCAACAGTTGGCGTTGGTAGCCGTCACATTGCTCGGTCGATTCGATCTTCACTTCCAGACCGGCGGACTTCTTCGGAAACGTGCCAAGCTTGGTCTGCCAAAGCTCGGCGAGTTCCTGGCGTTTCGCCGGCCAGGCGTCCTTCGTCGTAATCGGCTTGCCGTCATGTGCGAGCAACGGCTTCAAACCGAGATAGGGAATCTTGGCATTCGCGTACGGCTTCTGCGTCACCTCGCGCCATTCGGTCGCCGGTTGCGCCGGCACGGAGAGTACGGTAATGATGCAAAAGATCAGACAGAGCAAGTAACGCATGCGGAAACCTCCGAGCGTAGTGATTGAAGTTGTTTTATGGAGGCGGGAGGAAATAATTGCACGTGTCCCAACGACGCGGGAATTCTCGGCGAGTCGCCGCGGTGAAAGAATCCTGCCTTGCACGTCAGGAGATGGGTGGCGATTCGGCAGCGAATTTTTGTCCTCGGACGCGACTTCCGAACAGACTACGGATCGACGTCCTGTGGCCCAATTGAAACAACTGAGCGCCGTTGCGAATCTCGCTCTGCAGTAGCGACTCAACAAAGCCGAGAGCCAGGATTAGCGCTTGCCACGAATCGACACCAACGATCCGCCGTTCTTTATTGTCAATCAGTCCCTTGAGCAGAACCGGACAGTACCAATCATCACTCTCAGGCTGCGGAGCGCCCACGCACAGGTGAAGGGCCACCTTGCGCTTTGCGCCAGGCCGCAGCAATTGCAAACGCATCTCAGCCACGGGTTGCAAAACGACATCCCTCGTAAGGTTCAAGTAGTGTGCGTCAAGCGCTAGCGCACCAGACGTTTGCGGGTTCATGGTGCGTCGGCGTTTGACGCTCCCTACCGATTGGCCGTGGAGTCTTCCTGCTGTTTTTAGATGGCGCGCCTTCGTCGTTAGCCGCAAGGCTGCCCACAAAATGAGCAACGAAACAGGCAAACTCAACAAGCACGCTAGAGGAAACTCAGGGCCGAATATGTACTCATACTGGACAGGACTGACGATCGGAGAAACAGCAAATCCAAAACCAAGCACACCGATAGCCGCCAAGAATACAGCACTGATTTCGTATCTGGTTGATTGCCGCATTTGGATTGCCCCTTGGGGAGACAATGAACGCTATCCCCACCAATCGCTGCGCTCATGATGGGGCTTGGTGCGTGTTTAATTTGCATCCATGCGATTACAGCAACTCGCGCATGATCCGTCCGCCATTGACGATGGCAACAGGCCGACCTTCCGGGGTGAGGAATTCGTCGGCGATGTCGATGCCCATGAGGTGATAGATCGTCGCCGCCATGTTTTCCGGCCCGTGCGGGTTGCCCGCAGGGCGTTCGGCTCGGGCGTCGGACGCTCCGATGGCCCGACCGCCGCGGATGCCGCCGCCGCCAAGCGCTACCGTGAACGACGGGCCCCAGTGGTCGCGGCCGGCGTTGGGGTTGATTCGTGGCGTGCGGCCAAACTCGCCGGTGATGCAGACCAACGTGCGTTCGAGCATGCCGCGGTCGGCGAGATCGCGGAACAAAGCAGCGATGCCCGAATCAAGATGCGGCAGCAGCTCCCGGCGAAGCGTCGCGAAGTTGTTATCGTGCGTGTCCCAGTTCGAGTGGTCGATCGTCACGCAGCGCACGCCCGCTTCGACCAGGCGCCGCGCCATCAAGCACGATTGCCCGAGCGTGTTGCGGCCATACTCGTCGCGCAACCGTGGCGATTCGGCTTGCAGATCGAACGCTCGCCGAGCTTCCGGCGAGACCATGAGGTTGAACGCGTCGCGCTGATAATCGCTGACGGCGCGAGCATGACGATTGGCGTCGCGCTCGGCGGATTCCTGATAACGATCCAGCTGACGCAGCAATTCGCGCCGCGATTCGAGCCGACTCGTCGCCAACGCGGGCGGCGGGACGATGTCGGGCACGGTGAAATTCGGTGCGTTCGGGTCAGCATCGATCACGAACGGCGCCACGCTCGAACCGAGGTACGCCGGCCCGCCGCTCGGATGAATTCGCGGCAAGCAGACGTAGGGTGGCACGCCGGCGCGCGGGCCAAGCTTCCGCGCAATGACCGACCCAAGCGCCGGCTTCTGGTTGTTCGGCGACATGCTGGGATTGAATCCCGCCTGAGGAAAATAGCCGGTGAAGATGTAATGGTCGGATGCGCCGTGATCGGAGTTATGATGCCGAAACGACCGGATCAACGAGAACTTGTCTTGCTGCCGTGCCGACAATGGCAAATGCTCGCAGACCTGGATGCCGGGTACGTTGGTCGCGATGGGATTGAACTCGCCGCGAAACTCGGCGGGCGCGTTCGGCTTCATATCCCAGGTGTCGATGGTGCTTAGGCCGCCGTGCAGAAACAAGAAGATCAGCGAGACATCGCGCGTCTCGTGGCCGTTCGCGCGGGCGCGCTCTTGTGCCTGAAGGATGGTCGGCAGGTTTAGGCCAAGCCCAAACGCACCGGCGGCCCCCATATGGATGAAGTCACGACGATTGATACCGTTGCAAAGTCGATTCGCGGTCATTGGGTAAGCCCCCTTACCCTGTATTAGAGCAGATAACCGTCCGTTTGCCAAGCGGAAAACACGAGGAAAGCGCGGAACTCTTTACCGGCACACGATTGACGCCACCGACAAAAGTCGATTTCCCGTCGGAGGCTGAAGCGTAGGCGAGGCATTCAAGCTGCCTCGCTTACGCTTCAGCCTCGGAAATTCAGTTTTGTCGGCGGCATCACGATTACAATTGCCTCTTGCCTGTCCAGACGGAATTGTTTATCACAATCCGCAGTAGAAAAATGCTACATCTTTTTTGGAAGGAATCGAATGAACTTGCTGCACAAATGCAGTGTTGCTGCTCTCCTGTCGCTGATTTGTATAACGAGATTACAGGCACAAGAATCCCCACCGACCGCGGCGCTCAAACGCCTACTCGAAGGCAACGCACGGTTCGCCGCCGACAAGCCGAGGATAGGCGCGGTCGGAGCCGATCGGCGCAAGGAACTGGTGAAAGAGCATAAGCCATTCGCGGTGGTTCTGACGTGTGCAGATGCGCGGGTAGTTCCGGCGCTACTGTTCGACGCCGGTCTGGGCGACCTGTTCGAGTTGGCAGTCGCCGGCAATATCACCGATAAGGCCATCCTCGGTTCAATCGAATATGCCATCGAACATTTGCACGCACCGTTGATCGTCGTACTCGGCCATGATTCGTGTGGCGCAGTGACGGCGGCGGTGAACGGCGCGAAATTGCCGGGCGACCTCGGCTGGCTCATCAAACAGGTCAAAGTGGGAGACAACCTGCCGGCCGACAAGGACGCCAAACTCGCGGCAGCCGTACGCAACAACGTCCGTGCCGCGGCGAAAGATCTCGAAGAACGTAGCAACCTTATCCACGAAAAAATCAAGGACAAGAAGGTCAACATCGTCACCGCGGTCTACTCTCTTAAGACCGGCAATATTGAATGGTTGAGCCATCAAGAAAAGAAGAAACCCGCAGACGTGGAAAAAAAACCCGCCGTCGAGAAGAAACCCGCAGCACCGAGTTCCAACACCGCGGCGATTCTGCCACCCGCGATCGAGACAAACTATGTCGAAGTACGTCGATTCCCGCGTTTGCGAAGTTTTTTCGAGCGCCTACGCGAATGAGTTAGCTTGACCGAGGCCGTACCTGTTCCTGTACAGTTTAGCCCAGCAGTTCCCGCATGGGGCGATGTTCGCCGACGAGGAACTGCGGGCGGCCTGCCATGTCGATGTAATGTGTCGTCGTCACATCAATGCCGAGTCGCTGATACAACGTCGCGAACACTTCGCGGAAATGCACCGGACGAACGCGCGGTTCGTCCGCCAAGCGGCTCGTCTCGCCAATCACTTGGCCCATCCGCAACCCACCGCCGGCGACAAGCGCGCTACACACTCGCGGCCAATGGTCGCGGCCGGCATTAGCGTTGATCCGCGGCGTGCGGCCGAACTCGCCCCACACGACCACCGCGACATCGTTGAACAGATCGCGTTCCTGCAAATCCTGAATGAGCGCCGACAAGCCGAGATCGAGCAGCGGAAACGTACCGCGCGCCGCCGGGAAGAGATCGCGATGCCAATCGTAATTGTAATCGCCGCGCAACACCCGTCCGAACGGCCATTGCGTGAACGCTAATGTCACACAGCGAGCGCCGGCCTCGATGACACGGCGTGCCAATAGGAACTGGTCGAGATAGTGCTTCCCATCGCGCTCGTTCGGATACGCACGGTCCAGGCCATAGCGTGAGCATGTTTGGGCGTCCTCGCGGGTCAAATCCAAGGCGTTCGCCAAGCGTGCCGACGTCAGCATCTCGATTGCCTGCCGCTGATACGAATCGACGCCGCTGACGACATTGGCCGCATCGGTCTCACGGCGATAGTTGTCGAAACTCGCCAGCATCGATTGGCGATCGCGCAGGCGATCGAGCGTGATGCCGCCCAACGTGATATTGCGGCGATCCACGGCCTGTGACACGAACCCCGCATGCGCAACACCAAGATAACCTGGCTGGCCCGGCGGCGTGCGCAAGATAAAGCGTGCGTCGGCGTCAGTCGGCGTCAAGTCAACGCTCGTGGGCACACCTGCGACGCGCGGGCCGAGCGATCGTGACAGCACGCTACCAAACGACGGCCAATCGCCTTGCGGAAAGCCCGGCACGATCGGCGACGAGTCCATCGCCGGGTGCGACTCCCAGCCTGTCGTGCACCAGTGCAGATTGTGATCGTCGCGAAAACCCGTGAGTGACCGCAGAATCGTCATCTTGTCCGCGGCACGGGCGAGACGCGGGAACAGTTCGCATATTTGTGTGCCGGGGACGTTGGTCGCGATGGGCCGAAATTCGCCGCGAATCTCGGCTGGAGCATCGGGCTTGAGATCGAAGGAATCGATGTGTGAGGGCCCGCCAGGCAGCAGGACCATGATGACGCCTTTGAGCCGACCGGAATCTGTTCGTGGCGTTTTCGCTTGCGCGCGGAGCAGATCGGGCAGCGCAAGTCCGCCCATGCCGAGCGCGCCGATCTTAAGCCAGCTGCGGCGTGTGAGACCATTGCCTGGACCGGGGATCGTGAGCATGGGTTGGCCTCATGTTTAGCCGCTCGCGTTTGGCGAGCGCGGGCGCGGCGCATTATTTCTTAAGGACGCGTGTCCGCGCTCGCCAAAGGCGAGCGGCTAAACGAAACGGGATCACACCAGATTCGCCAGGCGACCGCTGCTATCGCCGAGACGGTCAACGGCACTGTTGACGCGATCGAGCATCGACAGCCAAAGGTTGTTGAGCGGCGTGTTGTTGGCGTAGCGGAGGTGGCGACCGGTGCGGATCGTGCCGGAGCCGCGACCGATTTGTAGGATCGGCAAGTCGTCGTGGTTGTGGCGGTTGCCGTCGCTGTTGCCCGAACCGTAGGCGATCATGCAATTGTCGAGCAGCGTGCCTTCGCCTTCGCGGATGTTCTTCATGCGGTTGAGCATGTAGGCGAGTTGCGTGACATGGAAGCGGTTGATGTTCGCGATCTTCGTCATCTTCGCGCGGTCGTTGCCGTGATGCGAAAGATCGTGATGGCCTTCGGGCACGCCGATGACCGAGTAGGGCCGATTGCTGCCTTCGTTGGCGAAAACAAACGTGCTGACGCGGGTGATGTCGGCCTGGAAGGCGAGGACCAAGAGATCGGCGAGTAGGCGAATGTGATCCTGGTAGTTGCCCGGAATGCCGGTCGGCTGCGTCATCGTCGGGCGTGCGGATTCGGGCATGCGGGCGGCGCGTTCGATGCGTTGCTCGATATCGCGGATCGATGTCAGATATTCATCCATCCGTCGGCGGTCGTTGGCGCTGAGGTTCGGCACGAGCGTGTTGGCGTCCTCGCGGACGAAATCGAGAATGCTGCGGCGATTGCGTTCCCGGCGAGCGCGATCGGCGTCGTTGCCTGTCGCGAACAAACGTTCAAAGATCAAACGCGGATTGTTAAGCTTGGGCACGGGCGTCGTGGCGGATCGCCAGGAGATCGTGGAGGAGTAAACACAGCTGTAGCCGGAGTCGCAGTTGCCGGCCATGGCGCTGGGATCGGCACCGATTTCAAGTGACGACAAGCGAGTTTCGTTGCCAAGCCTGGTCGCGGCGACCTGATCGACAGACGTCCCGCAGCGGATGTCGGTGCCATCGGTCTTGCGCGGTTGCGCGCCGGTGAGGAAGGCAGCCATGGCGCGAGCGTGATCGCCGGCGCCGTCGCCATTCGCGCGGGCCTTGTCGGCGGTCAGGCCGGTGAGCACGTTGACGTACTCGCGCACTTCCGCCAGCGGTTCGAGGATGCGAGGCAGCGTGAAGCCGGTGCCTTCGGCGGTCGGGGTCCAGTCGGCCATGTTCTTGCCGTTCGGAACGTACAAGAAGGCGACGCGAGTCGGCACGCGATTCGCCGCCGGCGCCTGACTGGCCCACGCTTGCAAGGGGCCCATCGCTTCGAGCCAGGGCAGGGCAATAGAAGCACCGAGGCCTTTGAGCACAGTTCGGCGTGACAAATGGTTAGTCATTCTTTTGGTCCTTTCCGCGTCGCATGCGGAAGAATATCGGTGGGGTAAGGCGAAAAACGAAAGCCGGCGGGATACTCATGCTTAATTACATAGGATACCACGTTTTTCGTCCAGTCGAAAGGTCAAATATGGCAATCCGCAGGATTTTCGGGGGTGTGGTTATGCTGGCTGAACCGAAGTGCATTATCATCGCTTCGGCTTGGAAACCAGCTTCAACTCGGCACGCACTTGCTCCAGCGTCTCGGCTTTCTTTGCAAATTCGACGAGGCGGCTAAGCGCCCCCACGTCGTCGATCTTGCGAACGGCTGCGACGTCCTGCCGATTCGCACCGCCAAAGCGCAACTCCATCGCCGTCAGCAAGTTGCCGACCAACTCGCCGCGCGCTTCGCCGCGTGCGATTGCGCGACGTTCGATTCCGGTGACATACGGCATCTTCTTCTCCTTTTCAAATTTGTCGATTTCCTCTTCAACGACTTTGTCCCAATCGTCCGGCAATTGCATCAGCCAATCGATCAGGCGAAACAGTTCCTTCACTCGTTCCTTGCTGAATTTCCGTTCGTACAGATTGCGGATGAATCGCACCTTCCACGTCGCTCGGCTCTCTGGGTCGTGCTTCGTCGCTTGCGCTTTCAGATGGGCCAGGATCACCGATGCGAACGGATTGTCGCTCGCCTCCAACTCGTCGATGCGATCCGCATAATCCTGCAATTTCACCGTCGCCATCGTCAGCTTTAAGCCAAATCCCAGCACCGATTCCTCGTGCTCGCTCGGTCGCCAATCCTTGCTCTCGTCCGCCAAGATCGCCACGCTCACGATCGGCAGTTGGAACTTCAAATGCAACGCGCAACGATATCTTAGCATCCGCTTGCCGAACTGCTTGTCTTTCTGCGCTTGAATTTCGATGTGAATCAGCAGTACCGCCTTGCGCCCGTTCTTCAGCGTCACTCGGTACAGCCGATCCAGATGCTGATTCCCCGTCCGTGAACGAGGCACGAGTTTACGCAATTCACTGTCGAGTGCTTCGTAACCGACGATCCACTCAATCTGCGCAAAAATTTCCAGCAGGCAAAGCTCGAAGAACTCGGCCAGGTACTTATCCAGCGAGTCTTTCCACGGGCTGTCGCTGTCATCGGTCATGGCGTATCTCGCGTTAACGCTTCGGCTAGTTGTCCTTTTGGTCCTTGCCACGTCGCATGCGGAAGGGATCGCTTTTGGTTATCTCGACCACCAGGGTGGAAAAGCGGAAATCGTTTTTGGCGAGCACGGTGACGATCCGGTCCACGGCCGATTTATCGTAGTATTCCAGACCCCTGCCGATGCCATAGGTCATCATCTTCTCGGTCAGATTTCGGCTGAACAGCTCGTTATTCTGTAGCAAGATCTGCTTGAGTTCCTTCGGCCCGTTGAACTTCTGTCCGCCAGGCAGTTCGCCCGAAGCGTCGATCGGATGCTCACCTTCCTTGGAACGGAACTTGCCAATCGCGTTGTAATTCTCGAACGCGAAGCCCGGTGGATCGAGGCGATTGTGGCAGTTGGTGCACGCCGGGTTCTTGCGATGCTGCTCCATGCGTTCGCGCAGCGTGCCCTTCAGCACGCCCTTCTCTTCGAGTTCGGGCACGTTGGGCGGCGGGGGCGGGGGCGGCGTGCCGAGCACTTGCTCCAATACCCATTTGCCTCGCTTCACCGGCGACGTGCGCGTCGGGTTCGAGGTCAGCGTCAGAATGCTCGCATGCGTCAGGATACCGCCGCGCTCGTTGTCGGCGAACGTCACGCGGACGAACTGGTCGCTTCCCTCGCCGCCGCCGCCGAACTTACGCACGAACGGCGTGCCCGGCTTGGTGATCGGCTTCTGGTACAGCCGATTGCCGTTCGTGTCGGCGATGCCATAATGGCGTGCGAGTCGTTCGTTCATGAAGCTGAAATTGCTATCGATCAGGTCGAGGATGTTGCGGTCTTCCTTCATGATGGCGTTGAAGAATAATTCGGTTTCCTTGATCATCGCCCGGCGCAGCGATTCATCGAAATCGGGAAACAACTTCGCATCCGGCGCGTGCGACTTGAGCAATCGCAACTGCAACCATTGCCCGGCAAAGTTTTCGACCATCGCATACGAGCGCGGGTCGGCCAGCATGCGTTTCGCTTGCGTTTCGAGGTTCGCGTGCAGTTGGTTCTTGGCTGCCAAATCGAGCAACTCGTCGTCGGGCATCGTGCTCCACAGGAAGTACGATAGCCGTGAGGCGAGTTGATATTCGTCGATCGGGTGCGGGTCTTTGCTATCGGGCCGATGGTCGAGTTCGACGCGGAACAAGAACTTCGGCGAGCACAGAACGGCTTGCAGCGCGATCTGAATGCCGGCCTCCCAGGGTTCGCCCGCTTTTTCCGTTTTCTCGACGAGTCCAATCAAGCGATCCACCTCGGCCTTAGTAACCGGTCGGCGATATGCCTTCGATACAAAGCGCGTAAGAATCTCGCGCGCCGCATCGGGCTTGGCGGCACCCTCTTTGTGGGCCATGATCTTTTTGTGCGGGATCGGCCTGGTGTCAAGCGGGCCTTCGAGTTGGAACATCTCGAGCATGAAGGTGCGGTCTTTCTTGCTCGCTTCGTCTTTACCCTCATTGAGCAACACCGCGCCCATGCGCTGCGGGCCTTTGGCAAGTTCGAGTTTCACCTCGTAGGACTGCGGCAGCTTCGGGTCTTTCGCATTAACCTCGAAAACTTGGACCTGCTTGCCGTTGATAGTCAGCGCGATTTTGATCGGTTCCGTGCCGACTTGCACGCCATAACCACGGATGCGAGCCTTGAATTCGCCCTCCTGCGTGAGGTTTTGCTGCGTGTGCAGCGGAATCTTGGTCTGCGTGATCGCGCGGAACTTACCCACTTTGTCCGGGTTCGGCACGCTTGGCTCGGTGAAGCGCGAGATGACCGTGCGCGTCGGCGGCTTCGGCGCCGTGCCGACGAGAATCGCCTGTTGCGTGATCGTTTCAGCGGCGGCGAGGTAGCGCTCCATCAACACCGGTGAGAGCGACAGCACATCGCCGATGTTGTCGAAACCGTGGCCAACATCGTCGGCCGGGAAGTCGTCCGCCGGTTTGAAATCGACGCCGACGAGATCGCGGATCGTGTTGTTGTACTCCGTGCGATTAAGTCGCCGCATCGTCACGCGGCCCGGATCGCGGGGCCCCGAGGAATCCGCCAACGTAAAGAGATCGTTCACCGCCTTGAGGAACGCATCGGTGTCCTTGAGATCGGGCCGCGGCTGCTTCACCGGCGGCATCTCGCCCATGTGCACCATGCGCAACACTTCATGCCAGCGCTTGCGGTCTTTCAGAATCGACTTCGCATCGGCGTAGATGTGTAACACAAGGTCGGCGTTTTTCTTCTTCGGACCGTGACATTGCACACAGTGCTTGTTCAAGAACGGCACGACGATCTTCTCGATCGGCTCGTTCGCCTTCGCTGAAATCGCGGGTTGTGCGTCGGCTCGCCGTGCGCCAATCACGATGCCGCCGAGGACCAGAAACGAAGAGACTGCAAGGATGAATCGTCGCATATTCAAAAGAGTCCAAACGGAGGGTGGTTTGAGATATTATACACGCCGAACGGGATTCGGAATAGGGTCGATTGGCCTAGTGTACTAACTCTTTAACGCTCTCTCTATTTTCGGCGTTTGTTCCTTGGCTACACTGCACGCAAGTGGATTTGACTCATGAGCCGAGCGTCCTGATGCCAGCCAATCCGAGACGCTCCCACATGGCCGCGCTTCTTCGCCTCATTCTTTGATGCTTCCCGTCAAAAGTACGAGGCTGAAGCGTAAGCGACGGTAATTATCACCTGACTGTCGCTTACGCTGCCGGCTCATTGAGCGACATTCGCTGAGCACGCCTCGCCATAAATTTCAGCGACCGCCTCTGGGCTTTTCGCTAACATCTACCTCAAGAATCCCTCGTTCCCCGTTTCGGAGGCTCTACGCCATGTTTCGTCGATTTCTCCTGCCCGCGCTCGCGCTAGCATTGCTCGCCATCTTCTCGATCAACACCATTGCCCAAAAGAAGAAGGCCCCGCCTGCTACTTCCAACGACGCGGTGCACGACCCCGCAGTCGCCGTCAAAAACCTCGACGTGCATCCCGATCTCCAGGCGTCGCTCTTCACCTCTGAGCCAAAGATCACCAACCCCGTCAACCTCGACATCGACCACCGTGGCCGAGTGTGGATCTGCGACATCGTCAACTACCGAGGCAACAACGGCAAACGGCCAGCGGGCGATCGCATCCTCATCCTCGACGACACCGACGGCGACGGCGTCGCCGACAAAGTCACTACCTTTTACCAGGGCCGCGATATCGACTCCGCCATGGGCGTCTGCGTCCTCGGCAACAAGGTCATCGTCTCCGCGCCGGCTAACATCATCGTCTTCACCAAGGACGACAACGACAAAGTCATCAACAAGGAATTCCTCTTCACCAAGACCGGCAACGCGCAACACGATCATTCCTCCCACTCGTTCGTCTTCGGACCCGATGGCCGGCTCTACTGGAACTTCGGCAACACCGGTGGGGCCGTTCACGACAAGAACGGCAAACCCGTCGTCGATCTCGCCGGCAATGTCGTCAACGACAAGGCCAAACCCTATCGCCAGGGCATGGTCTTTCGCTGCGAGATGGACGGCTCGAACTTCGAAGTGCTCGGCCATAACTTCCGCAACAACTTCGAAGTCGCCGTCGATTCTTTCGGCACGCTTTGGCAGTCCGATAACGATGACGACGGCAACCGCGGCGTGCGCATCAACTTCGTCATGGAGTATGGCAACTACGGCTACGTCGATGAAATGACCGGCGCCGGCTGGCAGAAGCCGCGCACCAATATGGAAAAGGAAATTCCGCTCAAGCATTGGCATCTCAACGACCCCGGCGTCGTGCCCAATCTGCTTCAGACGTATCAAGGTTCGCCGACCGGCATCTGCGTCTATGAAGGCAACTTGCTGCCGAAGGTGTTCCAGAATCAGATGATTCACTGCGACGCCGGCCCGAGCATCGTGCGTGCGTATCCGGTGACGACCGATGGCGCGGGATACAAGGCAAGCATCGTCAACATCCTTGACGGCGCGAAGAAGAATAACTGGTTCCGCCCAGCCGATGTTTGCACGGCTCCCGACGGCTCGATCTTCGTCACCGACTGGTACGATCCCGGCGTCGGCGGTCACGCTCAGCGCGATTCCGACCGTGGCCGTATCTTCCGCGTCGCTCCACCGGGCGTGAAGTACAGCGTGCCGAAGGTTAACTTTGACACCATCGAAGGCAACATCGAAGCGCTGAAAAGCCCGAACCTGGCAACGCGCTACATCGCCTGGACAAACCTGAACAAAGCGGGCAAGAAAGCCGAGGACGCCCTGATTGGGCTCTACGTCAAGTCAAAGGTTCCGCAAGAACAAGCACGCGCACTCTGGCTACTTGCACAGATTCCTGACAATGCGGAATCGACCGTAACACTAGCTTTTCGGAACGAGGACCCGAACCTAAGAATCGTCGGACTTCGCATCGCGAGACAACATAAGCTTGATCCGCTTCCGTGGGTTGCGGCTGGGGTGTTCGACCAAGATGCGGCAGTCCGCAGGGAATGCGCGATCGCTCTCCGGCACAGTAAGTCTCCTAAAGCGCCAGACGCATGGGCAAATCTCGCAGGCCTCACCGGTTCGAGCGGTACGCTGGACCGATGGTACCTGGAAGCCCTCGGCATTGGTGCCGACCGAAACTGGGATGCCTATCTCGATGCTTATTTGAAAATGCGAAAGGCCAAATCGTTCCCGGATTTTCCGCTTGCGTACCGTGAAGTCATCTGGCGATCCCGAGCGAGCAAGACACCGCAATTGCTGTCCGAAATCATTACATTAGACAAAACGCCAGGCGACGAACTCCCCCGTTACTTCCGCGCCTTCGACTTCCAGAAGGACAGCGACATCAAAACCGAAGCCCTCGTCAAGCTCGCGTTCGGCGTGTACGAAGATCCCGCTCGCCGCAAGCTCATCACAACGGAAGCGATCAGTCGGCTCAAGAACTTCGACATCAAGAATCCGAAGTATGCCGTCGCCGTGAACAAGCTGCTCGACCAGTCGCTCAACACGCCGCTGTATGTCGAGTTGGTCGGCAAGTTCAACCTTGCCGATCGTTACGGATCATTGCTCGCCATCGCCCAGAATCAGCCGAGCGAGCAGCTGGGCATCGATGCGATGACGCTGCTCCTGGAACGCAACGCCAAGCTCGCCCTGCCTGGCCTGACGCACAAGCAAATCGCCGCGGCCCTGGCCACGGTGCAAGCGATGGGCAACTCGGCCCACGTCAACGGCAACTCGCTGCTGTTGCCGATTGTTCAAGACGCCAAGGCCGACCTAGAACTGCGTCGCCAGGCAACCCGTGCATTGGCGCGGAATCAGCCCGGTGCTCGCGAATTGCTCAAGCTCGCACAATCAAAGCAGCTAGCCAAGGAACTCGAAATCGCCGCCGGCAGCGTGCTCAGTCTGTCGTCGGCGAAGGACATCCGCGAGCAGGCAGCGAAGCTCTTCCCGCAGCCGACGACCAAGGACAAGAAGCCGTTGTCCGCCATCAGCGAACTCGTCAAGAGTAAGGGCAATGCCACGAACGGCGCGATCGTTTTCGCCAAGCAAGGGACGTGTGCGAAGTGCCATCAGATAAACGGCGAGCATAAGAACGTCGGCCCCGATCTCTCCGAGATCGGCAAGAAGCTGGCCCGCGAGGCGCTGTTCGAGTCGATCCTTTACCCCAGTGCGGGCATCGCCCACAGCTTCGAAACATGGGTCGTTGAAACAAAGAAAGGCACCAACGCCAGCGGCTTGCTCGTCAGCAAAACGCCTGACGAAGTGTCGATCAAGGACGCTGAATCGATCGTGCGAACCTTCAAGATGGCGGAAGTCGAATCACTAACAAAGTCGGCCATCTCGCTCATGCCAGCCGATCTGCATCAATCGATGACGACGCAGGAACTCTCCGATGTTGTCGAGTACCTGGTGACATTGCGCGAGGCACGCAAGAAGTAGCGTGGTTTGTTTCTTCCGCTTGCGGCTTAGCGCTCAAATGGATTCTACGGTGCGCGATAAACGCTCGAATGGATTCTATTGAGCGCTAAGCCGCAAGCGGAAGAAACCAAATCCCGATGCGGTATGATGATAGTGTTGAGATCGAAACTCACAATCCGACCGAGGTTCCCATGGTCGTACGCAATCCGATCGACGAAATCACGGAAGCACTGCATTCGCTGCCCAAGGACAAGCTGCCGGCAGTGAAGGATTTCGTCGATTTCCTGAACGCGCGTGCCAATCCGCTTGCCACGGTCGATGTCAGCGACGAATGGACCGAGGAAGACTTGCGGGACTTCAAATTGCACTGCCAAAAGAAACTACACGATCGTGCCCCATGGGATGAACCTGCAACGACGGCAGCGAACGGCACTGTGACGACTCCTGAAAAATAGCTGAGTGCAAGGTACGAAAATGAATCTCTCGCCGGGTATGGTCGTCACCGTCTATTTTGAAGGCGCGCACACGCCGAAGCGGCGACCTGCTTTGGTCGTATCTACGGATCTCTATCACGCAACGCGGCCGGATATTATCGTTGCTGTGTTGACGACGAATCTACCCGTAGCGAATACGCCGACCGACTACATCTTACAGGATTGGGCACCTGCGGGCCTGCGCTATCCGTCTGCCTTTCGTGCTTACTTTGAATGCTCCGATGCCAGCGACATCCTCTCGACCATCGGCTAGCTCAGCGATCGCGATTGGCTCGAAGTCCAGGCGCGGTTGCGGCTCGCGATTGCCGTGGCGTGAATTCACGCCGTCCGCAGCATTTCGGCGAAGGCTTCCTCGGCGCCGGTCTTCTGCCAGGCGCGCCACCAGGTCTCGAACTTGCGGCGTTGTGTTAGTAAGCGCTGCTCGTGAAAGCGTGAAAGCGCGTCGATGCCCGTCGTGCACGATTTCCAGTAGCGCCGTTCGCGCCCAGCCATCTGCCGGCGAAGATCGTCCAGCCATTTCCAGGCGGTCCAGCTGTCATTGGCCAGGCCCAGGATTTCTTGCATCTCGACGACGGCTGCATAGTGAACCTCGCGAAACTCCGGCGGGAAGCAATTCGCCAGCAGCTCCATGGCATAGCGAAGTTGCTTGCCCATGATGCGAATCTGATGCAGCGATTCGTATTCGCGCAGGTCGTCCTGGGTCGCGGCGTGCAGTTCACGCAATAGCGTCGGCAGCATGGACTGGGCGAGCGAGCGCAGCGTGCTGTCGCCGAGCTTTGCCTGGATGAGCGTTTGCAGAACCTCGTCGATCCAGCCTGCGAACGGGCCGGCTTCGTCGGCGTGAGCGGCGACGAGATGCTCCTGGGCAGCGAGTCGTCGGCTCTGGGCGACGCCGGCGAGGAAGATAAGCCCCGGGCGATGCGTGTTGGCAGCGCGCGACATTCGCCCTTCAATCATTTCGAGAAACACATCCCAATCGCGTGCCTCGCCGGCGGATCGGCGAATGCGGCGCAGCGACTGGCGCGTTCGTTTATGCAGCCGAGCGGGAAGGCAGTCGGTAAAGATTCGCAGCGCCGCCGCCGCCCGCCGAGTGCTCACGCGCAACTGATGGACATGCTCGACATCCTCCGCCGACTGGAACACCGCCGCCGGCAGTCGTTCGCGAACGATCGGCAACCGACGTTTCAGCGCGATCCGGGCCGCCTCCACCAACGGCATCTCGGCTCGCAACTCCGCAATCCATTTGTCATCCGCCATATCGATCGTACTCCAAAGTTTTTTCCATCAGCTGCTCTTGGGGTGAGATTTGCGATTTGCGGAAATCAACGACCAGGATAAACTACTGCCTCCACGCATTCCTGCAAGCAACGATCATGGCCCGTCGTTCGCCATAGGGTTGTACTTTCCTCGCCATGCTACTGGGGTTGTTTGATGGTACGACTCCTGTCAAAGTTGAAACAACCGACAAAAGTCGCTTTACGAGCCGGAAGCGTAAGCGACGGGCTGGAGAAATCCGTCGCTTACGCTTCCGGCTCGTACTTTTGTCGGGCGTGTCAAAGTTGACGCCACCGACAAAACTGGATTTCCGAGGCTGAAGGATAAGCGAGGCCACCTGAATGCCTCGCTTACGCTTCAGCCTCTGACGGAAATTTGACTCTCAAGAAACCAGACTTTTCGCCCGCGTGTCCAAGTTGCTCACAGAACGCGCCGGTTCGAGACTATCACACGTTCATCACAATTTACGCCAATCCCGTAGAGGCGAGTGACCGGATTTTTGAATTCCTGAAAGTAATGCTGCGTAAAGCCCCTCTCATCCCGCAAGATGAGATTCTCATCGAACGAACAGAAGTTTTTCTTGTGTAGACATCCGCCAAAACTGTTGCACCTTTGGTGAGTGAACTTTTCACGAACCCCCGCTCTCCACTAACATAATCCCAACGGACGAACTGCCGATGCCTCACGGCTTCCGTCCGCAGCTTGTTTCCCTGGCATGGAGTCACTGTAATGTCCGCGAATGAACCCACACCCACCCCCGCTTCCAACTTCATCCTCCAGCTCATCGACGAGCACAACGCCAACGGCAAATTCGCGGGGCGTGTTGCTACGCGGTTTCCGCCGGAGCCGAACGGCTACTTGCACATTGGGCATGCGAAGTCGATCTGCCTGAACTTCGGCATCGCCAAGAAGTACGGCGGCACGTGCAACCTGCGCTTCGACGACACCAACCCGTCGAAGGAAGAGCAAGAATACGTCGATTCGATCATGGACGATGTTCGCTGGGTCGGCTTTCAGTGGGATGGCCTATACTACGCATCTGACTACTTCGAGCAGATCTATCAATGGGCCATCGTGCTCGTCAAAAATGGCAAGGCGTTTGTCTGCGATCAGACGCCTGATCAGGTTCGCGAGACCCGGGGCACACCAAACCGCGCCGGCGAGAACAGTCCGTTTCGCGATCGCTCCGTTGAAGAGAACCTCAAACTATTCGAGGGCATGAAGGCCGGCGAATTCGCCGACGGCTCACGCACGCTGCGAGCCAAGATCGACATGGGCCACGCCAACATCAACCTGCGCGATCCGATCCTGTATCGCATCCTGCGTGCCCACCATCATCGCACGGGAGACAAATGGTGCATCTACCCGATGTACGACTGGGCCCATGGCCAATGCGATTCCATCGAGCAAATCACGCACTCGATCTGCACGCTCGAGTTCGAGCACCATCGGCCTCTGTACGAATGGTTCATCAGAGAGCTCGGCATCTATTCGCCGCAACAGATCGAATTCTCCCGGCTCAACCTTACCTACACCGTCATGAGCAAGCGCAAGCTGCTGACGCTTGTTAAGGAAAAACACCTATCCGGCTGGGACGACCCGCGCATGCCAACGATCTCCGGCCTGCGCCGCCGAGGCTACACGCCGGAAGCGATCCGGGCGTTTTGCGAGCGGATTGGCGTATCGAAATACGAAGGCACGATCGAGATGGCCTGGCTGGAGGACGCCCTGCGCGCCGACCTGAACAAGAAAGCCGAGCGCCGCATGGCGGTGTTGAGGCCGATCAAGGTGGTGATCGACAACTATCCCGAGGGCCAAGTTGAGGAACTCGACGCGGTCAACAATCCCGAGGATCCCGCCGCCGGCACGCGCAAGGTTCCGTTCGCGCGCGTATTGTACATCGAGCGCGACGACTTTCGCGAGGACGCCCCGAAGGGCTTCTTCCGCCTCGCGCCGGGCAAAGAGGTTCGGCTGCGCTGGGCGTATTTCGTCAAATGCAACGAAGTCGTCAAAGATGCCGCGGGCAACATCGCCGAGCTGCGCTGCACCTATGACCCCGCGACCAAAGGCGGCAACTCACCCGATGGCCGCAAGGTGAAAGGCACAATCCACTGGGTCAGTGCCGAGCACGCGCTCCCCGCCGAGGTTCGGCTGTACGATCACCTGTGCAAGGTCGCGTTCCCGGATGAAGTGCCCGAAGGCCAGGACTTCACCGCGAACCTGAACCCGAACTCGCTGGAAGTGCTGACGGCCATGCTGGAGCCGAGCCTCTCCAATATCCTTCTCCCCCCGGGAGAGGGGCAGGGGGTGAGGGAGACCGTAAAGGTCCAGTTCGAGCGGCTCGGTTACTTCAGCGTGGACAAGGACTCGGCAGCAGGAAAACTCGTCTTCAACCGCGCCGTGACACTCGCGGACACGTGGGCTAAGATGGAGCGGAAGGGGAAGTGAAACCCAAGCTCGTAGGTGAACGCAGCGAACCCCCGCGATCCAGCACGGCAAACGGCAATGACCTCGCTCCGATTTTGTTTCCCTTTCCAGCCACATGCGTTACAATGGCCCATCGCGGCCGGCGAATAACATTGCGTCATTCGCGATCTACGGAGTTCTCCCATGTGGCTCTTCTTTCAATGCGTGTTCGAAGCGCTCGCCAAGCTTACGCCCAAGGGACGGGTGCAAACACCACCGCCCGTTGTTGCTCCGCCGCCGCCCGCCAAGATCGATCCGAATGCCGATATCCGCGAGGACGAACGCGAATATCTACTCGGATTTAGGATCAAAAACAGTCCCGAAGAATTCGTCCACAAGCGGGCATCTCAACGCATTACGCGATGGAAAGAGGCGGCGCAAAACGGCTTGAGTGCCGCACAGAATCTGTACGGTGCATGTCTCGTCTGGGGCATCGGCATCAATCAAAACTTTACTGAAGCGGTGGCATGGTATCGCAAGGCCGCCGCGCAAGGAACTGCAATCGCGCAGTCCAACTTGGGTGTGGCGTACGCCACTGGTCAGGGCGTGGCGAAGGACGATGCGGAAGCGGTGGCATGGTATCGCAAGGCCGCCGAGCAAGGCGACAACGACGCCGTGGCGGCGCTCAAGCGGCTCGGACCGAAGGCGTGATTCGAGTTGCGCCCTCTCCTGGTACGTCGCTGCCGAGACATGAATCTGGTATAGTGCACCCGCCCTGTTCGCCGCAAGTATCACGGAGTCTGCCATGCAAGCCATCACGTTGAAAGAGGCCAAGCGGAACCTGCCGCGGCTCGTCGAACAGGTTCTAGCAGATGCGGAGGCGTGCATCGTCGTCACGGACCAGGGCGGGCAGGTCGTGGTCATGCCTCTGGACGAATTCAACACGTGGAAAGAGACGTTGTATCTCTTGTCCAGCCCAGCCAATGCGGCGCATCTTCGGCGTTCGATTGCCGAGGCGGACGCAGGCAAGGCGGAAAACCGAGAGTTGAGTCCCGAATGAATCTGACCTTCACCCCATCGGGCTGGGACGATTACCAATGGTTTGTGCAGCATGACCGCAAGCTGGTCAAGCGAATCAACCAGCTGATTCAGGATATTCTGCGCGCCCCGTTCGGGGGATCGGCAAGCCGGAAGCGCTCAAGGGCGATCTGTCGGGATATTGGTCACGACGCATCAACGACGAACATCGTTTGGTTTACACGGTCAAGGCCGACGACGTGATTGTCATCGCATGCCGCCACCATTACGGCGATTGACCGCGTCACGAAGCGGCGGCGATCGTGCCGTCACGTCGCACGCCGCTTCCCAGGCATCCTCCGCCTTTTGAGCTCACGCCCATCACGCCCGCAGCCAGCCTACAGCAATCATCGCGAAGATGGCGGCGCCCAGCGCGATGCGATAGAGGATGAAAACCAGCATCGAATTCTCGCTCAGGTAACGCAGTAGCCAGGCGATCGCGAGGTAGCCGACGATGGCTGATACCACGCCGCCGACGAGCATAGCGATCGCTTGATCGGTCATGCGTTCTTGCATGGCCGGCTCGGCACGGGCGACTTTAAGCCAATCGTAGAGTTCCTTCATGCCGGCGGCGAGGACGCTGGGCAGCGACAAGAGGAACGAGAACCGCGCCGCCGTCGGCCTGGACAGGCCGACAAACAGCCCGGCGGTTATGGTTGTGCCGGAACGCGACCCGCCAGGCATGAAGGCGAGCGCCTGAAAGCAGCCAATGACGAAGGCGTCGAAGTAGGTAAGATCGTCGTCGCCGCGCCAGGTCTGCCGCCGGGCCGACCGCCATTCGGAAATCGCCATCATCAATGAAAAGGTAATGGCGGCCCAAGCGATCGACTGCGGATCGTAGAACGTTTCCTTCAACCAGCGGTGAAAAAATAGCCCCACGACAACCACCGGCAACGTGCCGACGAGTATCTGCTTGGCCGTCCTGCCTTCCGGCGTCGCGCTCGTAAACAGCCGGCGCTCGGCGATGTCGCGAATAAACCCGCGCACTAGGCGAGCGACGTCGCCACGAAAATACCAGTATACCGCGACCAGTGTACCGAGCTGAATGACGACGGTGAATGGATCGTCCTTGAGTTCCTGGCGTGATCGGCCCAGCAACTCCTGAACAACCAGCAGATGTGCGGTACTGCTGATTGGCAGGAACTCCGTCAGCCCCTGGATCACGCCAAGCAAAACGGCTTGCCAAAGCGGCATGTGAATCCTCGAATGTGTAACCCAGTAAGCGCGACGCACGATAGAGATCGTAGAACACCGGAAGCCAATGGTCTCATACTACAGCGCAGTTTTCCTGGGGACAGGCTTGGCAGCCCGCCCGGAGCACCAACACGAGTGGAAAACTTGTCCCGACGACTTATTATTGACGCCACCGACAACCATGAAATCGCCGAACGCTGCGCGATACAATAGTGTTTAACGGCCAGATAAGAATTTACAACGAACCACTAACTGACATGCCGAATCGACAGATCGCACTTGTGACAGGTAGCGGCAAACGCCGCGTCGGCGCGCATGTTGCCGACGCGCTGGCGGAGCGCGGCTATGCTCTGGCGATCCACTATCGTACGTCTGGTGACGAGGCGGCCGCAGCTGTCGAACGCTATCAACGCCAAGGCGTGGAGGCGATCGCACTGCCTGCCGATCTCGGGGATGAAGCGGCCGTGCGCGAATTGATCCGGGCGACGCTCGATCGCTTTGGCCGGCTTGATGTCCTCGTCAACTGTGCCGCCACATGGAGCAGCAAGCCACTCGAAGATGTCACTGCTGCAGATGTGCGCCAATTCTTCGACATTAACACACTCGGCACCTTCCTCTGCACGCAGCACGCCGGCCTGGCGATGGTCAAGCAACCCGAAGGCGGCAGCATCATCACCGTCGGCGATTGGGCGACGCATCGGCCTTACCTCAATTACGCCGCCTATTTCGCGTCCAAAGGCGCCATCCCGACACTCACGCGCGTCATGGCCGTTGAGCTTGGCACGCGCAACCCGGCCGTGCGCGTCAACTGCATTCTGCCCGGCCCCGTCATGCTCCCGCCCGACCTGCCCGAGGCTGAAAAACGTCAGGCGATCGACGCCACGCTCGTGAAACGCGAAGGCCGACCGGAGAACATCGCCCAGGCGGTGATGTTTCTCATCGACAACGACTTCGTGACGGGCGTATGCATTCCGGTCGATGGCGGGCGTTCGATCTATGCACCGGATAGTTGACCTTCCTCCGCTTGCGGCTTAGCGCTCAAGTGGAATTATCCGAGCACTAAGCCGCAAGCGGAATACAAAATACGACAACGATTCAGGAGGCTTTCATGCGCAGAGCAATCGCGATTTTGGCGTTGGCGTTCATCGGCATCGGTGTTTTCACGTACGCCCAGCAACCGCCGCCGGCGTTGCCGCAAAAAGGGTCGGGGCCAGGCAAGGCGCTATCGCCTCAAGACGCGCAGAAGCTGTTCAAGCTCGACGATGGCCTGCGCATTGAGCTGGTCGCGTGTGAGCCGCAAATCGAAAGCCCCGTGGCGATGCAGTTCGATCCCGACGGCAGGCTCTGGGTCGTCGAGATGCGCGACTACCCGAACGGGCCAGGCAAAGGCGAGAAGCCCGCGGGCCGAATTCGCATTCTCGAGGACAAAGACGGCGACGGGTTCTTCGAGACCTCGACGATCTGGGCCGACAACCTGCTGTTCGCCAACGGCCTATTGCTCTGGAAGGACGGCGCGATCGTCACCATGGCCCCGAAGATCACGCATCTGCGCGACACCAAGGGCGGGGGAAAAGCCGATACGGAAAATGTCTTATACACCGGTTTCGCCGAGCAGAACCCGCAACTGCGCGTCAGCCATCCGAACCTCGGCCTCGACGGCTGGATATACTGCGCCAACGGCCTGCGCGGCGGCAAGGTGATCCATCCGCCAAGCCCGCAGGCGACGAAGGAGCCTGCGGGGTCGCCCGTCGATCTCTCCGGCATGGACTTCCGCTTCGACCCGGTCAACCCGCACAAATACGAAGCCATCACCGGCCCGGGCCAATTTGGCAACACATTCGACGAATGGGGCAACCGCTTCGTCTGCGACAACCGCCATCACCTGCGCCATGTCGTGATGGAAAACCGCTACATCAAACGCAATCCGTATCTCGCCGCCCCGTCGCTGCTCGAAGATGTCAGCGTGCTCGACGACGGCCCGCTATCGTCAGGCGGCAAGGTCTATCCGCTCTCGAAAAATTGGACGACATCCAGCCTGCACGAAGGCCGATTCACCGCCGCGTGTGGCGTTTTCATCTACCACGGCGAAGCGCTAGGAAAACTGTATCGCGGCGCCGCCTTCACTTGCGAACCGACCGGCAACCTCGTCCACATGGAGATCCTCACGCCCAAAGGGGCCACCTTCAGCGCCAAGCCGCACAAGCAAGGCGTCGAGTTTCTCGCCACGACCGACGACTGGTTCCGCCCGGTGTTTCTGACGCATGGCCCCGAAGGCGCGCTGTACATCGCCGACATGTATCGCGCGGTGATCGAGCACCCCGACTTCATGCCGCCGGAGCTGAAGAACCGCCCTGATCTTTCGCTCGGCAAAGACAAAGGCCGCATCTGGCGCATCGTGCCCAAGGACCACAAGACGAAGACGCCGCGACCGGGTTTGGCAAAAGCATCGATCGCGGAACTCGTCAAAACGCTGGAGCACGAGGAACCGTGGTACCGCCAAACGGCTCAGCGGCTGTTGCTGGAACGCAACGACAAGGCGATGGTGGAACCGTTGACGAAACTGCTGGAGACGACGAAGAGTCCGCATGCGAAGATTCTCGCGGCGTGGATGCTGGATCGGTTGGGGAGGCTGAGCGATGAACAGCTTGAGAAGATGATGGAGCACAAAAACCCGCGTGTTGGCGAGCACGCTCTGCGTTTACTTGAGCCTCGTTTTGAAAAACCAGGAAAGCGCGTTCTGGATGCCGTTGCAATTGGAGGAACGATTTCAGGACGGGATGACCGTTTTTGTTTTCAATTGGCGTTATCCATTGGAGGCAACGAAAAATCCGCCGTGCCGGTTTTGGCATGGATAGCACACAAAAGAGAACTAGATAGATGGATGCGTATCGCATTGCAATCCGCACTTCCGCCATATGCGAACCCCGTTTTCTTATCTTGGGTTGAGCTTTCAGCATTAGATCAGCTTGGCGCGCAGGGCAATGATGCGCTGATGGTACAAGAGATGGCGACTCTAATCGCTAGCTTCGAAAAATACGGAAACATTGGATTCACTTTCGACCTCATCAACGATCGGAATCATCCAACACTTCGATGGAGTGGATTGCAGGGACTCGCAACTGGTTTGCAACGTCGAGGCGTCCGGTTTGAAAATCTGGCCGAGGACCTGCCGCCTGCTGGGAAAAAACTCTACCTAAAAACCGTAACGGACGTTTTTTCCGACGCCGCCAAGGTATCTCGTGACTCGAATGCGAAACAGTCAATTCGCTTGTTGACGGTGAATGTCTTGTCATTCGCACCTTGGAATACCGCTAAAGATTCACTTCGCCCAATAATCGAAAAAGAGCCCTCCCAGGAACTCCGCATCGCCGCCCTGCGCGCACTCGCGCAACAGCAGGACAAGGAAGTGCCCGCGCTGCTCATCAAGCTCTGGGCCGCGGCGACGCCGGGGTTGCGCCGTGAAATCCTCGAAGCGATGTTGCGGCAACCGGCGCGGATCAATGTGCTGCTCGACGAGATCGAAGCGAACCGTCTGAAGGCCAGCGAACTTGACACGTTGCGTACCAGGCAACTCGCCAATCACAAGGACCCCGCCATTCGCGAACGGGCCAAGAAGCTGCTCGCCAGCAATATTCCCGCCGATCAGAAGAAGACCCTGGCCGAGTATCAGGCTTCGTTGACGATCAAAGGCGACGCCAAGAATGGCCGCGAGATTTTCAAGAAACACTGCGCGACCTGCCATCGCGTCGCCGGCGTGGGCGTCGATGTCGGTCCGGACATTGCCGACACGCGGACGAAAACGGAGTCGGCGATGTTGTTCGACATCATCGCTCCGAACGCCGCTATTGATACGAATTATGTCAACTATGTCGTCGCTACCAAGGATGGCCGAGTTCTGACCGGCCTGTTGACGAACGAGTCGGCCTCGAGCATCACGCTCAAACGGGCGGAGAATCAGGTCGATGTCGTGTTGCGCAAGGACATCGACGAAATCGCATCCACGGGCATTTCGCTGATGCCGGAGGGGTTGGAGAAAACGATCAACGTGCGCGAAATGGCGGATTTGCTGCGTTTCCTGAAAGATTGGCGCTATCTCGATGGCAGCGTGCCGTTGCGGTGAATTCGTTTACGTTTAGCGCTCGCGCCAAAGCGCCGTGACCCATGGCGCTTTGGCGCGAGCGCTAAACGTAAACAACAATGCGGAAATTGACGTAGGAAAATCAGCACTCGTTTGGTACATTCTCCTCCATCGTGGATTCCCATACCGAGGTTCCTGGCAATGCGTTTTCCCCTTAGCTTTACCTATGCCCAGTTCACCCATCGCCGAAAGATGGAGAAGGCCAAACGCGAACGCTACCCGACCGTGCTGATGCTCGAGCCACTCTACACGTGCAACCTCGCCTGCCTGGGCTGTTCCGTCGAACGCTACACCGGCAAACTGCAAGACCGCATGTCCGTCGAACGCTGCCTCAAAGCCGTCGATGACTGCGGCGCCCCCATCGTCAACATCTGCGGCGGCGAACCAACGCTCTACCCCGAACTCAAGGATCTCCTCGACGGCCTGATCCAGCGCGATAAGCACATCATCCTATGCACCAACGCTCTCAAACTTGACACCAAAGTCTACGGCATCATCAAGCCCAGCTCGCGGCTCTTCCTCATGATCCACCTTGACGGCATGAAGGAAACCCACGACTTCGTCTGCAATCGCGAAGGCGTCTTCGATAAAGCCGTCGAGATGATCAAGCAAGGCAAATCGCTCGGCTATCGCATCTACCTGAACGCCACCGTCTACCGAGAGACGAAGGTGTCCGAGATCGAGGAGCTGTGCAAGCTCACCGACACGTTGAAAGCCGACGGCATTCTCGTGTCGCCTGGTTATGATTATGCGAGCGTGGAGAACGACATTTTCTTGACGAAGGAACAGACGCACGAGAAGTTCAAGGCGATCCGCGAGTTGGCGCGGAAGTACCGCATCAATGCGACGCCCAAGTTCCTGGAGTTCGCCGCCGGCATGGTGGAGCTGCCGTGCTCGCCGTGGTCAACGGTAAACTTCACGCCGAAGGGCTGGAAGGCGCCGTGCTACCTGATCGAAGGCGAAGGTTATTTCCAGGAATGGGAGGAGTTCTGGACCAAGACGAACTGGAGCTACTGGGAAAGCCGCGAGGACAGCCGCTGCCAAAATTGCAAGATGCACTCGGGTTTCGAGCACAGCGCCGTCAACGAGGCGATGAAGACGATGTCAGGCAAGCTTCGCCTCGCGGCTTGGACACTGGGGTGGTAGGGGGAAGCTGTCAGCTCTCAGCCACGCAAGAGGGGGCGTCGTGAACTGGCTAGCTCACGTCTATCTTGCGGAATCCGACATCGAAGCGCGGCTGGGCAATTTGCTCGCGGACCTCGTCAAGGGACCGGATCGCCGCACCATGACCGCGTCCTTCACGCGCGGCATGCGGCTGCATCAGGCGATCGACATCTTCACCGACGCGCACCCTGTCGTTCATCGCAGTCGCGCTCGCATCTATGGCGACTATCGGCACTTCACCGGCATCCTCGTCGATGTCTTCTACGACCACTACCTCGCGCTCGATTGGGATCGCTACGCAGCGGAACCACTCGATGCCTTTACGGCTCGCCTATACGCTGACATTCGGGCGCATCCCATCACCCTGCCCGCGGACGCTCAGGCGGCATTCAATCGAATGCTTGAAGACGATCGGCTCGGCTCGTACCGCCAAATCGACGGCATCGCCGCGGCCCTGCAGCGCGTATCGATGCGCCTCGCCGCACGCACGGGCAAGGAGTTCGCCCTGGAAAAAGCCGTGTCGGAACTGCTTGCGAATTTCGACGCGCTGCGCAACGACTTCGCGGAGTTCTTCCCGGCACTGCGCGAGCATGTCGAGAGGTGGAAGATCGGCGAGCCGCAATGCGGTCCCTGTCACTAGAACCACAAACTGACGCCAAGACCGCCGAAAATCCAAAGCACCACGGCGATGGTCCACGCCCAACGATTTCGGGTTCGAAGATAATACCCGAACGCAACGGCACCGACCACGAAACAAAGCACAGACAAACGGAGAATCAGGACGGCTGTCTCCATGCGCGATCCTCCTTTAGAGTTCCACACAGCAACTCCAAGTCAGCCCGCCTATTGATTCAGTCGAAGCAAGCCATCTTGGCGAGGACCTGCAAATCGACTCGCCCCTGCCCGATGTCGCGGGAATGAATGCCGTCACCGCCGTCCACGAACGCTTCTCTTTGGGAAATAGGCCAATTCGTACGGCACAGTGGAAAATCCGGACGGTGGCCATAATGATACTGATGTCATTGCAGCGATACAACAAAAAGCTGTCTACGATTACTACGATCAGAGAAGGGAATCATGCTCGACACCCACTTCATCCGTGAAAACCTCGCGGCTGTGAAAGCCAACTGCAAAAACCGCAACGTCACCGCTGATGTCGATCGGGTCGTCACGCTCGATGACGAACGCAAGCGCATCATCTCGCTTGCGCAGGTCCGACAGCAAGAAGCGAACGCCAGCGCGAAATCGGTCGGCGGCGAGAAGGATCCCGCCAAGAAGCAGGAACTCATCGCGCGTGGCAAGCAGTTGCGCGAAGAGGTCGGCGCGTTTGACGCTCAACTCAAACAGGTCGAAGCCGATCTCAAAGCTGTCGTCTCGACCATCCCCAATATGACGCACCCGGCTGCGCCGATTGGAGCACTGCCCGAGGACAACAAGGTCGTCAAGGTTTGGGGCACACCGACGAAGTTCGACTTCAAGCCAAAGGACCATGTCGCCCTCTGCGAAACGCTCGATCTCGCCGACTTTGAAGCAGGGGCGGCGGTTGCGGGGCAGAAGTTTTACTTCCTCAAAAATGAAGCCGTGCTGCTCGAACTCGCCCTCATCCATTACGCCATGGACACGCTCCTCAAGCACGGGTACACGCCGATCATTACGCCCGATGTCGCGCGCGTCGATGTACTCGAAGGCATCGGTTTCATGCCGAGAGGCGAAGGCACGCAGATTTACTCGATCGCCGACAGCGACCTGTGCCTGATCGCGACGGCGGAGATCACGCTCGGCGGCATGCATCGCGACAAGATTATGGAGGAGCCGAAGCTGCCGTTGAAATACGTCGGCCTATCGCATTGCTTCCGCACCGAAGCCGGGGCGCCGGGGCGCGACACGCGCGGGCTTTATCGCGTGCATCAATTCACAAAGGTCGAGATGTTCGCGTTCTGCACGCCGGAACAGTCCGACGCGATCCACGAGGAAATTCTCGGCATCGAGGAATCGATCTTCCAGGGATTGAAGCTGCCGTACCACGTCATCGACACCTGCACGGGCGATCTCGGCGGCCCGGCGTATCGCAAGTACGATCTCGAAGCCTGGATGCCCGCCCGCGGCAAAGAAGGCGAGTACGGCGAAGTCACCAGCACGTCGAACTGCACCGATTTTCAAGCGCGCAGGCTCAACATACGCTACAAAGGCCCGAACCACAAAGGCACACGCTTCGTTCACACGCTCAACGGCACCGCCGTCGCCGTCAGCCGATGCCTGGTCGCGCTGCTCGAGAACAATCAGCAAGCCGACGGCACGGTGCTGGTCCCGGAGGTGCTGCGTCCTTGGATGAGTGGGCGCGAGGTGATCGCGGCGAAGAAGTAGTCCACAAGCCCAGGGGGTGAGCGAAGCGAACCCCTGGGATCACGTCATACGTATCCCAGGGGTTCGCTCACGCTCACCCCTGGGCTTGGTCCGCAAACGCAATCCGATCATAAACCTCCGCCAGCTTCAGCGCACAGCCGATTGATTCGATTGTGACGGTCGCATCCAGGCCGACCGATTCGCGCATGTTCCAGGTGCCGTCGAGTAGGCGACGGAAATGCTCGACGAATGGGCGCGTTTGCGAGACCAGAAGGTAGTCGTTCAGCGTCGCATTCCGGGTGCGGTAGCGCTGGAACTTTTCGCCGCGATCGAACGATTCGGTTGACGGCGACAACACCTCGACAATCGCCGACGGGTTGACGATCACGTCCCCGACGTCGTCTAAGTATTCCGGCTCGCCGCAGACAATGAGGATATCGGGATACGAGAACATCCCGCTGACGTTTCGCGCGGGCACGACGCCGAGACCGCTGCGGACCTTTGTGTCTTTGGACACGGCAAAGCAGGGCGTGCCTTTCAATTGCGTGACGAAAAGCCCAATCAGATTCGTCGAGATTAGCCCGTGCGGCAACTTCTCACCCGCCATCGCGATGATTTCGCCGTCGAGATACTCATGGCGTTCGGTGGCTGCGCGTTCGAGGGCGAGATACTGTTCGGTTGTGAATACGCCGCGCGGCCTGGAGATGGTGAGTCCGCTGCTCATTTCCGGTTCCCTGATTTGGCCTTGCGCTCGCATGGCGCCGAGCGGGCGCTAAACATAAACACGAATCCCATCACCCAGGATACCATATCTACCGCCGCTCATCAACAAAGCTCGCTGTTTCTCCGCTTGCGGCTTGGCGTTCGGAACATTCGACACGAGCGCTAAGCCGCGCGCGGAAAACGGCATCACTCCCCGCCGCCGGCGATGTCCTGCGCCATCTGCTTGCACTTCTTCAGATCGAGCTTGCCGCTGCCCAGGATCGGCAGTTCCGTGACCAGGTAGAAATCGCGTTGACTAGGGATGTAGATGTTCGGCAAGCCGCGTTCGCCTAGCCCTTTCCAGATTTCTTGCACCGACTTTTCGCCCATGGCGAGGTGCAGGACGACGACGCGCTCGCCTTTTTTCGCGTCGGTGATGGCCATCACCGCAAAGATCTTTTCGTTCGTGCCCAGGATCAGGTGCAGCTCGTCTTCGACTTTTTCCAGAGGCACCATTTCGCCGCCGACTTTGGCAAAGCGTTCCTCGCGGCCCGTGATGGTGATGAAGCCTTCGGGGTCGATGAAGGCCAAATCGCCGGTGATGTACCAGCCGCCGTCAACGACTTTCTTCTGCGTCATATCGTCACGGCCCAGGTAGCCCTTCATGACGTTGGCGCCGTGGATGAGCAGCAGGCCTTCCTTACCCTGCGGCAGATCGACAAGCGTGTCGCGCTGGACGATGCGTGCCGCCACGCCGGGGATCGGCATGCCGATCGTGCCGGGCTTGTTGCCCTGCTGGCGGACGTTGCCCTCGGCGAAGTCGGGCACGTTGACGCAAGCGACAGGCGAGAGTTCGGTGCAGCCGTAACCTTCCAACGGCTCGACGCCGAACTTTTGCTTGAATTCCTGCGCGAGCGATGGCGGCATCTTCTCGGCGCCGCACACGATCAGGCGCAGCGATTTGAAATCGTCCACTTCACACCGGCGCAAGTATTGGCGCAGAAACGTCGGCGTCGCCAGGAAAATCGTGCACTTATTCTTCTTGCACAACTCGCCGATCTCACGAGGCTGCAGCGGATTCGGATAGTACACAATCGACGCGCCAACCTGTAACGGAAGCCACAGCGTGATCGTGAAGCCGAAGCTGTGAAAGAACGGCAAGATGCCAAGCAGGCGATCCTTGGGCTGCGGATCGATCGCCTGGATCACGGACTCGGCGTTGGCGGCGATGTTGGCGTGCGTGAGCATGATGCCCTTGGGATCGCCCGTCGAACCGCTGGAAAAGATAATCGTGCACAGGTCGTCGATCTTTTGCCCGCCCAGGCGCATCAGCAAATATTCATGCACCCAGCCAGGCAGGAGCAGTACGCCGAGGAAGGCGAGGGTACGTTCGACTTTGCCGATGTCCTTGCGGAAATCTTCAAGGTAAATGAACTCGACACCAGGACCGGGGTCGAGCGGGACTTTGCGCGTGAACAGCCTGGAGGACAAGACCTTTTTGATATTGCACTGGCGAATCGACGATTGAATCAGGTTCGGCGCAGAAGTGTAATTGAGGTTGACGGAGACCTTGCCCAGGCAAGCGATGATGATGTTGGCCATGGCCCCGCCGGCACAAGGTGGTAGCCAGATGCCGACCATGGCGTCGTCGCCGAGCAGTGGCTTCAAGCGTTTGAGCAGGAGTTTGACGCCGACGAGCGTTTCGCCATACGTCAATTCGGGCTTCGCGGCATTCGGGTCGATGATGCACGAGCGGAACGGATGCGTGACCGCCTGGCGAACGAATTCGCGGTGCACCGGCTTGCGATACTGCGAGCGCCGGACCGCCGACTCCGCCGAGAGCCTCTGAATCGCCTGGCGGACCGCGAAGGCGTTGGCGTCGGGAGGCAACGGCCTGCCGAAGCTTACGTGAATGACGTAAGGGATATGTTGCGGAATCTTCCAAAGTAACTTGCCGCCTTGAAAGCTGAAGATGCTGCCCCAAACGTGATCGACGCAGATGGGAATGATCGGCGCCGGGTATTTCTTGACGATCTGCTCGAACCCGCGTTGGAACGGCAACAGGAACCCAGTGCGTGTAATGCCGCCCTCAGCAAAGATGCAGACAAGTTCACCTTGCGCGAGTGCTTCGCTGGCCGTGCGGAGAGCTTGAATGATCGCCCGTGGCCCGGCGCTGCCCTGGATCGGGATAACGTTCATGGTCCGGAGGATGATGCGCACGAAGGGAATGCCCATGAACGGCGCCCAGACGAGAAAGCGGATTCGCCGTTTCGACGCCGCCATTATCATCAAGGCGTCGATGTAGCTAACGTGATTCGACACGAGCAACGCCGGGCCAGTGGCCGGGAGGTTCTCGATGCCGGCGACGCGCGCACGATAAATAGTGTGCGTCAGAATCCACAACGGCAGGCGCACGAGGAAGAAGAAGCGGAACACGCTCGCCAAAGCAATGAAGACGATGAGAACGCCCAACGCGATCCACCAGGGATTGGTCCAGATCGGCGCGGAATCGTTGGCAAAAAGAATACCCACGCGTGCGCTCCACGATGGTTGTAAAGGATAGTACCCGCTAACGTCAGCAAGGTAATCATACTAACACGCCGTGTCAAGAGGGTGCTTGCCGACAAAGTTGTAGATGTTGAAGCAAGCCCAGGGGCGGGGTGTTCGGAACCTCTGGGATCATACGAACTCATCCCAGGGGTTCGGAGTACCTCGCCCCTGGGCTTGTTTGCTCTCATTTCATACCCCTAACGCCATTCGTGCTATCACGGAGCCGAACCATGCTCAACGCCATACTGCACGACGACCACCTGACGCGCGGCCTTGATGATGCCGAAGCGCGGATGCTCGTTGAATGGCTGTGTGAGCATGCGGAAGCCGGCGACGATCGTGCCGTGCAGGCGCTGTGCCGGCGCGGACGCTTGATCGCGCGGTTCGTTGCTCTATGGTGCTACGAAGCATCGCCGAGTTCGGCACTGCAATTGGCGGCAACGGAACGGCTCGCCTGGCCGCTGCCGACGGGTAATGCCGACGCCTGCGATTTGATGGCCCGCATCCTGACTTGGGAGAGCGCCGGCGCAAATCGAGGAATCGGACCATAGAATATCCCGCATGATGACCGATTCCCCTGATGTGAGTTCCCACCTGCCAGCTCTGCCGCCACCCTGGAAGATCGCCGCGGCGTTTGCCATCATCTATCTCTCCTGGGGCACGACCTACCTGGCGACGACCATCGCAATGGCCCAGGAGCATATGCCTGCGGCGCTGTTCGGCGGTGTGCGTTTGATCATCGCCGGTACGATCCTTCTCACAGTGCAGTTCTGTCGTGGCCAATCGCTCAGAATCACAATGCGCGAAGCGAGCGGATTGCTAGCCGTAAGCTGGTGTTTGTTCCTGGGCGCGAATCTCCTCATCAACATTGGCCAGCGCGAAGTCCCCAGCGGCGTGGCAGCGGTGCTCATCGCCACCACGCCTTTGTGGATGGGGCTGTTCGGCATCTTGATGCCGGCAGGCGAACGTCTCTCGTGGCGCGGTTGGCTGGGGTTATCGTTCGGCTTTGTCGGCATGCTATTTACGATGGCGCCGGCTCTGCGCGGCGGATTCAGCTTGCTGAACGATTTCCATACGCTGTTCGTCGTCGGTTCCGCAGCGTCGTGGGCCGCCGGGTCGCTGCTATCTCGCCATCTCGCGATACCGCTGCCTCACCTGACCTCTGCGGGGTTTCAGATGTTGTTCGGCGGACTGAGCCAAGCCTGCCTCGCCGCCCCGCTCCTCGGCGAATGGCATACGCTGCCGGAGACCATCAGTCCGCGCGCGATCGGATGCTTCCTCTATCTACTCGTGTTCGGCTCGCTGCTCGGCTTCGTCGCGTTCAATTGGCTGCTCGGCCATGTATCGGCGGCGAAAGTCGGAACGTATGCCTACATCAACCCGATCATCGCCGTGTTCATCGGCGCCTGCGTTGGCGAACCGCTCCACGGCTGGCTTTTCGCCGGCATCGTCATCATTCTTGTCAGTGTTTACTTGATCCGAAGCGACAAGCCGCAATCGCAAGAAATCGAGCTAGAGCCAGATTGAACCGAGCCCAAATCCAAAAAACTCACCACAGAGAGCACAGAAAACACGGAGGAATGCGAGGAGAATATAGAGTAAATCGTGTCCTTCCATTCATTAGCCTCTCTCTGTGCTCACTGTGTTCTCTGTGGTGAGATTCCTGAATTTGACCGCGAACGGAGGAGCACCCCGATGCCAAGAATCGTGACGATGATCGCCAGCGCGACGGAGATCGTCTGCGCGCTCGGTTGCGAAGTGGACCTCGTTGGGCGATCGCACGAATGCGACTATCCGCCGAGTGTGAAGGCGTTGCCCGTCTGCACCGCGCCGCGCTTTGAAATTCACGGCACGAGCCGCGAGATCGATGAGCGCGTCAAGGCGCTTCTCGGCGAGGCACAGCCAATCTATCATGTCGATCCGGTGATGTTGGAAGCGCTGCGACCCGACGTGATCATTACACAATCGCATTGTGAAGTTTGCGCGGTCAGCGATAAGGATGTCGATCGCGCCTTGGCACAAGCGTTGCCGCGAGCGCCGACAGTGGTGTCGCTGGCGCCGAACAATTTGGCCGAGGTTTGGACGAGCATCCGAATCGTCGCCGACGCTCTGAAGGTATCATCTCGTGGCGAAGAACTGATTCGTTCGCTGCAACAGCGCGTCGAACACATTGCACAACAGGCGGCGACAGCGGCACGGCAACCGACGGTCGCCTGTCTGGAATGGCTCGATCCGTTCATGGCGGCGGGGAACTGGGTGCCGGAACTGGTCACGCTCGCCGGCGGGCGAAACCTGTTCGGCGAGGCAGGCAAACATTCGCCGTGGATGACGTTCGAGGCGTTGCTCGAGCGTGATCCAGACGTTATCATTGCGATGCCGTGCGGATTCGATCTCAAAAAAACGCAGATCGAATTGGCCGACACCGCCCAACGAAATGCATGGGAAGCGCTGCGTGCAGTGCAGTCGGGCCAGGTTTACATTGTCGATGGCAACCAATATTTCAACCGTCCGGGTCCGAGGCTCGTCGAATCCTTGGAGATTCTCGCGGAGATATTTCATCCGCGATTGTTCGCATTCGGGCATCGCGAACGGGGTGCCGCTTGCGGCTTAGCGCTCGCGTGGCGCCTTGCGAGCGCTAAGCCGCAAGCGGCTAAATCTCAACACAGTCAGTAGGCTAAAAAGGCATCTGTCATGAAGAGTTTTGGAATCGCGTTTGTGGCCGTTGTTTGTATTTCTTCCTTGCCGTGCTGCAATTGAGATCAGGCGATTCCTGCGCCTCCAATTTCCGAAAAGCCGAAGGATGAATTGCCGACTCGAAAGGAGTATGTCGCTCCCCCGAAGGCCGACGATCGGCTTGAGTTTTCGCCTCCTCGCAAGGAATATGTATTGGGCGAACCAGTGCTGTTCGATTTGCGATTACATAATAGGTCGAAGGCCCCAATCAATGTATTGGAGGTATTCGTAGAATCCCACAGGTCAGAAGCGCGGCTCTGGATTGCTGCTAAAGGCGATATTTTTCAAGAGTTTCAGAAATTCTCGGTCGCAGAAAAGCGGGACCGCCGAGGATTAATGCTTGAACCGAACAAGTCTTTGCATTACCAATATCGCGTCCTGGTACAGATGGAGCCTCAATTCCACATGGCGTTTCCGAAACCCGGCGAATACCAAGTTTACGCGGTTTATCCTTTGTCTCTTTCCGGTGGGCCACAGGGCGTACTCATTGCGTCCAGCGTGGTGACGGTGCACATCACAGAACCCGTCGGCGAGGATGCGAAGGTTTGGGCGAAGCTCAACAAACGAGATTTCCTGATATTCATTCAAGCCGACCGAGAATTGACTGAAGAACATAAAGCGATCGTACCCAAATTAGCCGAAGTGTTGGCAGCCCATCCAAAGAGCAGTTACACACCTGCGCTTCGGCGTGCGTTGTCAAAGGTATCGCCGCGACGGCACGGAAGTTTGTCCTTTGAGGAAACGGTCCGCCTGGAGGAAATACTAGGACTCAAAGGCTTTGTTCGCCCCGAAGAAGACCCGAAGGATAAGTGATTGGACGCTATTCGCAAGGAATCGTTTGAGGAAAGGTGTTAGGGCCCATTAAGACAGGCATATACACCTACATGAAAAAGGGTCCTGACACCTTTCCTCATATAGCATCCGACTCAACCTTGACGATTTCCGCGCCATCCGCTTCAAGGATATCATCGAATTGCTTGGTGAACTTGGTATCGAGATCGTGAATGATGTACGTGAGCGGATTCACTTCGGTAGCCGAGAGTACGTTGAAATTGCCCGCCTGCTGAGCGATCCAAGCCGCCTCGGGGATGGACGTATCAAGAATGCCACTACTCCAGCGGAAGCACACGGATCGTGTAGCTGATCTGGGCGCGATTGCCGGTGATTTGGTCGTGCGCGCTCAATTCAATGGTGAAACGGCCCTCGCGGTTAAACGTTATGCCGAACTGATTCGTGAGAAAATGTTCGTCCTCTGGAACGCCAGCATTGACTTTGCCGAGGATCGGTTTGGCCATTGTGGGTTTTCCCTGTTGGTCGAGGATGCGCAAAGCGAGGTGAACATTGGGTTGCTTGGTTTCCTTGTCACGGGCGAAACGGACGGCGGCGAATTGCAGGTAGAAGGAATCGCCCACGACGGCGATGGCGGACACGGGAGCGCGAGCCTCAACATCGGCGAATAGCCCCACATGGACGATGCCGAAGTCCGCGGGCAGAATTTTGCCGCTGCCAGTGACGTTGACGGTTTGTGCGGTCGAACGATCTTTGATCGTGATTTTCCAATTCACGGCGCCGGGCTTGGCATCAAGGGGCAGCTCGACATGCGCCGCACAGGGGAGCGAGTTGCCGCCAAGATAATTCTGGGCGACGGCATTAAGCGGTTTTTGTTCAAAGAACAGCTTACCCTCGGCATCGCGAATTTCGATGGCGATGCTGTAGGATGCCTTGCCGTTCGCATCGAGTTTGAGGTTTTTGATCTCAAAAGTAAAGTGCGCGGTGTCGCCAGGGAGGATGCCGGCGAGTTTCGGTCGCAACGCCCCGAGGTAGCCATAAGTGACCCGCGTATTGACGATTTCAAGAGTGTTTTCTTGAACAGACGCCAAGCAAAGCACAACACATGGCAACCAGGTGAACGGCATGAGTACAATCCTCGCAGATTTGTGATTTGGAACTTAAGCGATTGAGCTATTTTTTCTTTCCGACTGGCGCAATGGGGGCGTTGATCGAGGCGAATCCTGCGCTGGATTGGGCGGTGCGGGCGAATCGGACGAATGCGTCATGAGTCACCTGATAGGCGTTCTGGTTTCCAGGAGATGCGGGCGCGAATCCTAGGCCGTTGTCCCAGAGAAACTCGACAAGCTCTGGCACATTTCGCGCCTTGGACTCGTAGACGCCGGATAGTTGATTTCGGGCGTCCGGGCGATCAAGGGCATTGATCGACGGTTCCAGGTCGTTGTAGAATTCAATCGCGCGGAAGTAGGAGCTTGAATCGATCTCGTCACGCTGGAGCTTTGCGCGGGTGTCTTCGCGAAGCGACTTCATTTCGCCTCGGATGTCTTTGAGCAATTTGATTGAGAGCGCTCCGTCAATCACGGACTCCACGGCTGCGGGAATGAGTTTGTCGAGATTTTTCTGGTAGGTGCCGCGCAATCCCGAAGGCCAACGGAGCGGTGCCTTATTGGCGAGCATACCGACGCTGGGTTGACCGCCGACAGATAGATTCAGCGCGCTCACGGCAAATTTTGGCAAGGCGATTGGAGGGCCTTGCGATCCCGATTCGGAGAGATTCTGCAATAGCGGCAGCATGGTATTCAAAGATCGGCCATCATAGATCTCTGCCTTTTGCGGAAAATTCATGATGCGCGTCAGGTAATCCGACTTGTCTTTCGCCAACTGTTCGAGATAGGTGGGTGTGTTTGCTTTCTCATACAACATTTGATCGAAGGCCTGGCGCTTAGTTTCGATTTTCGCTTGATTTGCTTTCTCGCGAGCGATGCGTGCCTGTTCGTAGGAATTCGTAACGTCGCCGAAAGCACGCATTACATCGGCCTGCCCGTTCAGTTTGTTGAAACCAGGCGACCCAATTGGAAAAAAGGGATTGCCAAAACCCGGCTGCGGCATGACGGGAAAGTTCGGCCGATAACCCGGAAAAAATTGGGCATGGGCGGTTGGCATCGTAAGGGTGGCGGCCAATCCGCCAAGAAAACAAATGGTCAACGTTTTCATCGCACCATCATCCAATTTGTTCAGAGTGGTCAATATTGGTGTAGCATCGTCATTGGTGTAGCATCGTCTAACACGCCATTGCTTCATCGGGCGCCGTAGCTGAATTCGTGAGAATTCGGCAGGGCCAGGCCCGCCGCATTGTTACGAAGAATCCAGGCCAATTCTCCGCTGGAGCGCTGGCGAACTCGTAGGTTTATTTGGCCGGCGCTTTTTTCTTGGGAGCAGGAGGCAGTTGCCCCTCCGGAATCAGGCGACGCCAGGCTTCGACGGCCATCAAGCGTTGCGATTCGTCACCCGCCGCGTCAAATGCGATTGACTTTCCTTCCGGCGCCAATCTAACAAGATGCCAATGTGCCAGCTCGCGGATCGGCAGCTTGCTATGTTTGAGCTCCTGGATCAACAAATCATACGTCTCTGGTTCGTGTCGCTTTTCAGCTTCGATTCCGTTCAATAAGTGAAGCAAGGTCCTGGCCTGGGCTGACGAATATTTCTCGACTTTGGTCAGGTGTCCATAAAGGCGAGATACCTGCCCAGGCTCACGGCCGAGCCAGTGTCTCAGGACGAGGATCGCCATGTCGCGCGTGTCAGCGTGTTCCTTGTTGTTGAACACTTGCATCAGACGAGACAACTCGCCGAGAGCACCCAGCGCTACCACCCCTGCCTTGCGTTCCGTTGCATTCGGCTTACCGGCGGCGTTTTGCAACGTCATGGCGATATCGCCTGGTTCCCCAGCCCACGCTTTGGCGAATCCGCAGATCGTCTCAAACGACTTTCGTTCAACTTCAGTCATGGGCTTGGCAAAATCGGGCGTTTTTTCAAAACGGACGACCTCGCCGGCACGCGTCACGCTGTCCCACCAGTAAAGCCCGGGGCCAGGCGCCACATGCAAACGGGCAGCGTGCTTCTCGGTCGTAATCACGGCATGGCCTTCAAGGGCAAGGAAGACAATGTAGGCAACCGGATCGTCTTCTTTGGGATCGTCCAATTTCACGGGCCCCGGCACGTGGCGACCGTAGACCTGGATTGCGAGCCGAGCCTTTGGCTCGTCCAAGGTGATTTCGATGATCTCGGCCCGAAATCGTAGGCGTACCCGTGCCGACCCCGATTTCTTCGTATTCGTCAGGATGAGTATGCCGCGCTCCAAGGAAACCTCGAGATCGGCGGACTTCGGCGCGTGAAACCGAAGGGCCGCTTCGAGGACGGGAACGGGGCCACGCTCGCCGACATCGGCGATCGCTCGCACGCTCACGTTGCCTGATGGAAGCGTGAACTCCGCACCGAACAACGCGATCAGGAGAACATCGGCCGGGATCTCAGCGTTGACAACCAAACTGCCCCATGAACCCTTCAACGATGGCGTCAATACCACGCCGTTCGCCGCGATGCAGCGAGCCGGCTCGCTTTTCTCCTGGGACAGCGCGTTCTGCGCAACGGGCCCCAGCGTAGTATAAATAACCGCTACAATGATTACGCTAATCGAGGAGATTCCGAATCGCATGGAATTTTCGCAAGTAGTGAGGATACAAACAGTAACGTAGTACGACAGCGCTACTTGCATTGCAGCTGTCAGTTATGGTACACTGTAACTCCTTAAACCACGGACGTTTGCAAGGAGTTACGGATGACCCTCGATCAAATACTTTCGCTTGGTCCTCAACTCGCCGATTATCTCGGCGAATTTGA